>DASSRQ010000321.1:0-16395 GCA_035701665.1 Vulcanimicrobiaceae bacterium
ATCGCACACATGTGGCAGACGCGTACCGCATCGCACAGCGTGAGGTGACGGTCCGCGGCAACGAGATTTACGCCCAAGATACGTTAGCGTGGACGGCCGCATTGAACGGCAAGTGGAACGTTGCGCGGCACGCAAATGCGATGGCGACTCGATACGGTATTCAAGATCCGCGCGTGCGGGAACACGCCGCGTATATTGCAGCGCATGCGCCGTAACGGTTATTCGTCTATTTCGAAAAACCGGTCGAGGCCGGCAATGCCCAGCAATTTGCGCATCGGCGGCGAAAGATTCTGGAGCACGACTCTCGCGCCAGGCTCGGCGGCGCGCAGGTGTTTTGTGACACGGATCAGCACGGTCATCGCGCTTGTGTCAAAATAGGTCACGTTCCGGAAGTCCACAACACAATGCGTGCCGCGCAGCACCGATAATTCGGCATCCAAATCATCGGTGACGGCTAAATCGTATTCGCGCTGCTGAAGAATGACTTTGCCGGCTTGCCCCTGGTGTTCCACTGGTGGTTGCCTTCTTTAGCCATCCGGGGCAAACGTCCGCTCTTCGGGTGGAACATAGCCTTCACGCAGCTCCTCGGCCGAAATCGTAACACCATTGGCGGCGAGCAGCGAGGCGATCTCGTCGTCCGATTTGCCGGCGTTTCGTAAGAGCTCGATCTCATCGGAAATCATTCCGATAAAGTCGTGCAGCGCGAACTCCTGCGGCTCGAGGCCGGCCGCTTTTCGTAGGACCGTGGTGATCTGTGCGGCTTGGTCTGCGGTAAACGTGCGTGAATCTGCCATTTGCGAAACGTTCCCCGGCGTTTGCATTGTAAACGCTTGACTGCCGTGTTAAGCGGATGACGTGGCACATCTTGCAACGCGCATCGGTGGCATCAAATCAGGGATTCCGCAGGCGCAACAGCCATATGTCGATCGTGGCGCTTTGTCAGCGCGACGCTTTACGCTGTGGATCGATCGTCGCGTTCGTCATTGTCCTACCGGCACTTGAAACGGAGGTGCAACGATTTCGAGCGTTCCATACGGGGATCGGCGGAAAAGCCGACCTCGTCAAGGACAGCATTGCGTCGCTGTTTTTTGTAGTGCTGTTCGCCCATGCAGCTGCACGGCTGCCGATCCCAACGACCCGGGGATGCTCGACGTCGCCGGCTTCGAGAGTACAGCGCTGAACCCGATTGCGGGCTTCGTCCGCTAACGGCCCCAAGTGCTGCTCGTGCTGCGTAGCGGCGAAGCGCGTTTAACGGAGCCGGAAGCTGCGAATAATAGCGTGCGTCGCAAGACGCGCCGTCTTCATTAAACGGAAACCCGAAAGAGAGATCTGGCCCCTCCCCCAGGTCTCTTTTTTATTGGCCGCGCTGCCTGCGGGCCGCCCCGATGGAGGGGATCGACGCTCGCCTTCCCTTGCAACCCGCACCCCCAAAGCGTATAGTGGTGGGAAGTGGTGCATAGTGGTGAACAAGGGAGGCCTAATTGCACTCGGAGTTGCCGCGTTTTACGGGCTCGGTGGAGCATGCTCTTGACGAAAAGAGCAGGCTCATTGTTCCCGCGCGCTTCCGGGAGCGTTTGGGCACAGGGTTCATCTTGACGATCGCCCCGCCGGACCCGTGCCTGGCGCTTTATACGGAAGCGGCTTGGTCCGAGTTCTGCAACCGCCTCGATGCCGCGCCTCGTAAGGACGACCGGTACCGCCGGTTCGTCCGCCACGTCTTCGCTCATACGGAACAGGTCGCGTGCGACTCCCAAGGGCGCTTGCTGCTGCCCGCAGCGCTGCGCACCTATGCCGGGATCGAACGCGAGGTCGTCTCCACCGGCTCCAACACCCGGATCGAGATCTGGGCCAAGGAGCGGTACGCCGCACATGCCGAGCCGCTGGGCGAGGTCGCCGATTTCATGGCCGACCTTGGGCTGTATTAATGATGGAGCACGGCTGTGAACGGCCATATTCCGGTCCTACTCCCCCCGGCGCTGGAGCTCTTGGCTATCCGGCCGGATGGGATCTACGTCGATGCGACGTTCGGCGCGGGCGGCCACAGTGGTGCGATCTTGGAACGCCTGAGCGGCGGCCGGCTCATCTCGTTCGATGCGGATCCGTCCGCGCAACCCCGGGCAGCGGCCATCACCAACCCCGCCTTCACCTTCGTGCCTGCGAACTTCCGCGAGCTCTCGAGCGTGCTGGATACCCTTGGCATCGGCCAAGTGGACGGCGTGCTCTACGATTTGGGGGTTTCGTCCATGCAGTTTGACGATGCATCGCGCGGATTCTCGTTCCGCGAGCCCGCTCCGCTGGACATGCGCATGAATCCGAACACCGGCAAGAGCGCATACGACGTCCTGATGACGGCCAGCGAATCCGAATTGGCCGATATCTTCTTCTATTACGGGCAAGAGCGTGCATCGCGAAAGATCGCGCGGCTCATCGTGCAGCGCCGCCTTGCGGGTGCGCTGCCGCAAACGACGCTCGAGTTCGGCAACCTCATTGCCGGGCTGCTGCACCGCCCCGGTCAGCGCGAACGCATCCATCCGGCGACGCGCGTGTTCCAAGCGCTGCGCATCGCGGTGAACGACGAACTCGATGCGCTCAAAGACAGCTTGGATGCGGCAGCCGGCCGGCTTCGTACCGCAGGGCGCGTCGTTGCCATTAGTTTTCACTCGCTCGAAGATCGCATCGTGAAGCACAAGTTCCGCGAAGACGATCGTTTGGAAGTCCTCACCAAGAAACCGATCGCGCCCGACGAGGCGGAGATCGCACGTAATCCTCGCGCACGCAGCGCCAAGCTGCGCGCCGCCCAACGGAAGGCCAGCTGATCCATGTACGCGCTTCGTCAACCGCAACCCGTACGCACGGCAAGGAACGCCACGCAGCGCCGCCTTTCGAAAAAAGAGCGCGCGCGTTACCGCACCCTCGTGCAGTTCAGCGCGTGCTTGAGCGTCGCGCTCGTGCTGTTCATGGCGTACCTCTCGCTCAACGCGCACCTGACCAGCCTCAACTATAAATATGTAAAGGCGCAGCGCGAGCGCGCCACGCTTCAAGCGCAAACGGCGCGCTTGGACGAGCAACTCGCGTCGCTTCGCGGCGACGATCGTTTGAGTGCGATCGCCGCACGGCTGCACATGAGCGATCCGCAGCAGTTCGCGCTCGTGACGCTGCCGGCGCCCGAAGCACCGGCGACCGGAACGCATCTGGCGTTTCTTTCGAGTCTCGCCGGATTGTTCGGCGCAAAATAACGGCCGCACGAAGCTCGCATGCATAAGCGGACTTTCGCGCGCGTCGGACCCCGGCGGGCGAAGATCTTGTTTTACGCGCTGCTCACGATCGGCGTGTTTTTGTGCTGGCGTCTGGTCAACGTTCAATTAATCAAGGGACCGCTTTACGCGAAAGAAGCACTCGATCAGCGCAGCGATACGGTCGAGGTCTACGCACGCCGCGGCAGCATCCTCGATCGTGACGGAAACATCTTGGTGCACTCGCTGCCGTCCGAGAGCGTGTACGCGGTGCCGCACGATTTGGGCGATGCCGATCAAACGATTGCGGCGCTGACCCGCATCCTGGGCCGCGTGAGCGTTCCCGCGCAGAAACTCATGCACGACCGCAACATGCAGTTCGTGTGGCTCGCGCGCAAGATCACGCACGACGTCGCCGATAAAGTGCAGGCGCTCAACCTTCCGGGCGTTTCGGTCATCGAAGAAGATACCGGCCGCCGCATCGACATCTCCGGACAAAGTGCATCGACGGTGCTCGGCTTTGTCGGCATCGACGAGAACGGTTTGAGCGGCATCGAGTACTCGTACGACGACCTGCTCAAGGGCACGTCGGGTAAGAACACGCTTGAGGCCGACGAGTTCGGACGGCCGTTGCCGTTCGGACGCACGCAAGTGCTCAAACCCGCCAAACCGGGCCTTACCTTAGAACTGACGCTGGATTCGTATCTGCAGTACGCGGCGGAAGCTGCGCTGCGCAAACAAGTGACCGCATTTCACGCCAAGAACGGCACGGCGATCGTCATGGATCCGCAGACCGGCGAAGTTCTCGCAATGGCGAACTTCCCGCACTACGATCCGAACCAATATTGGAAGTTTCCGGCGGACAGTTACCGGGATCGCGCGGTAACCGATCTCTACGAACCCGGTTCGACGTTCAAGCTCGTAACTGCCGCTGCCGCCGTCGAAAGCGGCCTGGTCTCGAACAGCGATCGCTTTAACTCGATCGGCCCGCTGGAAGTCGGCGGCCGTCAGATTAATAACGCACTCGACGGACTAACGCCGAGTTCCGCGGGTGACACCCTCGATACGATTATCGCCGATTCGCTCAACGTCGGCATCGCGCGCGTTGCAATGGCTATCGGCGGACGCCGGTTCTTCGACATGGAGCAGAAGCTCGGTTTTGCCGAACCGACGAATATCGGATTGGCCGGCGAGTCGCCGGGCCTCGTTCCCGAACCCGCATCGTGGAGCGGCAGCTCGCTCGCGACGATGTCGTTCGGCCAAGGCGTCTCGGTGACGCCGATCGCGATGACACGCTTCTACTGCGCGATCGCGAACGGCGGCATGCTGCTGCGTCCGCGGATCGTCAAAGCGATTCAAGACGACAAAGGCCGCACCGTTTACGAATATCCGACGCAGATCGAACACCGCGCGTTCAGCGAACACACTGCGCAGGTGCTGCGTTCGTATCTTCGTTCGGTCGTCGTTCGCGGAACGGGCAACCCGGCGGCAAAGATCGCCGGGTATACCACGGCCGGCAAAACCGGCACGGCGCAGGCAGTCATCAACGGCCGCTACGACGGGTACGTCGCATCGTTCATCGGCATGGTCCCCTACGAGCATCCGCGCTACGTGATCTACGTCAAAGTCGAACAACCGCAGGACGCAATCTACGGTTCGGTCGTCGCCGCGCCGGCATTCGACGAGATCGCGAAAGCCGCGATGCTGCACGCGGGGGTCCTCCCTTCCGTCCTGCCGAGTCCGAACCCGGCGCACGCGCCACGCTTGGTCAGTCCTCGTTCGGTGGCGAAGACGCGGTAGACATGAACGAACACCGCAGCGTTTCCCTCGCGACGCTGCTCGAACGCCTCGCAGGAAGTGCGCGGTGCATCGGGCCGGTCGAACGCGCGGTTTCGTCGCTCGTCATCGATTCGCGCGCGGTTACGCCGGGCGCGCTGTTCGTTGCATTGCGCGGCGAGCGCACCGACGGGCACCGTTTCGTGCAGCAGGCTATCGAACGCGGCGCAACCGCCGTCGTCGTCGAGGAAGCGATGCACGTTGAAGGCGACGCGAGCGTTATCGTCGTTCCGGATTCGGCGCGCGCGGCGTCGCAAGTAGCGGACGCGTTTTACGATCGCCCGTCGCAGTCGCTGATGGTTGCCGGCGTCACGGGAACCAATGGGAAAACGACGACGACGCACATGATCGCCGCGATGCTCGACGCGGGCGGTGCCCCGTGCGGTGTCATCGGAACGGTTGGGGCGCATTTCGGCGATAAAACTTGGCCGCTCGCGAACACGACGCCGCTTGCACCGGAACTGCATGCGCTGCTCGCGCAGATGCGCGATGCCGGCGCGAAAGCGGCGGCAATGGAAGTGAGTTCGCATGCGCTCGCGCTCGGACGCGTGAGCGACGTTCGGTTCCGCACGGGCGCGCTGACGAACATCACTCGCGATCATCTGGATTTCCATCAAACGTTCGAAGCGTATGCGGCTGCGAAGCGGCGCCTTTTCGATGCAGCGCCGCACGCGGTGCTGAATGCCGACGATGCGCACGGCGAACGCTGGAGCCGCGAGCTCCGCGGGCGCAAAGACGTAACGACGTACGGCATTCGCGCCCACGCGGATCTTCGTCCGGAAACGATCGACTTTCACGCGGCAGGCAGCAGTTTCGCTATCGACGGCACGCGCTTTGACGTGCGCCTCCCGGGCCGCTTTAACGTCGAGAACGCGTTGTGCGCCGTAGCGACGGCTCGCGCGCTCGGCGTGGCCGACGCGGACAGCGCACGCGGCCTTGCCGCGCTCGAACGCGTTCCGGGCCGGATGGAACACGTGCGCGGCGGCGATATCGACGCGATCGTCGATTACGCGCACACGCCCGATGCGCTGGAGAACGTTTTACGCACGGCGCGCGATCTCACCCCGAGACGCGTGATCGTCGTGTTCGGCTGCGGCGGCGATCGCGATCGCGGCAAGCGCCCGCAGATGGGCGAGATCGCTGCCCGGTTTGCCGACCGCGCTTACGTGACGTCGGACAATCCGCGAACGGAAGATCCGCAAGCGATTGTCGACCAGATCGTGGCCGGCATGGGCGGCAGCGATACGCGAACCATCGTCGATCGATCGGCCGCTATTCATGCGGCAATCGAAGATGCGCAGCCCGGCGACGTCGTCGTCATCGCGGGTAAGGGCCACGAAAACTATCAGATCGTCGGAACGCAGACGCTGCCGTTCGATGACGTCGAAGTTGCGCGCGATGCGCTCGCGCAGCGCCGGAAGGCGCACGCATGACGCTGACGCCCGAAGTAGCGCGCGAAGCCACCGGCGGCGAGCTGCTCAACCCCGATCGTTTTCCATCCGAGCTGCGCATCACGACCGATACGCGAACGGTCGCGTTGGGCGAGACCTTTCTCGCGCTGCGCGGCGAGCGCTTCGACGGCCACGGATTTATCGCCCAGGCGCTCGAGCGCGGCGCCGCCGCAATCGTTGCGGATAGAGCAGATGCGGTACCGTCCGGCGTTCCCGCGCTGATCGTGCCGGACACGACGCGCGCATACATGGCGCTCGCAGGTGCCGTGCGCGAAGAGATGCCGGCGAAGGTTATCGGCATCACCGGCAGCACGGGGAAAACGACGACCAAACATCTGCTGGGACAGCTGCTGACGCATTCGTTCGGGCCTGGCTCCGTTTTGGCGACGCCCGCAAACGAGAACAACGAGATCGGCGTCAGCAAACTGCTGCTGCAGGCGCGTGCCGAACATCGCGCCATCGTCGTGGAGATGGGTGCGCGGCACGAGGGCGAGATCGCGCAGCTCGCGCGCATCGCACGCCCCCACATCGGCGTCTTGACGAATATCGGCGAAGCGCACCTGGAGATCTTCGGCTCGCGCGAACGGCTGGCGGAGACCAAATGGGGTTTATTTGCATACGGCGCGCAAGCCGTGCTCAGTGCCGGCGACGCCGAGTCGATGCAGCGCGCGCCCTCGCTGGAGTCGCCGCCGTTCTGGTTCGGCAGCTCGCCTTCGAGTGCGCCCGGCGTTTGGATTCCCGATAGCCGCACAATGGTGCTGACCGTGAGTACGCAGCCGGAGAGCTATGCGATCGATCTGCATCTGCCCGGCGCGCACAATCGCACAAATTTGGCGGCCGCCATCGCTGCTGCACTGCTGGCCGGCGCCGATATCCGGCAGATCGTGGAGTGCATTCCTACGCTCACGCTTCCGAGCGGCCGATTCGAAACGATTACCATCGAAGGCGCGCCGCGGATCATCTACGACGCGTACAACGCGAACTTGAGCGGCATGCTGGCCGCGCTCGACGCATTCGCAGCAGAGACCGGGCGGCGGCGGATTGCGGTGCTCGCGAGCATGGCCGAACTGGGCTCGCAGGCGTCCGAGATGCACGAACGCGTCGGCGCCAAAGTCGCTTCGCTTCCGATCGACGTGCTGCTGGCAGGCGGCGACTTTGCCGCGGATCTCAAACGCGGCGCGCTCGAGGCGGGGTTTCCGCGCGAGCGGATCGTGCCGTTTTCCAGCAACGAAGAAGCGGCGCATTGGATCGAAACGCATGCAAGTCCGCACGACGCCGTGCTGCTCAAAGGCTCGCGCAAGTACGCGATGGAGCAGATCGTCGAACTGCTGCGCCGTAAAGCGGTGCGCGCATGAAGACGCTGCGCGTTACGCGTGAAGGCCTTCCGCAAGGCGTTGTTGCCATTCCGGTCCGCACGCCGCTGGTGGGTGCGGGAGAAGATCTCGGTGCGCTCGTTCAACGCTGCGTGGACGGCATCGCCCGTGCCGGCGACGTGCTTGCGATCTCGGAAACGGCGGTTGCGATCGCGCAAAGCCGCTTCGTGCTTGCCGAACACGTCCGTCCGAGCAAGCTCGCGTACATCCTTTCCAAACGCGCGGGTGCTCTTGCCACCGTGAACCAGCCCGAATCGCTGCAGATCGTGATCGATCAGACGAGTCCGGCGAAAGTGATCTTTGCCGCAGTCGCGCAGGTGCTCGGACGTCTCGCCGGCGTGCGCGGGATGTTCTACCGCATCATGGGCGAGGCCATCACCGCCATCGACGGCTACACGGGTACGCTGCCGCCTTTCGGCAGCGCCATCGTCTTCGGTCCGCAGAATCCGGACGCGTTTTCGCAGTCGGTTGCCGATCGTACGGGCGTGGCATGCACCATCGTCGATGCAAACGATTTGGAGAAAGCCAAAGTGCTTGGCGCGTCGGCCGGCGTGAATCGTGCGAACGTCGAGCGCGCGCTGCTTTCGAACCCGCACGGCAACGGCGACGAGCAAACGCCGATCGTCGTGCTGAAATGGCGCGGCGCCGGCGCGAATCCGCTGCTGGAGCGCCAGGCATGAATCTCCTGATCGCCGCCGTTGCCGGATTTTTGCTTGCCGCGCTCAGCGAGGCGGCGCTGCTGCCGCTGCTCCGCAATCTAAAGTTCCGGCAGCACGCGTACGAAGATGCGCCGCAGTCGCATCAAGTCAAAACCGGCACGCCGACGATGGGCGGCATCGTTTTCGTAATCGCGCTCCTGCCGCTCGTCGCGCAGTGGAGCAGCGACCGGAGCCTGTTTGCACCGATGGCCGCCATTCCGCTGGCGATCTTGCTGCTGGTCGCCGCGTGCGCGCTCATCGGGTTCATCGACGACTATAGCGCGATCCGTAAAGGGAAGAACGCCGGCTTGCGCGCGCGTACGAAATACCTGCTCACCGCGCTGGCTGCCGTGGTGTTCTTACAGTATGGCGCCGCGCAATCGCCGTACGGTGACGTGCTCTTCCACGCGGGATCGATCGTGCTGACCGTACCGCACGCAGTGTGGGTCGTTCTCGGTATTCTCGCGGTAAGCGGTACGATTCACGCCGTCAACTTAACCGATGGTCTCGACGGGCTAGCTGCCGGAACGATGGTGCCGCCGCTCGCGGCGCTTGCCCTCATCGCATCCTCGTTCGGTCTTGCATCGTACGCGCCCGCGGTTGCGGCGCTGTTAGGCGCCGGCGCATGCATCGGCTTTTTGGTTTACAACCGCCATCCGGCAAAAGTCTTCATGGGCGATACCGGTTCGCTCGCGCTCGGCGCGCTGCTTTCCGGCGTTGCAATCGCCGCGGGCGAGATGCTTTTGCTCATTCTTATCGGCGGTGTCTTTGTCGCGGAAGCATTATCCGTTATCATTCAAGTAACGTATTTCAAACGAACCGGCGGCAAACGTATCTTCAAAATGAGTCCATTGCATCATCACTTCGAATTGAGCGGCTGGCCCGAGACGACCGTTACGCAGCGGTTTTGGCTGACGTCGGCTGCACTCTCCGCCGCTGGTGTTGCGCTCGTCTTCGCATTGGGAGCCGTGCATGTTCGATAGTGCGGATACGATCCTCGTCATCGGTTTAGGGAAAAGCGGTCAAGCGAGCACGCAGGTGCTGCGCTCGCGCGGCGTTACCGTGTTTGCTACGGACGAGAAACCGCGAGGCGATATCGCCGAGGCCATCGCGCGCGTCGAAGCCGCCGGTGCAACGTTCGTAGCGCCCGACGCGCTCGAGAGCGTTCTTCCGCAGCTGACACTGGCGGTGCTCTCGCCTGGCGTTCCGCTCAACGGCAAGCTCGTGCGCGGCGTGCAAGACAAGAACGTTCCGGTCTACAGCGAGATCGAAGTCGCGTACCGGCTCTGCAATGCGCCGATCGCTGCCGTAACCGGAACCAAGGGCAAATCGACCACGACCTCGCTCATCGGCCACCTGTTTGCCGCTGCGGGCGCCTCGGTTCGCGTCGGCGGCAATATCGGCAATCCGCTCATCGCCGAAGTTGCGGACACGCAGCCGGGCGATTGGGTCGTCGCGGAAGTCTCGTCGTTCCAGCTCGAGTCCATCCGGTCGTTCCATCCGAAGATCTCGGTCATCTTGAACATCTCGGCGGATCACCTCGACCGCTACTACTCGATCGACGAGTACGCCGAAGCCAAGTACCGGATCTTCGCCAACCAGAGCGAGCGCGATTTCTTCGTCGGCAACTTCGACGACGAACGTCTGCGCGAACTGCACTGGCACAACGCTTCCGAAGAGCTGCGCGTGCACGCCAAGCAGCTGTGGTTCACCCTCGGCGACTCGCACAAGTACGCGACGATGTATCTGCGCGACGAAAAGATCGTGTATACGCCGATTACCGGCGACCCGCGTCCGATCGAGATCATGCCGGTCTCGGAGATTCCGCTGGCGGGGCGGCATAACGTGCAGAACGTGATGGCTGCGCTCCTTGCCGGGCTTGCCGCCGGCTACGACCCGCAAAAACTGCGCGAAGGCGTGCGTTCGTTCCACGCAATGGCGCACCGTCTGCAGACCGTCGCGACGGTGCACGGCGTGCAGTTTGTGGACGACAGTAAAGCGACCAATCCGGGATCGGTGATCGCCGCGCTGCACGCCTACGACGAGCCGCTCGTGCTGATCGCAGGCGGGAAATCGAAGGGCACGGATTTTGCCGAAATGGGCCGCATCATCGATGCGCGCGCCGATCGGCTCGTCGTCATCGGTGAAGCCGCGGACGAGATCGCCTCGCACGTCTACCGCACGCCGATCGATTTCGCGTCTTCTATGGAAGACGCGGTGCGCCGCGCGGCGGACGCCGCGCCGGAAGGCAGCGTCGTGCTGCTTTCGCCCGGGTGCGCGTCGTTCGACATGTTCAAATCCGCGGAAGATCGCGGCGAACAATTCTCGGCGGCCGTGCTCGCCTTGCGCGACGCGCCGGGCGTGACCAGATGAAGGCAGCCGTGCGCGGCCGTGCCGCGCCGAAAGCGCCGCGCGCCGAGAGCGTCCGTTCGTTCGTCGCCGCGCCGCCCGACGTTTGGCTGTTCGGCTCCGTCGCTACGTTAGTAGCGATCGGCCTCATTATGATCTTCAGCGCGTCGAGCGCGCAAGCGTACGCCGATCATCGCGACACGGCGTATTACGTAAAGCATCAGGCAATCTATCTGATCGTCGGTCTAATCTTTGCGTGGGGTGCGTACAAGATCGACTACCGGAAACTGCGCGCGTTCGCACCGTACGCGCTCATGCTTTCATTCATCGGCTTGGCGGCCGTGTTGGTTCCGCACGTCGGCGTAGTCGTGAACGGCGCGCGCCGGTGGATTGGCGCCGGTGCCGTTTCTCTGCAGCCCTCGGAGTTTGCCAAGCTCGGCCTCGTGCTGTATCTTGCGGCGATCCTTTCCGTACGCGGAGAACAGATCAAGTCGCTCACCCGCGGTCTTGGCCCGCTGATGTTCGTGACGGTTCTGATGGCGGGACTTGTGCTTGCCGAACCCGATATGGGCACGGCAAGCTTGCTCGTTTTCACGACGTTCGCCATGCTCTTTGCCGCGGGCGCGCGGTGGGAGCATCTAGTCGCGATCGTGCTCGTGACGCTGCCGCCGACGGTCCTCATGGTGCTCGCGAGCCCGTATAAACGCGCTCGCATTTTTGCGTTCATCGATCCGTGGAAAGATCCGCAGAATACCGGCTTCCACATCGTGCAGTCGCTGCTCGCACTAGGCAGCGGTGGCCTGACGGGCGTCGGCGTGGGCGAATCGCGCGCGAAGTTTTTCTATCTGCCCGAGCAGTACACCGACTTCATCTTCTCGGTGCTCGGTGAAGAGTTCGGCGTCGCCGGTACGATCGCGGTCGTCGTGCTCTTCTTGTTCTTCGCGTACCGCGCGATCCGGATCGCGATCGCAGCTCCCGACCGGTTCGGATTCTTTCTGGCGGCGGGCTGCACGGCGCTCATTACGATTCAGGCTTTTGTGAATATCGGCGTCGTCACGTCGTCGTGGCCGGTAACGGGCGTACCGCTGCCGTTCATCTCGTTCGGCGGCAGCTCGCTGATCGTTTCGCTGATATGCGTCGCGCTGGTGATGAACGTCGGCCGCTTTAGACGAGTCAACCTGGAGTGAGAGTCTTGTTCGCCGGGGGCGGCACCGGCGGGCACGTTTATCCGGCGGTGGCGCTGGCCGACGCGCTCGGTGCACGCGCTAGCGTTCGTTTCATCGGAACCGCCGACCGGCTCGAGAGCAAACTCGTCCCGCAAGCCGGCTACGAGCTGCGGACGATTCAAGCGGCGCCGCTGAGCCGCAGCGCGTCGCTGCAAACGCTCAAAACCGCCGGTGTAAACGCGATCGGCCTCGCGCAAGCGCTGCGCGAAGTGCGTGCGTTTTCGCCCGATCTGGTCGTCGCAACGGGCGGCTATGTCTGTTTTCCGGTGATGGCCGCGGCGCGTATGCTGCGAACGGCGCGTCTGCTGCACGCACGCCTGGCGCTGCTGGAGCCGAACGCGCAGCCAGGATTGACGAACCGGCTGCTGACCCCGATGGTCGACGAAGTGTGGGGCGCGTACGACACCTCGCGCGCGTTCTTCGGCAAGAAGTTCGTGCGAACGGGCATTCCCGTGCGCCCGTCGCTGCTGCGCGGCCGCAACCGCATCGAAGCCTTCCGCAATCTCGGCTTGGATCCGTCGCGCAAGACCATCCTTGCCATCGGCGGCAGCCAAGGCGCACGGACGATCAACGAAGCGGTGGCGGCGCTGGTTACGAGACGCGCGCTTCCGGACGGGTGGCAAGTGCTGCACGTGTGCGGCGAGCGCGACTACGGCTACATGCAGGCCGAAGAGCGGACGCCGTTCGAGAACAATCTCGTTAGTTTGCGCGCCTATCTTTCCGACATGTCGGATGCATACGAGGTGGCGGATATCGCCATCGCGCGCGCCGGCGCCTCGACGCTCGGTGAGTTCGCGGCACTCGGACTTCCCTCGATCTTGGTGCCGTATCCGTATGCGGCCGACGATCATCAGCTGCGCAACGCGCAAGTCTTCGAACGGGCCGGCGCGGCCGTCGTTATCGAAGACCGGCGCCTCGATGCCGACTCGCTTTGGTGGGTGTTGCGCGATGCGATGCAGGCCGAACGCCTTACAAGCATGCGCGAGGGCGCGCGTTCGCTTGGTTCGCGCGATGCCGTCCCGACAATTCTCGCACGGATTGACGCGCTCGTACCGCGAAAGGCGAGTGCGTAGTGCAGGGCAGTTTACATTTCGTCGGTATCGGCGGCATCGGCATGAGCGCGATCGCGCGCGTTCTTCTCGCGCGCGGTGAGACGATCACGGGTTCGGACACCGGCGATTCGCCGCTCGTGGCAGAGCTTCGCGCGCTCGGCGCGACCGTAACGATCGGCCACAAAGCCGAGAACGTGAACGGTGCGCGCACGATCGTCGTGAGCTCGGCTATCGATGCGGATAATCCGGAGTACGCCGCTGCCCGGGCGGCCCGTATTCCGATCGTCCGGCGCGGCGAGATGCTGCGCACGATCATGGAAGGCGCGCGCGGGATTGCGGTCTGCGGAACGCACGGAAAGACGACGACGACCGCAATGATTGCCGCGGTTCTCCGCGAGAGCGGCATCGATGCGAGTCTCGTGCTCGGCGGCATCGACGTCGTTACCAAAACCAACGGCAAGCACGGCAGCGATCCGTATTTTCTGACCGAGGCCGACGAATCCGACGGATCGTTCGCGCTGCTCGATCCGGCGGTCGCCGTCCTGACCAACATCGAGAACGATCACCTCTCGAGCGACGAACAGCTCGCGCAGCTCGTCGATTCGTTCGCGGCATTTCTCGAAAAGATCCCCGACGACGGAACGGCTATCGTCGGAATGGACAATGCGAACAGCGCAGCGATCGCACCGCTCGCACGCCGCGCGAAAACGGTAACGTTCGCGCTGCGCGGCGCGGCCGATCTGACGGCGGCAAACGTTCGCCTCGAGGGTCTTTCGTCGACGTTCGACGTCATCGGCGGCGGCGTTTGTCTGGGCACGATTGAATTGCACGTGCCGGGAACGATCAATATCGAAAACGCGCTCGCAGCCGTTGCTGCCGGACGCGCGCTCGACGTTCCGTTCGCAAAGATCAAACAAGGCCTCGCGCAGTTCCGCGGCGTCCGCCGGCGTTTTGAGATTCTCGCGCAGACGCCGCGCATGACGGTTGTCGACGATTACGCGCATCATCCGACCGCCGTTCGCGCAACGATCGAAGCGGCGCGCGGATGCACGAAAGGCCCGCTGATCGTGGCGTTTCAGCCGCACCGGTATACGCGTACGGCCTATCTCGCGCAAGACTTTGCGCGCGCGCTGCAAGGCGCGGATCGTGTCTATCTCGCACCCGTGTACGCTGCCAGCGAGCCGCCGATCGAGGGCGTCAGCGAACGCAGCATCGGCGAACCGCTCGCGCAGACCGGCTCCGACGTGCGCTACGTGAAGTACGTGCACGATCTGCGCACGGTGCTTGCAAAAGACGCGCCGGAAGGCGCGCTCGTGCTGATGCTCGGCGCGGGCAACATTACGAAGGCCGCCGCGGATCTCGCTGCGGATCTCTTCGCACAGGCATGACCGCCGCCGCGCAGGCGCTGCATTCGCTGCTGACGCCCGAGGATCGCGAAACGCTTTCCGCGATCGCTCCGGTGAAGTTCGACGAACCGCTCGCGCCGTACACGTCGTGGAAGATCGGCGGCCCGGCCGACGCATGGATCGTGGCGGAAACGACGGCACAGCTCGAAGGCATCATGCGCTTCTGCGCGCGCCGGAAGATGCCGTGGTTCGTCTTGGGAAGCGGCAGCAATCTGCTCGTCGGCGACGGCGGTATCCGCGGAATCGTTCTCCGGCTTGCCGGCGAGTTTGCGTCTATCGACGTTACCGAACGCGAGAACGAAGTGATCGTGCGCGCGGGCGCCTCGGGCAATATGGCGCTGCTGACCGCGAAAGCGGCGTCGGCGGGAGCGGTGGGCGTCGGGTCGCTTTCGGGCATCCCCGGGAGCGTCGGCGGATCGCTGCGGATGAACGCCGGCACCGATCGCGAGATGGGCGACTTCGTTCGCGAAGTGTGGGTGCAGTCGCCGGCAAAGCCGCAGCCGCACGCGGTTACGGTGCAGTATTACTACCGCCATACGACCCTCGCGCGCGATGCCGTCGTCTCGCACGTCGTGCTCGCGTTCGAGCGCGGCGACCCCGAAACGGTCCGCCGCGAGATGCAGCAGCGGCTTGTGCGCCGCAAGAACACCCAGCCGATCGCGCTGCCCAACGCGGGGTCGTGTTTCCGCAACCCCGAAGGCGACAAGGCGGCGCGTCTGATCGAAGCGGCCGGCGCTAAGGGATGGCGCGAGGGCGGCGCGGAACTCTCGCCGCTGCACGCAAACTTCATCAACAACCTGGGCGGTGCTACTGCCCGTGACGTTGCCTCGTTGCTCGCACGCGTGCGGCGCGAAGTTTTCGACCGCTTCGGCGTCGAGTTGCAGCTCGAGGTGCATCTGGTCGGCGTGTTTATCGATCCATCCACGGAATTGGAATGACGAGCAGAAGAAAAACGAAGATCGCCGTCGTCATGGGCGGGACCAGCGCCGAACGCGAGATCTCCATTCAAACGGGGACCGGCGTCATGCGTGCGCTTTCGGATCTCGGTTACGAAGCGCGGTCGCTGGACTACAACGAGCGTTTCATCGACGCGATCCGCGATCTGCATCCCGATCTCGTCTTCAACGCGCTGCACGGACCGGGCGGCGAAGACGGCCAAATTCAAGGCGTGCTCGAGCACCTCGGTATTCCGTACACGGGCAGCGGCCTTGAAGCCGCCGCACTCGCGATGGACAAACATCTGACGAAGAAACTGTGCGCCGCCGAAGGCCTGCCGACGGCCGCATGGGATCTCTTCGATCTTACCGGCGGTACGCTGCCGCTGCTCCCGGGTTCGCTCGATCTGCCGCTGGTGATCAAGCCGCGCTTTGAAGGCAGCAGTTCGGGCGTAACGATCGTGCACACGCACGAACAGTGGAGCGACGCGATGATCGCCGCCGCAGAAAACTACGACGAGATCCTCGCCGAAGAGTTTCTGCCCGGACGCGAGTTCACGTGCGGCGTGCTGGGTGAAGAGGCGCTGCCCGTCGTCGAGATCGTCGCGAACCGCGGCGAGTTTTACACCTACGACGCGAAGTACGGCGCGGGCGGAAGCACGCACATCGTGCCGGCGAAGATCGACGAAGATTTGAGCGCGCGCATACAGATGCTGGCGCTCTCGACGCACCGGCTCATCGGCCTGCGCGACTACTCGCGCACCGACTTCATCGTGACCAAAGAAGGCCGCCCGTACATCTTGGAGATCAACACGCTCCCGGGACTCACGCCGACG
>DASSRQ010000322.1:0-17497 GCA_035701665.1 Vulcanimicrobiaceae bacterium
ATCGCCAACGCGTCGATCACGGGCCACGCGACGAACATCATCAGCGGTCTTGCCGTTTCGATGCAAGCAACGGCGCTGCCGGGTCTGGTCATCGTTATCGGCATTCTCGCATCGTACGCGCTCGTCGGCTTGTACGGCGTCGGCATCGCGGTTATGGCGATGCTTTCGATGGCCGGTATCGTCGTCGCAATCGACTCGTTCGGTCCGATCACGGATAACGCCGGCGGTATCGCCGAGATGGCGGAACTTCCGCACGACGTGCGCGACGTCACCGACCCGCTCGACGCTGTCGGAAACACGACCAAGGCGGTCACGAAAGGCTACGCGATCGGTTCCGCCGGTCTCGCGGCAATCGTGCTGTTCGCCTCGTTCTCGCAAGAACTCGGCAACCGCTGCGCCTCGCTCGCGGGCTGCCACATGAACGCCGGACTCTTCAGCATCGAAAACCCGTGGGTACTCGCGGGCCTGCTGATCGGCGGCATGCTGCCGTTCTTCTTCTCGTCGCTTTCGATGGAAGCGGTCGGACGCGCCGGCGGTAAAGTCGTCGAGAACGTGCGCATGCAGTTCAAGAGCAATCCGGGCATCATGGCCGGAACCTCGCGTCCGGACTATGCATCGACCGTCGACATCGTTACGCGTGCGGCCCTCAAAGAGATGGTCGTACCGGCGCTGATTCCGGTCGGCGTGCCGATCGTCGTCATGATCCTCGGCTATCTGAACGTCTTCCCGGGAATCGCTGCGGCGCAGGTCATGGGCGGAATTCTGATGGGCGCGATCATCACCGGTCTGTTCCTCGCAATCGCGATGACGAGCGGCGGCGGCGCATGGGACAACGCCAAGAAGTACATCGAAGACGGACACAACGGCGGCAAAGGTTCGGACGCGCATAAAGCGGCCGTTACCGGCGACACAGTCGGCGATCCGTACAAAGATACGGCGGGCCCCGCGATCAACCCGATGATCAAGGTGCTGAACATCGTCGCACTGCTGCTGGTCGGGCTGCTCGTTCACTAACGAGCACGCGCACCTCAGGTCAAAAGAAGCACGGCGCTGCCGTGCTTCTTTTTTTTTCCGCCTAAGCGGCCGGGCGCCAGGTGCGACGCGGGCGGCGCCGTTTTCGTTAATGGCAGTAGAGGTAATAAGAAATCCGATGAATCGTTTACTCGCCCTCCTGCTCGCCCTCGCTTTCGGCCTCACGTCCGCGGCGCCGGCCTTAGCCTACACCGACGAAGAGCAAACCGAGATGCAAATCGGGCAGCAAGAGTACCAACAGCTCCAACAAAAAGGCGAAATCGTCACGAGTTCGCCGTACTATTCGACGCTGAACTCGATTGCGGCTCGAATTGCGCCCGTCGCCAACCAGCACTACTTCGTTCCGTTTCATTTCATTCTGGTGAACGAGAAACAGCCGAACGCGTTCTCCGTTCCCGGCGGCAACGTGTACGTGACGACGTCGATGATGCAGTTCGTCCACAACAAAGAAGAGTTGGCCGGCGTGTTATGCCACGAGGTGAATCATGCGATTCACCACGACGTCTACAATCTGTACGTCAAGGAGCAGCATCTTTCGCTCGCGGCGGGCATCGCAAGCCTGCTGCTCGGGCGCAACAGCAACTTGGTAAACGGCATCATCAACATCGGCGCCAACTTGGAAGCGCTGCACTTCTCGCGCGACGTCGAGCATAATGCCGACTACGGCGGTGCGTACACGTGCGCGCAAGCCGGTATCTCGCCGTACGGCATGGTATGGCTCATGGAGCAGTTCGAGGCAAATCCGAGCGGCGGCACGCCGGAGTTTCTCTCCGATCACCCGAGCGACAGCCATCGCGTGAGTTCGCTGCAAGGCGAGTTCGCGAACGATCCCGCGACGTTCTCGCACTTCAACACCAACATCGCCTGTGCGACGCCTATCGGCGTGTCGGGATGGAACGATCAATATCAAGGCGGATGCGGCCGCAGACAATCCTCACAGGCAACACCGGCGCGCAAGAAGTCGAGCTCGGGCGTGAAGCACATCGCGCCCGTTGCCTCGACGGCTAAGCCGAAATGTCCGGCCGGCTGGAAGTACTGCTAAACGTTAGCTCGGGGCCTGTTAGCGGCGCAGCCAGCCGATGATGCGGCGGGCTAAGTCGTCTTCGGAGATCGCCCCAATGCGCACTTGGAGTGTGTGCACGAAGCCTCTATCGGCCGGCTCGCCGCGCCGCAAAGCCACGAAGCGCGCGAATTCGTCGGACGACGCGTGGAGCTGACATTCGTTCGCGCCGTGGATGATGCGGCAAATATCGTCGGCGCGCCGCTTAAAGCGCGCGCCGGGCATCTCGGCGGTTACGCGTTTGGCGATATCGTCGGCCCAATCGTCGAACGTCACACCATAGAGCATGCCAATCCAGCGTTTAAGCCGGACTTAACTGCGGATTAAACTCTTCGGAAGCAAGCGTTTGCGCGGATTCACGAACGAGCGCATCCAAGCGCGTATAGCCGCCGCGATCCGTTAGACGTTCGAGCACGGCCCAGCAGACGTTGCCGCGAAATGCCGGACGCTTTGCGGCTTTCTTCACCGGAATATCGAGCACACCGGCGAGGACGCGCACCGAACGCATCTGCGCAAGCGTCGCGGGTTTCTGCGCGTCCCAATCGGTGAAATGCCGGTAGTTGTCGAGCGCGGCTGCGAGCACTTGCGGAAACGAGTACCCGCCGAACGAGGGCGTCGCGCGTTTCCACTGCGCGCGGGATCCTCCGGACTCGCGCCAATATCCGGCGAGCATATCGTGCAGCACCAGCACGATCGTGCCGGCGAACGCGTCGCGGATCACGCCGTCGCCGTCGCGCTCCAGCGAGAAGCGTGCCTCTTCAAAAAGCAGATTCAGCGTCGGCCCGCGCGAGCGCAAAGACTCACCGAGCCTCGTATATGGCGCGCCCATCCTGGGAGTAGTGTGCCAGAAGGGAGATTAACGCCGCTTTAAGCGCGTTTGCGGCAAGGTGTTACCAGCCGCCGGAAGCACCGCCTCCGCCGAAACCGCCGCCGAATCCGCCTGCGCTGAATCCGCCTCCGCTGAATCCGCCGCCGCCGAAACTTCCGCTCCCGAGTCCGCCGAAAAATCCGCCGGAATACGACGGACCGAAGTACCAGCGCCCTTTGCGGCCGCGCCGTCCGAACGCGAGCGGCAGCAGCAGAACGATAAAGATGATGACGATGATCCAGCCGAACGCCGCGGCGTCGCTGTTCGAGAGCGATTGATGGTACGACGGTACCGTTTCTTCACTGCCGCGCGCCGCTACCGGATAATCGGGCGAGATCGTTTTCAGCATCGCGTCGACGCCGTTTTGCACCGCACCGTCGGCATCGCCCGCGCGCATTCGCGGCACGATATCGTCGCGAATAATGCGGCTCGACGCCGCGTCGGTCAGCACGGCCTCCAAGCCGTATCCCACTTCGATGCGCACTTTGTGGTCGCGCATGAACACGAACAGGATCGCGCCGTCGTCCTTGCCTTTGTGCCCGGCTTTCCATTTGGAAGCGGCAGCAATGGTCCACGACTCGAGCGGCTCGCCTCCGGTCGTGTCGCCGACCCAGACGTACACCGTGTTGCCGGTTTTTGCGTAATACGTCTGCAGCTCGCTGCGCAGCGAAGCCACTGTGCCGGTGCGCAGCGCCCCCGCTGCATCCGTAGCGAACGTCTGCGGGCGCGCGGGCACGGCGATCGCGGCAACGAGTGCTAACGCCGCAATCACGGGCGCGCCTCCGCCGGAAACTGTTCGCGCAGTGCCTTTCCTAAGCGGCCGATTCCGAGCACGAGCGCGTCGGTGGGACGGTTCTGCGCAAAGAGCGGCGTCATCTCGGCGACGAGGTCGTTCCAGAACGTATCGCCCAACCGTTCGTGTGCGGCCGGTCCCCCGAACACGGCAACCTTGCGCGCCTTGGGCGCAACCAAGATCAGCACGGCGTTGCCGTGCGGGTGGCGGTGCATCTTTGCGTCTTGAAAGCGGTCTTCGGCGTGGGCGAGCGCATCGCGCACGTCCTTTTCGCTAACGTGCACACCGATGCGCGCAGTCGTGCCTTCTTCGGCAGCGGCTATCGCCTCACGGATACGGCGCCCGTCGACCTTCAAAACTGTACTTGTGGCGCGTTCTGCGCGGCAGTGTTCGCTTGGAAGTACGATTTGGTCCCGAACTGTTTGCCGAAGATTCCGGCGTAGACGATCGTCGGGAACGTGTTGCGGCGCGTATTGTAGGCCTGCGCGAGGTCGTTATAACGCTTGCGCTCGACCGCGATGCGGTTTTCCGTGCCTTCGAGCTGCGACTGCAGCGTCAGAAAGTTTTCGTTCGCTTTGAGCTGCGGATAGTTTTCGACCGTGACGAGCAAACGCGAAAGCGAGCTGCCCAAAGCGTTCTGCGCCTTCTCGAACTGCGCCATCGCTTGCGGATCGTTTACGGCATTCTGTACGACTTGCGGCGAGAGCGATCCGACGCTCGCGCGCGCCTGCGCGACGGCCACGTACGTGCTCTTCTCGAAGTTTGCCGCGCCCTTTACGGTAGCGACCAAATTCGGAACGAGATCGGCGCGCCGCTGATAAACGTTTTGCACTTGTCCCCACTGCGCGTCGACGGCCTGGCTCGAGGCCACCAAACCGTTATACGAACCCACGCCGGAGATGACGACGAGCACCAGAATCGCCAGGACGACCCAAATGCCGATATTGCGCTGTCTATTCATTGCGTTTTACTGTGCTGCCGCAGCTGCCGGCATTGCCGCGGTCATCGCTTTATAACGTTGGTAAATGATCACGTACGACGTGATCAGGGCACCGACGGCAAACGCCAGCAAGCCGTCGCTGATGACCGCCGTGAGTTCGCTCGCATGCGGCATGAAGTAGCGTATCACTGCGCGCAGCATGAACGCCGCGAGCCACACGATGACGATGAGCGGCGAGCTGTGCACGTACATCACGCCCGGCCGGTCGGTGGGCTTGACTTCGCTGTGCCGGCCGCGCACGACGCCGAGCGGAATACCAATAGCTGCGCCGGCGATGAGCGCAAGCGCGACTTGGACAGGCGGGGCCGCAGCGGCACCGAGCGCGGCTGCGGCCATCGCGTTGCCCCAAATCGAGAACGCAGTCGCCAATAAAAGAATCCCCGGCATGACGAAAAGGCGCGTGCGCGTAAAACGCTGCGGCCGAGACATGCGAAAGACGAACAGTCCGATTAGGACGACGTAGATCAGAATGTTCGTCATGTTTGCGGAAGGTGACGGCTGCATTTTCCCGGGTTGTCTCCTATTTGACCATCATGTCTTTGAGCGGCCCGGTTCCGGATATATCGATAACCGCCGGGCCTTTGGTAAACGCATAGTGACGCAGATTCGGGGGCACGGAAATGAACGAGCCGGCGGGAAAAGCCAGCGCGTGCGCTTTGTCCATCTTGCTACCGATGCCGGCGTAGAAAGTTCCGGAGATCACCGTGACGCTTTCGCGGTCGGGATGATAGTGTACCGGGAACGTCCAGTTCGCCGGCAGCTTTAGCCGCACGACCCAGAAGCCGGCCTTCGCCGGATTGCCGTACAGAACCGCCATCTGATAGTTGCCGGGCTGTGCCGTATATTTTTCTTGTCCCGGCATGACCACGGTGGGAGCGCCGGCAGCAAACGCAGCCGACGTCGCGATTGCAAACGCGGCCGCAAATGCAAAAAAGTAACGCATTGAAACCCTCCATTCGCACGAGTCGAGTACCTATAGGAATAGAAAAAGGGAGCGTACCGTGCGGTACACTCCCTTTTCGGACTCGATGAATCCTTGGGCCGAACTTACTTGATCTCGACCGACGCGCCGGCTTCTTCCAGCTTCTTCTTGATCGTCTCGGCTTCGTCTTTGCTGACGCCTTCCTTAACGGCCTTCGGTGCGCTCTCGACGAACGTCTTGGCTTCCGTCAGGCCGAGGTTCGTGATCTCGCGAACGGCCTTGATGACCTTGATCTTCTCCGCGCCCGCGCCTGCGAGGATCACGTCGAATTCGGTCTTCTCTGCGGCCGGAGCAGCGGCACCGCCGCCTGCGCCCGGAGCAGCCATCATCATCGCCGGAGCGGCTGCGCTCACGCCGAATTTGTCTTCGAGCTGTTTTACGAGGTCTGCGAGTTCGAGAACCGAGAGCTTCTCGATATTTTCAATGATTTCGGCAACTGCCATGATACGGGGTCTCCTTTAAGCGTTCGAACCCGCGGCTTCTTTTTGCTCGCGGATGGAATTGAGCACGCGGGCGAGGCCGCTGATGTTTCCGTTGAGGACGGTGACCAGGCCGCGCAGCGGGCTGGCAATGGATCCGACAGCCTTGGCGATCAGTTCGTCGCGCGACGGCAGCGATGCAAGCGCTTTCACCTGCGACGCGTCGACGACGCGTCCTTCGATGTAAGCGGCTTTGACTTCGATCGGCTTGACGTCGTCGGAGAATTTTTTGATCGCCTTCGCCGGTGCGACCGGATCTTTTCCGGCGAACACGATGGCGGTCGGGCCATGAAGATACTGCTCGAGCTGCTTGGCCAGTTCGTCACCGGCGGCAATCGAGAACAGCGTGTTTTTCGCGACTGCGTAGGTGCTGCCGTCTTTGCGGAGCTCGCCGCGCAAGCGCGTGATCTCTTCGACGGTCAGACCCGCGTAGTTGGTGAAGAACAGATTGCCCGACTGCTCGAGGCGCTCTTTGAGTTCACCGATCGCGGCTTCTTTTTTTGCGGTTGGCATTGATTGTGCTTTCAAAAAGAAAAAGCGTTCAACTCCGCATGGAGGAACGCACACCAGCCACCTTCGCTTGAAGGGTGAATACTCGTATCGCGTCCTCGGTAGGATCCGGTGGCCCGGAATTAACCCCGTTAAGGGACCCACTGTCTTTGGAGCCGTCGGATAGTATAACAGATGTCCGGGCTCCAGGTCTAGGTGCATTGCGCCAGTTGTAAAGCCGGCGTAAAAGCTGGAAGATTTATCGTACGACGGGCTACGGTCCGCCCTATTGCTGCACCTATCGAGATGGAGGTTCCGCTTGCGAGTTTCCAAGATTGCCGCTGCGGCCGCATTTGCCGCTCTCCTATCCTCTTGCGCCGGCGGCGGGCCGATGCAGGCAGTCCCCGGCGGTTCCCAGGCCCAAAGCCATGAGTTTACGATGACGTCGGCGTTCACCATGGTCAATCGCCAGGGGCAAACCATTCACGTCTACCCGACGCGCGACGTATTCCAGACGTTTGAAGGCGTACTGCCCGGCAGCGGCCGCGTCACGATGCGTCACGGCGGCGGCGGCACCAACCTGACCTATCACGGCGGCCCGGTTCAGACGGCGCCGAAACTCTACCTCGTACTGTGGGGGTCGAGCTGGTCGGCCGGCGGCGATCCGGACGGGGTCGCTTCGCGCCTGCAGTCGTTCTACGGCGTCATCGGCGGCAGCCGGTGGCTGAACAGCGTCTCGCAATACACGCAGAACGGTGGCGCGCACGTCGGTAACTCCGGAAACATCTTTGCCGGAACCTGGAGCGATACGGGGTCGAACCCGCCGGGATCGCCTAGCCAGAGCAACATCGCCGCGGAAGCAACGCGCGCGGCCGCTCATTTCGGCGACTACTCGGCCAGCGCCAGCTACGTGATCGCGATGGCGAGCGGCATCAGGCCGTCCGGCTTCGGCTCGCAGTACTGCGCGTGGCACAGCAGCACGTCGACCTCCGGCGGCACCATCGCCTACACCAACTTGCCGTACATGCCGGATGCAGGCGCTTCATGCGGCGTCGGCTCGGTGAACTCGCCCGGGACGCTCGACGGCGTGACAATCGTCGGCGGCCACGAACAGGGCGAGACCGAAACAGACCCCCAGCCCAACAGCGGCTGGCTGGATGGCAGCGGTAATGAAAACGGCGACAAGTGTGCCTGGACCGGTCTGGAAAATAATCCAAATGCCGGCGGTTATCCGACGCAGCCACTATGGAGCAACGCCACCAGCAGCTGCGTTCAGAGCTACTAAGCCCGGAGCAGCACGGAATCCAAAGAACCCGCCCTTCGGCGGGTTCTTCTTTTTCTTTGGGCGGCGCAGGAGCGCGCGAGTGCTTGCGTCAAGTCAATTAGGGATGCCTAATTACCGTATGAGGCTTGCCGTATTTGTCGCATTTGCGCTGGTCCTAACGGGTGCCCGCGCGTCGGCGCTGCCCGTCTTTGCGCATCGCTATGGCTTCACGTGTGAACAATGCCATACGACGGTACCGAACCTCAATGCATTCGGGCGTTACTTCTTGCGCAGCGGCTTCCGGCTGCCCGGCGGTGCACGCGGAGTGGTGCCAATGGCGGTCAAAGTACAAACGGCGTATGCGAGTGCCGCTCCAAACGGTCCGCGCTTGCCGAAGGCCATCGTCGACGAGGTCGAGATTCTGTCGGCGGGTTCTCTCGGGCGGAACACGTCGTACTTTCTGGAGCAGTATGCCGTCGACGGCGGCGTTCCGGGCCGGCCTCGCGATATGTGGGCGGATATGCGCCGCACGTTCGGAATCGATCAAACCGGTCCGTCGCTGCACGCGCGAATGGGATCTTTCACGCTGCCGCTGCCGCTCGATCCCGAAACGCAGCGTCCGACGCTCGCCCATTATGCCGTGTTCGATCAGACCGTCGGAAACAATTCGTTCACACTGTTCGATCCGCGTACCGGCTTAGACGCGTATTACACCGACGATCGCCGCGGAGTCGAAGCGCATCTCATTCTCGCGCAAGGCGTCGATCGCGGCAGCGGTTTTCCGGCAGCGGGGATCGATACGATGGGATCGTTCTCTAAAACGATCGGCAGCGATCTCACTGCGTACGTTTACCGCTATCGGGGGCAACGCGCTTTAGGGCGCCTCCGCGACCGGTTCGCGCGCGACGGCTACGCGCTGTCGTACGGGCATCAAAAACTCGAAGTAACGTCTCTGGTGCAGCAAGGTTTCGACACAAGTGCGGACGGGGAGGGCGCCGGTGCGTTATCGTCCGGCGGTTTTCTGCAAGCCGGTTGGCATTTTTCGGATTCGCTCGCGCTGTATGCGCGGTACGACCGGACAAACGATCCGTTCAACCTGCGGCAGACCGCAGCAACGCTTTCGCTCGTCACGCGGCCGCAGCGAAATATGCGCTTCACGCTGGAAGGATCGCGCGGAGCCGACCGGTCGTATCAAGTTGCGGGTGGATTGCTCTTTGCGTACTGATTTGATCGTTAACGTACACACTATCAAAACATGCAGGGCCGCATTGGGCCTCCAGGCGCTATTGCTAAGAAAGAACCGCAAGTTATGACGGGTTCTTTTCACTAGGTTAAAACCGCGGGTCGCGCCGGAAGCTGTACGGTAAGGTGGCACAGCACCCTGAAGGAGAGCATATGGCCATCTCTGCGATTCTCTATTTCGACGCAAACGATACGACGCCCGACATTCTCGAAGCCTACGACGAGATCGTCACCGAGATGGGCTTGCCGGAGTTCCCGGCGCCGGGTTCGATCTATCATTGGGCTGCACCGGAGGCCGGCGGCCTGCGCGTATGCGACGTGTGGCAAAGTCAAGAAGCGTTCGACAACTTCATGCGCGAGAAAACGATTCCGATGACGGCGCGCCGCGGATTCAAACCGCCTTCGGTTGAGATCACACAAGTGCACGAAACGATCGCGGGCAACACGACCGGCACCAACGGGTGCGGCATCTTTCTGGAGTTCGACGGCGATCCGGGCGAGTTGAAGCATCAAGTCGACCGCGTCAACGAGCTGATGAACGCGAATGAAAACCCGCCGGCGGGCTTGTACTTCCACTGGTCGACGACGGGACCGTCGTCGCTGCGCGTCTACGATCATTGGCGCTCGCGCGAAGACTTCGACCGCTTCGTCGAAACCCGGCTGTCACCGGTGCTGCAGAGAGCGGGATTGCCGCAGCCGCGTATCGAGTATTTCCACGTTCATAACGCCATAGACAATCACGCGAACGTCCGGCTTTAAAGCGTAGAGACAAAAAAAGGCCCGCAAGATTGCGGGCCTTCTTCTTTTTGCGGCGACGCGTTATGCGTGCGCTTTAATGCGGTTCGGATCCACTTTCACGCCCGGGCCCATCGTGCTCGTGAGCGTGATGCTGCGAAGATACGTACCTTTTGCGGCCGCCGGTTTTGCACGGACGATCGCATCGAGCAGCGTCGCAACGTTTTCCGCCAGCTGCTGCTCGCCGAAGCTCGCTTTACCGACGATCGTGTGGATGATGCCGGTCTTGTCGAGACGGTACTCGACTTTACCGGCTTTGATGTCGCGAATCGCGTTGGCGATGTTCGGCGACACCGTGCCCGCTTTCGGGTTCGGCATCTTCTGCGCGAGGACGCGGCCGAGTTCTTTACCGACCGCAGCCATCATGTCCGGCGTTGCAACGGCAACGTCGAAGTCGGCGAAGCCGCCTTTGACCTTGTCGATCAGATCCTGTTCGCCGACGACGTCCGCGCCTGCGGCCTCGGCGGCCTTCGCGTTGTCGCCCTTAGCGAACGCGATAACGCGAACCGTACGGCCCGTGCCGTGCGGCAGCAGCACCGTGCCGCGCACGTTCTGATCGCTCTTCTTCGGGTCGACGCCCAGACGGATGTGCGCTTCGACGGTTTCGTCGAACTTGGCCGTCGCGTTTTTCTTGACGATCGAGACCGCTTCTGCGGCGTCGAACAGCTGCTTGGTATCGAAGCCCTTCGCGAGATTCGTGAATCGCTTACCGTGGAAACGCGCCATTATGCTTCCACCTCCACGCCCATCGAACGCGCCGTTCCGGCGATGATCAGCTTCGCTGCGTCGATGTCGTTGGCGTTGATGTCGGGCATCTTCACCTTAGCGATCTCTTCGAGCTGCGACTGCGAGAGTTTGCCGACTTTGTTGCGGTTGGGCTCTTTCGAACCGGACTCGATCTTGAGCGCCTGTTTGATGAGGAACGATGCCGGCGGCGTCTTCGTGATGAACGTGAACGTACGATCTTCGAAAACGGTGATCTCGACCGGGATGATCATGCCTGCCTGCGATGCAGTACGTTCGTTGTACTGTTTGCAGAAGTCCATGATGTTCAAGCTGTACGGGCCGAGAGCCGGACCGATCGGCGGCGCGGGCGTCGCTTTGCCGGCCGGAATCTGCAGGCCGATTTTGCCTACAACTTTCTTTGCCATTGTCTACCTTTCGTTCTTGCGAACTGCCCCTTTAGTGAACCGTGCGGGCGGGGTCGTTCCGCACGGAATCTTTTATTGTTGCTGAGCGCCGACCGGAACGGGGCTGTGCATCCCGATGATGTTGCCCTCGGAGTCCTTGAACGAAGCCCAGCCGCCGAAGTACTGCACCGAAGGTTCCTCGGCGAACTCGACGCCGTTCTTCTTCAGCGCTTCGGCTTCTTTAAAGACGTCGTCGACTTCAAGTGCGATGCCTTGATGGCCGCCGACTTTCTCCGGCGTCCAATCGCCGAAGCCTTTGCAGAGCACGACGGCCGTCTGCGCGCCTTTCGGAACGACAGCCAGCCATCGCATATCCGGTCCCATCGG
Organism: Vulcanimicrobiaceae bacterium; assembly: GCA_035701665.1. GTDB lineage: Bacteria > Vulcanimicrobiota > Vulcanimicrobiia > Vulcanimicrobiales > Vulcanimicrobiaceae > DASSRQ01. The sequence goes on from DASSRQ010000322.1 coordinate 11,522, forward strand.
TTGGTCGTCGCGAACGTCCCACCCTAATTGCTCGGTGTAGAACTTTTTAGCGCGATCCTGATCGGCAACGTAGACCGTAACGATACCGACATGCATATCCGCCTACACTTTCTCGATTTGATAAAACTCGAGTTCGACCGGCGTTTCGCGTCCGAAGATTGAGATGAGCGCGCGCACTTTTTCTTTTTCGGGCTGAATTTCGTCCACGATTCCCGTGAAGTCGAAGAACGGACCCGAAGTAACTTTGACGCGATCGCCTTTTTTGAAATCGATCTTGAGCTTGGGCGTCTCGATGCCCATCTGCTTGAGGATCGTTTTGACTTCTTTGTCCTGCAGCGGAACGGGCTTTTCACCCGCGCCGGGGCTGCCGACGAATCCCGTCACGCCCGACGTGTTGCGCACGACGTACCACGACTGATCGTCCATGTCCATCTCGACGAGAACGTAGCCGGGGAACACTTTCTTCGGCGTGATCTTGCGCTTGCCGTCTTTGAACTCGACTTCGTCTTCCATCGGGACGAGCACGCGGAAGATCTTATCCTGCATGTTCATCGAGTGAATACGGCGCTCGAGATTCGCTTTGACTTTATTCTCGTAGCCCGAGTACGTGTGAATCACGTACCAGTGCTTACGATCGTCTTTACCGCCCGAGCGTGCCGGTGACGGCGTTTCGGGGACGGTATCGGGCTCTATCGCTTCCGCGACTTCGTCCGCTTGCTCTAAATCGTTGCTGTGCGCCGCTTCGGTCAGCGCTTGCGCTTCCGATTCGTGCTCTTCAACGTCGACCATATCGTGGTCGTGCAGACCGTGTTCCATTAGCGTAAATGAATGTTTCCGAAGATCCAGCCGAATGCTTGATCGCACAGATACGTGAACAGGCCGATGACCACGACCAGGCCCACCGTAAGGGAGACTGCCGCGATCATTTCTTCACGCGTCGGCCAAGTGACGCGCTTGAGTTCCAGCCACACGCTGCGAACGAAGTCGGCGGGGTTTTGGCCGGAAAGACGTCTATCCGGCGCGCTGCCGGGGGCCTTATTCATCAAATGGTTACTCCGATAATCTTTTGGCAGGGCGGACAGGACTCGAACCTGCAACAACTCGTTTTGGAGACGAGGACTCTACCAATTGAGCTACCGCCCTACGGGACCTACTTAGTCTCGCGGTGCGCTTTGTGGCAACGGCAGAAACGGCAATACTTGCTCAGTTCCAGACGCTCCGAGGTCTTCTGCTTGTTCTTCTGCGTGTTGTAGTTGCGGCGTTTGCACTCCGTGCACGCCATAACGACCATCACGCGATTCTCTTTCTTGGCCACGATCCTCACCGGTACGGACGGCGCCGCGGCGCCTCCCGATTTTGGCTGACAACGTAAATAAAACGGACCCGAGGCCCGTTATTAGACGCCCTACTATAGCACACGGGCGGGTGGAGTTTCAACGGTTTTTTGTCGCGTCTATGCAGTCATGCTTGGCTACCCACCAAGGGCGGAATCGCGACGCGCCAGGATGGCGCTAGTGCACCGGAAGCCAGGATGGCGACCAGACGGGGCAACCGGGCACCGGTGAGATTCCGGCCGGGCGAGCGCCCGACGCTAGAAGCGGAGGGATGGCGCGCCCGGCCGGAATCGAACCGGCAACCTCAGCCTTAGGAGTGCTTTGCTCTATCCAATTGAGCTACGGGCGCGTGCGCTTGGTGGCTTCGCGGCAGGGGGAGATGCAGCCTGGAGGCGGCGTAAAGCCCGGTATGACCCAGACCGCCGTCCCCGTGGATTATACGCTCCTGGAACGCCAGGTGACCGCTCTGCTCGAAGACGAGTCCGATTGGCTGGCCAACGCCTCGAACTTCGCGGCGTTCATGTTCACCTCGCTGCCTCAGGTCAATTGGGCCGGATTTTACTTCCCGGGCGAGGGCGCGTTGGTACTCGGGCCGTTCGGCGGCAAGCCGGCATGCACGCGCCTTCCGGATGGGCGCGGCGTGTGCGGCGCTGCTTTCGTCCAGCGGCAGACAGTGGTTGTGGACGACGTCAACGCGTTCGGCGATCACATCGCCTGCGACTCGGCATCGCAATCGGAGATCGTGGTTCCGCTTATGAAAGACGGAACGATCTATGGGGTGTTCGACATCGATGCGCCCGTAAAAGCCCGGTTCAACGAAGCCGATCGCGACGGCATCGAGCGGTTGGTGGCGGCGTTTATGCGCAGTGCGGCGTTGCCGGAGCAGTATCGCTCGACGGTCTAGCCGCTTCAAAAAAAGAGATGGAGCCGTCGACGAGGATTGAACTCGTGCTCTCTTCTTTACCAAAGAAGTGCTTTACCACTAAGCTACGACGGCTCGATTAGGGCCAGAGGGGCTACTGCGTCCGGCACTCCATTCCCTACTCCTAAACCCGCAAATAACAAATATTGGCCCGCCCAGCGCATTTTTCGCGTCTGGTTATTGAGTGGCTTCGTAATGCGAAGCATGCCCTGCGTAACCGGCATTTCGGCGATCGGTACAAGGTACGTGGAGTCGGTATCTCGGCAGAAGATAGCGAAAAAATCTATCTCGTCGGTATACATCCGGTAGCGGCCGCCGCGATGCGAATGAGAACTGACCGTGTTGAACACAACGACCCCCTTGCGCAAACGCCCAGTCTTCACTTGAATCCGATAGAGATGCTCGCCGTTGTCCGCCACCAAATCGTAGCGGCAGTTTTCGCCAACCGGAAAACTCACCAAATAGCCGGCGCGCGCAAGATCGAGCGCCACGCGCAACTCAGATATCGTTCCGATACGTTTCGTATCGCGTTTAACACCCGTATCCATAAAGCAATGCTACGGCGGCGGTGTGCCAACCGTGGATCACTCTGCTATGCGAATGCGGAAACTTTGGAGCGGGCGGCGGGAATCGAACCCGCGCTGTCTGCTTGGAAGGCAGAAGCACTACCACTATGCAACGCCCGCGCGACCCGGGAAGTCATGGTGGGCAGGGCTGGATTCGAACCAGCGTACAGCGTTAGCTGGACAGATTTACAGTCTGTTGCCTTTAACCACTCGGCCACCTACCCATGACGGGTCCGCCGCGTCTTCGCATTACGCGAAGGGCGGCTGAGCAGGGTACGATGCGTCCCGTCCCGAGCCCTGCCCGTTCTAATTGAATTCTGAGCGCGCTCTCAGTAACTGTTCATGAAGCGCCCCCTCGCTCCACGTTATAACGTGAACAAGCACTCGCACTTCACGTACTTTTGGAGCTTCGCATGAAGATTTTACGGACTTCTCTCGCACTTGCAGCTTTAGTCGGATCGTTCTCGCTCGCCGCTTGCGGCGGCGGCGGCGGTACCGGCAGCACGCTCCCGGTATCCGGCGGAAACGGCGGCAACTCGCAGTCGCTGACGCAGCAAACCGAAGATTCGGTCGATACGGCAAATGCCGTCGGATCGCCGATGAAAGACATCTCGAACTACAACGACACGATGAGCGCGCCCGGCACCGCGCAGTTCGCCGCCAAAGGATCGAAGAGCACCGATACCGTCGGCGACGGATCGTGCAATAACGGCGTCGAGTTTTTTGCTCCCGATAAAGCGGGCGATCCGAACTCGACCGAACGCATCGACTTCTACGATAACGGATGCACGCAGATCGCACGCGACGCCGTTCGTGTCGTCTCTTCGACCGGAAGCGGCTCGGAAAATGTTGCGCGCACGGTTAACCTGTACGCACTGAACGGCACTTCGCCGGAAGCGGTGCGTTCGGAATCGGTCGCGTTCTCCAACGCGCAGTTCGACCGTTACGGCTATCCGGTGCTGTCGGCCGGATTCGATCGCACGCATAGCGGAAACCTGACGATCAACGGCGTGCGCACCATCGACGGCGACGGCGAACTCGTGGTCGCGCCGAGCGCAAACAGCGTTACGACGTTCTGCTCCGATTCGGCCGGGTTCAATGCAACCGGCGATTCGAACCTGAACGAGACCTTCGGCTGGCAAGGCATGAACCCGAGCGGCACGCGCACGGTCAACAGCGACAACTCGGTCACGTGGGCGCTGACCCGCACGGGCACGGCATACACCGGCGCTATCGGCGGCCTGACGATTCAAACCGGAGCGCAGAACACGTCGTGCCCGATCTCGACGCCGATGTTCACGCTCGCCGGCGGTACGGCAAAAGGGTCGTACAACATCCCGATCAGCGCGACGTATAAGCAAGGCATTCTGAGCAACCTCACCATCTCGAACGCGAGCCTCGTAAACGGCGATACGCTCAACGTCACGACGAACAGCAGCCTGCCGCCCAGCGATCCGCACTTTATCAGCGGCACGCTGACGAACGGCAGCAACAATGTCTCGACGTTCAACGTCGATGCGTTCGGCGACGGAACGCTCGTGGTCGCCAAGAACGGCAAAGCCTACCAAATCGTGGACTGGCACGTAGTCAAAGCGTCCTCTTAGGCCCGCAGCAACGCGTCTCGGCTCCTCCACGCGGGGCGCGAAGAAAAGACCGGCGCATCTTCGCCGGTCTTTTTTTTCATTCACGCATTACGTGGCCGTCGAACTCTCTTTTTTTGCAGCGCCTTCTTCGAGGTCGATAAGATCGGTCATCGTCTTCGCGGACGTATTTCCGGGATCGATGCGCTCGAGTTCTTCTTTGAAATGCGCGCGTTCTTCATCGGTTTGCGGCTCGTTGTGCTCGACCCAATCGTTCATCTGCTGCACCTTCCGGCCTTCCGGACGCACGTACTCCCGAATCCACTCCAGAACGCCGTCGTCGTCGGGCGCGGTGCGCACGGCATCGAGAAACTCGTCTTCGGTGACGCCGAGCGTATTGAACAACTTGCGATTGAAACCGCAGCCGTAGTACACATATTCGCCGAGCGTCCCGGCAAGCTGCGCGCGCGCTTTATCGATCGCACGCGGAAGAATCTTCATGCCGTCGAGCTCGGCGCGCGGACTGCGGGGATACTCTTTGGTCAAATCCATGCCGCTAGCGTTCCCGCAAGCGCAACGGATATCAGCGAGCGGCCGTTCCGCTGCCGCTTAGCTGCACGGACCGACGGAGTAACGGTCGGCGCTCTCTCCCGGCTCGACGTGCGAGTTCGGCGCGAATGTCGTGTTGTAATAGGTGGTCGCATCGATGTGGCTGCTCGCGCGGCCGTCGAACATCGGAATATCCAGCCTTTCGGTCGTACCGGCGTGGACGCAGCGGATGATGACCGCGACGTGATAGCCTTTCACCGCAACGATGAGGCGCCCCAAGCCGGACCCGAGCGAGAACAGCGAAAACGTCCCGTCTTTGTTGGTCGTCGTCGCCTCCTGCGCGGTTGCCGAAACGAAGGAAACGTGCGCGCCCGCGAGTTTCGCGTGCGTCTTCGAATCGAACACCGTGCCGGTGATGCCGCCGGTCGACTGCGCCCAGGCTCCCGGCGAAGCAAGCAGTCCGGCGGCGGCCAGCGCTGTTGCGCCGAGCATAGACCGAAGCAAGCGTTTCGTCTTCATGGTCATAAGGGAGCGTTGTACTTCCGGAAGCGCGCTTCCCGCATCCAACCGGCGCGCTCGTACACGCGCTGAGCGGCTGCGTTGTTTTCGGCCGTTTCAAGGAACATGCCGGCGGCGCCCGTTTCTTTAGCGTGCTCGAGCGCGCGGTTCAAGAGCGCGGACGCAATGCCGCGGTTGCGGTAAGCCGGATCGACGAATAAATCTTCCAGAATGAGGGACGGCGCTAGATACGTTGTGCTGTAGGTTTTAAAGAGTTGTGCGAAGCCGGCGGCTTTGCCGGAAGCGCGGGCGATGAAAATAGTCGACGTATCGTTACGCAAATGCGCGGCGATAAAATCGCGTTCGCGATCCGGGTCGGGTTGCTGCTCGTAGAAGGCGCGATAAGCTTGCACTAACGGGAGTAACGAATCCAAATCGTCGATCGTTGCGCGCCCGATCGTAAAATCGCTCATGCTTGTTCTTTCAAATGACCACCCATATGGCACACTCTTCTCATACGCTTTGCG
>DASSRQ010000323.1:0-4193 GCA_035701665.1 Vulcanimicrobiaceae bacterium
CGGGACAAACGAACTGACGCGCGATTCCGACACGCTCGACACGTGGTTCTCGAGCGGTTTGTGGCCGTTCTCGATTCTTGGGTGGCCGGAGCAGACGACGGAGCTTGCGCAGTGGTATCCATCTCAAGTGCTTATCACCGGCGGCGATATTATTTTCTTATGGGTCGCGCGCATGGTGATGCTGGGGCTGCACTTCATGCATGAAGTGCCGTTCCGCGACGTCTTCGTTACGCCGACCGTGTACGACGCGCAGGGCCGCAAGATGAGCAAGTCGCTCGGCAACGCGATCGATCCGATGGAGTTGGTCGAGAAGTACGGCGCCGACGCGTTCCGTATGGGCATGATGCGTCAGATGCGTTTGGAATCGCAGGAGGTGCGCTTCCAAGAATCCCGCTGCGAAGAAGCGCGCAACTTCAACAACAAGATCTGGAACGCGACGCGGTATCTGCTCTCGCTGCCCGAGGGATTGCCGCGCGCGCGAACGCTCCCGCCGGCGCAGCAGTTGACGATCGCCGACCGGTGGATTCTCGCAAAACTGTTCGATGCGGTTACCGAGGTGACGAACGCCTTCGATCGCTACGATATGGGCACCGCGGCGGAGACGCTGTGGCATTTCGTGTGGTACGAGCTCTGCGACTGGTATCTCGAGGCGACGAAAGACGAACATGCAAAAGCGACGCGTGCGGCGGTCCTTTCGTTCGTGATGAACAACACGATGCGGCTGCTGCATCCGGTCGCACCGTTCATCACCGAAGAGGTCTGGCTGACCATTCCGCACGACGGACAGACGATCATGACGGCGAGCTGGCCCGATACGGAAGAGATTCCGCTGGATCGCGAGGGCGCGAAGACGTTCGACGACCTCCGCGCCACGGTCGAGCGTCTGCGGAACTTACGCGCCGAGATTGGACTGCAGCCGCGCGAACGCCTGACGGTGCTCGTACCGGAAAGCCTTCCGGAAGCCGAAGCCTCGTTGCTGGCGACACTCGCTGCCGGCACCATCGAACGGCGATCGGGACTCGACGACGTGCGCGGCGAGGCGCCCGCCGGCGTACTTGCCGAGCGCTATAAGAAAGAGGCCGAGCGCTTGCGAGCCGAGGTCGCGCGCGGCGAGGCCAAGCTCGCGAACGAGAAGTTCGTGGCAAATGCGAAGCCCGGCGTCGTGGCGAAAGAGCGGGAAAAATTGGAAGGCTACCGCGCGCAGCTTGCGCGAGCCGAAGCCGCCTTACAGGGGGAATACCAGACGTGACCGCAGTGACCGCGAAACGCCGGATCCTAATCGGATCGGACGAGATCGACCGGATCCTCGCGCGTTTGGCGCACCAGATCCTCGAGCCGGAAGGCGCGCAGGAAACGCTCTATCTGATCGGCATCCGCCGCGGCGGTGAAGCGCTCGCGCAACGTCTTGCCGGGCAGATCGAGCGCATCAGCGGCTCGCGTCCGGCGCTCGGATTCTTGAACATCAACCTCTACCGCGACGACGCCGTCACGCACGAACTGCCCGATTCGCAGATTCCGACGGACGTGGCGGGTAAGACGGTCGTGATTATCGACGACGTTCTGTACACCGGCCGCACCGTGCGCTCGGCACTCGACGCCGTTACCGACCTTGGCCGTCCCGCGGCGATACGTTTGTGCGTGCTGGTCGATCGCGGCCTGCGCGAACTGCCGGTGCAGCCGGATTACGTCGGACGCTTCATTCCGACCAGCCGGCGCGAACGCGTGATGGTCAACGTGCATCCCAACCCCGAGTCCGGCGACGAGGTCGCGATCGTTGCGGACGAGACGTAGTTTAATCGATCTCGACGATCTCACGCGCGAAGAGATAGAGTACCTTTTCGAGCGCACGGCCGAGCTCGAACGAGACCGCCCCGCAAAACTCCTCGACGGCATCGCGTGCGTCAACATGTTCTTCGAACAGAGCACGCGCACGATGACCTCGTTCACGATCGCGCAGAAGCGGCTCGGGGCCGACGTCATTACGATTTGGCCGAAAGAGTCGAGTCTGTCCAAAGGCGAGACGATCGAAGACACGGCGATAACGCTCGCCGCAATGGGCGTAAACGTGCTCGTCGTCCGCCATCCCGAGCCGGGTTTCCCGCGGCGCGTCGCGCTCGCATTCGACGGACACGTGATCAACGCCGGAGACGGCGGTCACGCGCATCCCACGCAAGCGCTGCTCGACCTCTACACCATGCGCGAAGAGTTCGGCGATCTGCGCGGCCGCCGCGTCGCGATCGTCGGCGATATTCTGCACAGCCGCGTCGCGCATTCGTCGATCGTCGGTCTTGCGAATTTGGGCGCGCACGTGACGCTCGTGGGGCCGCCGGAGTTTCTGCCGGACGATCGCACCTTTAGCCTGCCGAACGTCGATATCGAACGCGACTTCGATCGCGTCCTTTCCGGTGTCGACGCCATCGTGCTGCTTCGCATTCAGCGCGAGCGCTTCGAGTCGATGCCGATCTCGGACGACGAATACATCGCCAAGTACCGTCTCGACGCGCGCCGGCTTGCGAAAGTGCGCGAAGAGACGATCGTCATGCATCCCGGACCGTACAATCGCGGCGTCGAGCTCGACGACTCCGTTCTCGCCTTCACCGGCTGGCGCTACGCGCGGCAAGTGATGCACGGCGTCGGCGTGCGCATGGCGGTTCTCGATTTCTTGGTTAACGGTTCCCTGGTGTCGTCGTAAGGGTGATCATCCGCAACGGCCACGTCGTCGATCCCTCGCAATCCCTCGATCGCATTCTCGATATCCGCATCGAAAACGGACGCATCGCCGAACTGGGCGAGCACTTAAAGCTCTCCACGGACGAACGCGCGATCGATGCGTCGGGTGCATACGTTGCGCCCGGATTCATCGACATGCACGTGCATCTGCGCGACCCGGGCAATCCCGAAAAAGAGACGCTCGCAACGGGAACCGCTGCCGCGGTTGCCGGCGGGTTCACTGCCGTCGCGGCGATGCCGAACACGAATCCGCCGCTCGACACGCCCGACTTGGTACGGTACGTCGCGCACGCCGAGCCGTCGGGCGAGATCGCGTGCCGGGTCTATCCCATTGCCTGCATCACGGCCGGCCGCAAAGGCGAGTTGCCCGCGGAGTATGCCGATTTGGCGTTGGCCGGTGCGGTCGCGTTCAGCGATGACGGCAGCACGGTGATGAACGCACGCGTTTTATACGAAGCCGCACTGGCTGCGAAAGAGATCGCGGGCGCGTTCATCGTCCACTGCGAGGACGTCCACCTCAAAGGCTCGGCGTTTCGAAACTCGCACGCGAATGCGCTCGCCGAAGACACGATCGTTGCGCGGGATCTCGAGATCGCCCAGGCGAGCGGCAAAGCGTGGCATATCGCGCATCTTTCGACGGCAAATGCGCTCGCGTCGGTGCGCGAATCGCGTTCGCGCGGCGTTCGCGTTACCTGCGAAGTCGCGCCGCATCACTTGGTCTTTACCGACGAGGCGATCGACCGGCTCGGATCGCGCGCGAAAGTCAATCCGCCGCTGCGCTCGCAGCAAGACGTCGATGCCCTGCGCGCCGGCGTGCTGGACGGAACGATCGATGTGTTTGCGACCGACCATGCTCCGCACACCGAAGGCGAAAAAACGGCAGACGTTTCGTGCGGCGCTGTCGGGTTCACCGGGCTCGAAGTCGCGGTCGGTGCGTATGCGTTCGCGCTGCCGTCGCTCGCGGCCGGACGGTTCGTCGAGTTGCTCTCGACGAATCCGGCTCGCATCTTGGGCGTTCCGGGCGGGACGCTGGCGGTGGGTTCGCCCGCCGACGTTACGATTTTTGCCGACCGTCCCTGGAAAGTCGAGCCGTCGAAGCTCCGCTCGAAAGGCAAATCGACACCGTTTGCCGGAATGACGCTCCCGCGGCGCGTTCTCGCAACTATCGTTGGAGGCGTCCCGGCGTACGAATATGCATAAGGCGGCACTTTTTTTAGCGGACGGCACGCGCTTCGACGGTGAAGGTCTCAATTACGAGGGACTTGCGCTGGGCGAAGCGGTTTTCTATACCGGCATGACCGGTTACGAAGAAGCGCTGACCGATCCGTCGTATGCGGGTCAGATTTTGACGTTCACGTATCCGATGATCGGCAACTACGGCATCTCGGGCCGCGTCGCGCAGTATCCGCGCGCGTGCGTTGCCGGCGCCGTCATCAAGCGCATCTCGCGCCATCCCTCGCATT
>DASSRQ010000324.1:0-4169 GCA_035701665.1 Vulcanimicrobiaceae bacterium
TGTTTGTTCTAGCGTCGTTTCTGACTCGCTGCCACTAAATTCCGGCCGGCATCTCATCCGGGCGAAATAGCAGCACGACTTGTCGCTTATTGCTTGAAGCGGGGCGCAAACTAGTTGTTCAATTTGCGTCAGGTGCGGCGGGCTCCGCAGGCGAAACCAGCACACTCTTAGGATGCGTGTAAAACACGAGTCCCGGCGCTGCCGCCGGACGTTTGCGCACGTGCTTGCGCTGCGTGTAGTCCACCGTAACTTTAGGACTGTTGCGCCCTTTTGAGTGATACGCCGCGTACGATGCGGCGAGAAGAATGTCGTCTTCGGGCGCTGCCTGCGCGTCGTCGCGCTGGAGAATCACGTGCGCGCCCGGCTGTTTCTGAACGTGAAACCACAGATCGTTTGGGCGCGCGACGCGGAACGTCAGTTCGGCGTTTTCGATCGGCGTGCGGCCGACGAAGATGCGCGAGCCGCTTTGCGTGGTCACGGTGAGGGGTTTGCGTTTGCGTGCGGCGGCCGTGCCTTTGCGCTGCACCGGGGTAGAGCCCATTACGGCGTGCGTAACGTCGTCGAGTTCCGAATCGTCCGCGCGTTCGAGTTCCCATCGCAATGTTTGCGCTTCTTCGAGTTGATTCTCGAGTTCGTTTTTACGGCGTTCCAAGTGCGGCACCGATGCCGCGGCTTTTTTGTACGCGGCGAATAGTTCGGTCGCGCGTTCTTTTGCGTCGTCGCGTGCATCCGGCGCGAGATCGTGCAGCGTTGCATAGATGGCCTCGCCTTGCTCGCGCAGCGTTTCGCGTTCCCCGCTTTTGCGCAGAGCCGATTCCACTTGTGCGAGTTCGTTTTGCAACTTACGTTCGCGTTTATCCAGTTCGCGCGCGAGGTCTCGCCGGCGCTTGGCGACGCGGTCGCTCGTGTCGCGCTGCGCGCTGCCGGCCCGCGACTCCGCGAGTAACTCCACCAAAGAAGAAGCGAGCGAACACTCCAGGCCGGCGTATTTTTCGACCGGAGCCAGATGCGCTTGCACCAGCGCGCCCTCGCGTCGGTAGACGTAGAGCTCGCCTTCGATCCCGCCGGGCTGCGCGAGCCGCTCGGCATCTGCCTCCGTGACGAGCGGTGTAAGATTGCCGGAACGCAGCGGCGGCGGTTCGTACAAGCCGCCGGCCTCGATCGCCCGTACCGCGTTCTCCGATGCGGAGAACTCCTTAGCAGCCGAGACGACGGTCCCGTCGCCGCCGCGTGAGGCCTTGAGCAGAATGATGTTCCCGAAGCGGGGGACTAGTTCGCAGACAAGCGAGTAGCCGTCTTCGACGCCGAAGCGAGACCGCGTTCCGAGGTCGATTCGAAGCAGGCGGTCGTTCGTTCGGGAGCGGACGGCGAGCACGGTGGTGCCGCGAAGCGCTGCCCCGGCCGCCCGGATAAAACCGGACTCCACCGCAATCGGCAGGTCGCGTTCTTCAATCGTTACCACCGGCGTGGCCGCAAAGATATCGATGCACAGGAGCACCGTGCTGCCCTTCGTCCACAGGGCGAGCGCGCAGCGTCCGTCCTCGAGTTGGCCGACGTCGCGGACCTTGGCGCCGGCGAACCGGCCGTTCAGTTCCCAAGCCAAGCGGCGGATGAGGAGCCAATCGGTGTACACGGGCGCGGTGTTCGTCCGGAGAGGGACGCTCCCCGCCCGGTCGGAACATAGGCTAGAGTGTTCGGACCGGGTCTACTTTTCGTTGTGTCGGGCCCTTCGGGGGCCGGGAAAGACACCTTAGTAGACGCGCTTCGGGCGCGTCTGCCGCGTTTACGGTACTCGGTGTCGGCAACGACCCGTGCACCGCGGCCCGGCGAGCGCGAAGGCGAACACTATTTTTTCCTCGAGCGCGACGAGTTCGAACGGCGCAGAGCCGCCGGCGGTTATTTGGAATGGCGCGAGTACAACGGAAATCTCTACGGCACGCCGCGGGATTTCGTTGAACGCACGCTGACCGAAGGCTACGACCTGGTCATGAAACCGGAAGTCAACGGTGCGCTCGCGGTAAAAAAGGCGTTTTCGGACGCTGTCCTGATCTTTCTCGCGCCGGATCGCTTTTCGCATCTGCGTGCCCGGCTTCTGGCCAGGCGCACGGAGACGAACGAAGAGATCGCGGCGCGCCTGGAGATCGCGCATCAGGAGTTCAAATTCGTCCGCAGTTTCGACTACATCGTCATCAACGAAGAGTCGCGCTCGGAAGAAGCCGTCAAGGATCTGCAGGCTATCCTGCAGGCCGAACGGTTTCGCATCCATCGTTTCGACGATGATTCAATAAGGAAACTGGAAGATTCATAGCATGAGCGACTCTGTATTCGGCGACCTCGACCGCCTTCTCGACCACGTAGACTCCAAATTCAGCCTGGTCAACGTCGTGACCAAACGCGCCAAGCAGCTGAACAACGGCGCCGAGCCGCTGACGGACCGCGTGAACCCCAACAAGCCCGTCTCGACGGCCTTTAACGAAGTGGCGATCGGCAAGATTCAATATCAACGCACGCGGGAAGGAATAAAGTGACAGGCTGCTAGCGCCTGTCATCGGCCCACACGCTTCTAGGGGGACTGGCTACACATGTGCGGCATCGTCGGCTACATCGGTGAGCGCGACAGCGTTCCGATTATCCTCGACTCGCTCTCGCGGTTAGAGTACCGCGGGTACGACAGCGCCGGTATCGCCGTCATCGACGACGTCGGCGCGCTGACCGGAACGAAGGCCGAAGGCAAGCTGCAACGCTTAGCCGAGCGCCTGCGCAACGGCGGACGTATCGCCGGGAAGGTCGGCGTCGGGCACACGCGTTGGGCCACGCACGGGCGTCCCTCGGATGCGAACGCGCACCCGCACATGGACTGCAGCGGGCAGCTCGCCGTGGTGCACAACGGCATCATCGAAAACTACGCGTCGCTGCGCGCCCGGCTGATCGAGGCCGGCCACGAGTTCAAGAGCGAGACCGACACCGAAGTGCTCGCCCATCTCATCGAAGAGCATCTGAAAGACGCCGATTTGGAAACGGCCGTGCGGCGTACGCTGCGCGACGTCACCGGCGCATATGCGCTCGGCATCATCAGCTCGGCCACACCCGATACGCTGATCTTCGCGCGTAACGGCGCGAGCCCGTTGGTCGTCGGCATCGGCGACGGCGAGATGTTCGTCGCCTCGGACACGCCGGCCATTCTGCAGTACACGCGCAAAGAGATCATTTTGCAAGAAGGCGAGATGGTCACGGTTTCGCGCGAGGGTTACAAGCTGACGGACTACGACGGAAAACCCGTCGATCGCGAAGTCATGCAAGTGATGTGGGATGCGACCTCGGCCGAAAAGTCCGGGTTCAAGCATTTCATGCTCAAAGAGATCTACGAACAGCCCAACGTCATTAAAGAGACGCTTGCGGGCCGCGTGGACGAGTCGAACGACGTGCACCTCGGTCCCGAGATCGGCATCGACGAAGAGCGCCTAAAAAATATCTCCAAGATTGCGATCACCGGCTGCGGTACGGCGTATCACGCGGGCATGGTCGGCATGTATCTGCTGCGCTCGCTCGTTAAAGTGCCGGTCGAGATGGAACTCGCAAGCGAGTTTCGTTACGGCGATCCGGTCATCGATCCGACGGCGCTGACGATTGCGATGTCGCAGTCGGGCGAGACGGCCGACACGATTGAAGCGGTTCGCATCGCCAAACAAGCGGGCTCCACAGTGCTCGGCATCTGCAACGTTGTCGGGTCGCATCTCACGCGCGTCGGCGACGGCACGCTCTTCACGCGCGGCGGCCCCGAGATCGGTGTAGCAGCAACCAAGACGTACGTCTCGCAGGTAACGGCGATGACGCTGTTCGCGCTTTATCTTGCGCGCTTGCGCGGCAGTGCGCCGCTCGAGCGTTTGCGCGAAGTCGTGGACAATACGAAACTGCTTCCCGCGGCAGTGGATGTGGTGCTGAACACCAGCGACGACATCAAGAAGGTCGCGAAAAAGATCCGCAAGGCGAAGTCGGTGCTGTTCTTGGGACGTTATGTCAACTTCCCGACGGCGCTCGAAGGCGCGCTCAAACTCAAAGAGATCTCGTACATCCACGCCGAGGGCTATGCCGCCGGCGAGATGAAGCACGGTCCGATCGCACTGCTCGATTCGAATGTTCCGGTGGTCGGCGTCATGACCGACGGCCGG
>DASSRQ010000325.1:0-5662 GCA_035701665.1 Vulcanimicrobiaceae bacterium
ACGTTTGCCGAATCCGTCACAATCACCAGCGAAACCGGTGTCTTCACGCCCGCCTGCGCCAACAGTGCACGCGCCTTCGCAATGTCGTGCGGCAATGGTTTCAACGACGGATCGTTCGCCCACATCCAATCCGGCAGGTCCGCCGTCGCGATATGTTCTTGTCCGAACGTTAAATCTTTCACCAGCCGCGCTTTGTCAATCGCATACGCCACCGCCAACCGGAACCGCGGGTCGCTCATCGGCGCACGCTTCAAGTTGAAGCCCATGCCCTCGTAACCGTTCATCGGATTCATGACGACCTTCACGCCCGGCACGTTAGAAAACTGCGGATACGTCGTAATCGAAGGCTGCAGCACAAACTGAATCGCACCCGTACGAATCTGATTCGCTTCGGTGTTTTCGTTCGCAACGGTCATCACGTCGATGCCGTCCAGATTCGGCCGCCCAAGAAAGAACTTATCGTTTGCCGTCAGCACCACGCGGTCGCCGTGCGCCCAACGCATGAACTTGAACGGCCCGTCGCTCACCGTCGGCGCATTGTTGAACGGCGATTGATTGATCGTCTTGTCCTTCGAAAGCACGTGCGCCGGAACGATCGCGTACGGCTGATCGCTTTCGGCAAAGAACGTGTTCACGAACGACGCCATCGGCGATTTCAAATGCACGATCGCCGTCAGTGCATTCGGCGTATCGATCGACTGCACGATATCGTACCCATGCCGCGACGCCACATTGTTGTCCGGGTTCATCACCGCTTTCCAACTGAACAACACGTCCGCCGACGTCAGCGGCTGCCCGTCCGTCCACGTCAGATGCGGACGCAAACGGTACGTCACCGTCAACCCGTTGTTGCTAATCCCGCCGTTCGCAACGGTCGGCACTTGCGAAACGAGCATTGCGAACGGCCGCCCCTTATCGTCCGCCGAAACGAGCGGCTCGAACATCAGCCGCCACACCGCGCCGTCAATCGAGTTCGATGCCATCAGCGGATTCAGCGTTTTCGGATCCTGCGGAATCGCCATGCGCAGCGTCCCGCGCAGATGCGGCCCGCCGGCCGCCGCGGTCGTTCCGCCGGACGAACTCGTACCGCCCTGCTGCGCACACGCGCAAAGCAGCGCAGCCAATCCAAACGCCATCATTCGCTTCATGCCGCCACCTTCGCCCAACGTGTCATCCTGAGCCTGTCGCACGCAGGATGCGTGCATGCCGGGGACAGCCATGGATGGCGTGCAAGACCGGCGCGAAGGGCTCCCGAGCTTGTCGAGGGGAACCACTTCCCATGCTCCTTTGGGATAACCACACCTGCCTGCCGCTGCGCCCGCACGACACCGCGTTTCTGCCGCAACTCGATCGTTTCGCGAACGCGGGCGTCAACGTCGTGAGCATCAACGTCGGCTTCGGCGAGCAAACGCCCGAAGAGCACTTGCGCCTCATCTCACATTTCCGCGCTTGGATAAAACAGCACGGCGACAAGTACGAACTCGCCGCAACCGCGCAAGATATCGAACGCATCGTCGCCGCCGGCAAACTCGCGCTGCTTTTCGATATCGAAGGCGCGCGCGCCGTCGGCGATCAGCTCAGCCTCATCCCGATGTACTACGATCTCGGCGTACGCTGGATGTCCATCGCCTACAACCGCAACAACCTGGTCGGCGGCGGCTGCATGGACGAAGACCCAGGCCTATCGGCGTTCGGACACGACTTCATCAAAGAGATGGAACGCACGGGCATGCTCGTCTGCTGCTCGCACACCGGCGCACGCACGGTACGCGACGTCCTGGACATCGCCACCAAGCCGTTCATCTTCTCCCACTCAAACCCGAACGCGTTGTGGGATCACAAGCGCAACATCGGCGACGATCTGATCCTGGCGTGCGCAAAACTCGGCGGAGTCGTCGGCATCAACGGCGTCGGCATGTTTCTGGGCGCAAACGACATCAGCAGCGAAACCATCGCCCGCAACGTCGACTACGTTGCCAAACTTGCCGGCATCGATCACGTGGGCATCAGTCTGGATTACGTCTTCGACAACGACGAAGTGATCGAATTCGCCCGCGCAAACCCGCAACTGTTCGGTTTCACAAGCCCCGACGAAGCCGCCGGCGTACGCGCATTCGCCGCACCCGAACAGTTCTGCGAGATCCTCGCTTGCTTAAAGGCGATGGGCTACGCGCAAAGCGATCTCGCAAAAATAGCAGGTGGCAACTGGTTGCGCGTTGCGCGAATGGTGTGGCGCTAGGTCCGTCGTATCTAACCCGGCGGTGATTCGGGATACATCCACCTCCAATTTTTTGAAGCATCCGGCGCTTGCTCAAAGCTCGCCGGAACTCGCACGGCTCATCGCGGAAAAGGACTGGTCCCAAACTCCGCTGGGCCCCATTTCGTCCTGGACACCAACGCTTCGCCAGATGACGGAACACGTGCTGGGCAGCGGATTCGGCCACTTGCTCTGGTGGGGTCCCGAGCACGTTCAGATCTATAACGACGCCTATCGCCCCATCCTCGGCACCAAACATCCGCAAGCGCTCGGGCAGCGATCCGCCGAGTGTTTCGCGGAGATCTGGGATATCATCGGCCCCATGATCGAACGGCCGTATCACGGCGGTTTGCCCAGCACCATGGAAGATCTCGATCTCGATCTTAACCGCTATGGGTTCGCCGAAGAAACGCACTTCTCGGTTTCTTATAGTCCCGTACTCGATAGTTCTGTACCGGGTGGCATCGGCGGCGTTCTCGCAACCGTGCAAGAGACCACGCAGCAAGTACTCTCGAGCCGCCGCATGCAGCTGGTGCGCGATCTCGGCGCTGCCACAGCCGGCGCGGTCAACGCCGACGAAGCGGCGCAAGCCGCGGCCGATGCGCTCGCAGGCGCCCCGCGCGACGTTGTGTACGCGCATATCTATCTGCTCGATCACGAAACGAAGCAAGCGCGTATAGCGGGCGATTTCGGCGACCCCGCGCCCAAAACGACGCTCAGCTTCACCGAACTCGAACAGCAGATCGGCAAGCCTCTTTCGCGTTTGAAGCACGCAACGTACACCGGCCGCAACGCGGACCCGGTTTCCGACGGACGTATCGCCGTTCCGCTGGCCGTCTCGCGCGAAGGCGAGCCCGCAGGCATCATGTTCGCCGGGGCCAGTCCGCGCCATGCACTCGACGACGCATATCTTTCGTTCTTCGACGTAATCGCCGCACCCATCTCCGCGGCGCTGCGCAACTCGCAAGCTTACGATACCGAACGGGAACGCGCTCGCGCCCTGCAAGAACTCGATACAGCCAAGAACGAGTTCTTCTCCAACATCAGCCACGAGTTCCGTACGCCGCTTACGCTCATGCTGCTGCCGCTCGAAGACCTAGCGCGCGCCGACGATCCCGAACAGCGCGATCTTGCCGAACAAGCGCGCCGCAACGCGCTTCGCTTGCTCAAACTCGTCAACCACCTGCTCGAATTCTCTCGCCTGCAAGCCGGCCGCAGCGATGTTGCTTACGTCCGGACCGATCTCGCGCAGCTCACGCGCCACCTCATCGGCGTCTTTGGTTCCGCATTCGACAGCGCCGGTTTGAAACTAGACATCGACATCGATCTAAACGAGCCAGTCTTCGTCGATCGATCCATGTGGGAACGCATCTTCTTAAACCTGATCTCGAATGCGATCAAGTTCACGTTCGAAGGCACGGTGACGGTCTCGCTCACGAAGGATGGCGGCTGCGCGCAGCTCGTCGTGCGCGATACCGGCGTCGGCGTTCCGGCGGACGAGATTCCGCGCTTGTTCGAACGTTTCCATCGCGTTCGCAACGTCGAATCCCGCTCGCATGAAGGCAGCGGCATCGGATTGGCGCTGGTAAAAGATTTGGTCGAACTGCATGGCGGCACTATAAGCGTGCAAAGTACGGAAGGCAAAGGCACGGCGTTCACCGTTCGCATTCCGCTCGGCAGCGGCCATCTCGACGCCGAAAAGATCGTATCCGAAAGCGAAGCCGAAGGCTATGCCAGCGCGATCGATCAGTACATCGCCGACCTCACCTCAACCATGCGCCTGCAGCAGCATGACATGCAGCCGCAGACCGCCGAACCTGCATCGGCCAAACGCGTGCTCCTCGCCGACGATAATATCGATCTGCTCGACTATCTGCAGGGCGCGCTCGGCAAGCGCTACAGGGTCACGTGCGTACGCGACGGCATCGAAGCGCTCGATGCGCTGCGTGCAGGCCACTACGATGTCGTCGTGAGCGACGTCATGATGCCGCGTATGGACGGGTTCGAACTTCTGCGCCAAATCCGTCACGACGAAGAGTTGCGTTCGACGCCGTTCATCATGCTCTCCGCGCGCGCAGGCGAAAGCGCCGCAGTCGAAGGCCTGGCGGCCGGCGCGGACGATTATTTAACCAAACCGTTCAAAGTCGACGATCTGCTCGCGCGCATCTACGCGCAAATCCAAGGTACCGCCATGCGCCTCGAAGCGATGGAGCGTCTGAAAAAAAGCGAGGACCGCTTCCGCACGCTCACGTCGTCGCTGCCGAGCATCGCCGTCGAAACCGATGCGAGCGGCGCCGTCACGTTTCTGAGCGACAGCTTCACGCGCTATACCGGCGTTTCGACCGAAGACGGCTACGGCGACCGGTGGATGCGCGTGCTGCACCCGGACGACGCCGGCGATTTCGCGCAGCAGTGGCGCGCGCACGTGCAAGCGGGCGAACCGTTCGAACGCGAGATGCGCATGCGCCAACACGACGGCGCCTACCGCTGGCACTACGTTCGCGCCATTCCGCACCGTGACGAAAGCGGCGCGATCGTCCGTTGGACGGGCACCGCAACCGATATTCACGAAAGCCGCCGCGCGCTCGAAGAACGCGAGTTGCTCGCCGAGGCATCGCAGATCTTCTCGCAGCCGTCCGGACTGACGGACACGCTTCGCGCCATCGCCCGTTTCGCCGTGCATCGCGTAGCCGATTGGTGTCAGATCGATCTCAAAACGGCGGACGGCGGCATTCAAACCGTCGCGATCGCGCACCGCGATCCCGAAAAAGATGCGGTCGCACAGGGTCTCATCGGGCGCATTCATCTCAATCCGGACGCGCAGCAAGGAACGCCGAAAACCATCAGAACCGGCCAGAGCGAACTGGTTCCCGAAGTTACGCTCGCAATGCTCGAAAACGCCATTCCGGACGATGACGAGATAGAACTCTACCGCGAACTCGGCATCACCTCGGGCATCTCGGTTCCGCTAAACGCAAACGGCGAAACGCTCGGCGCATTCTCGTTCGTCATCAGCAGCAGCAACCGGAAGTTTTCGCAAGACGATCTTCCGATTACCGAAGAACTGGGACGCAGAGCCGCGCTCGCGGTGCAGCGCGCCGAAGCGTACGACCGCGAGCATCGCGTGGCCGACTCGTTCCAACGCGCATCGCTCCCGCCGACTTTACCGAGTGTACCGGGCGTTAAGTTCGACGCCGTCTACGTAGCCGGCAGCAGCGAAGCGCAAGTGGGCGGCGATTGGTACGACGCGGTGCGTTTGCTCGACGGCCGTCTGGTCGTCTCCATCGGCGACGTTGCGGGCAGCGGTCTGGGCGCCGCCGTTACCATGGGCAACATGCGCCAAATCATTCGCGGCATCGCGCAAGTGCACGCCGATCCGTCGCTGATGCTCGATGCCGCCGATCG
>DASSRQ010000326.1:0-13662 GCA_035701665.1 Vulcanimicrobiaceae bacterium
CCGAACGACTTTGCCATGATGCAAGAGACACTGCGCCGCCGCTTGCGTTATCTGCGCGCGCGCACCGACGAGGACGTATCGTCGAGCCATCCCGAGGAAGCGGCACCGAAGGAAAAACTGGAACGCGAGCTCGCAAAAAGCGAAAAATTCAACAAGAAACCCGATCTCTTGCTCATCGACGGCGGCAAAGGCCAGTTGGGCGCCGTGGTCGAGGTGATGGAAGAGCTCGACATGACCGGCATCCCGGTAGCCGGCCTGGCCAAGGAACACGAGTGGTTGTACGTGCCCGGAAATCCCGATCCGATCGTCCTGCCGCCGAACTCCGCTGCGCTGCACTTGGTCATGCGTATCCGCGACGAGGCGCACCGTTTCGCGATTACGTTCCATCGTCAGCGTCGCGGCAAAGCGATGACGCGCTCCGCCCTCGATGCGCTTGCAGGGGTCGGACCCGTCCGGAAGAAGCGCTTGCTGACCGCATTCGGATCGCTGCACGCCATCAAGCGTGCCAGCGTCGACGAAATAGCGGCCGTCAAGGGGATGACGCCCGCTTTGGCCGCCCAGGTCAAAGCCGCTTTAGGAGAGTGACATGGGGTTTATCTTACGGCTTTTACTGACGGCGCTCGTTTTCTATTTACTGCCGCGATTCGTTCACGGCATTCACGTCGATAGCCCAACTGCCGCGCTGATCGCCGCGGTCGTCTTCGGCATCGTAAACGCCATTATCCGTCCGCTGATTCTCTTGCTCACGCTGGCCATCACGCTGTTGACGTTGGGCTTATTCATCATCGTAATCAACGCGCTGATGTTCTGGATCGCCGCTTGGATAACGCCGGGCTTCCGCGTCGATACGTTCGGCGCGGCAGTCATCGGCGCTGTCGTGATGATGGTGGTGGGCTTCATCGCGTCGCATACGTTCCGCGACGAAGCCGCACCGACTACGGCGTAGCTACGAGCTGCGTGTTGTTGTAATTGCCGTAGGTCACGTCGATCTGATGACCTTGCGTCGCAACGTGCGAACTGATCGGCAATCGCGTCTGCGCGTTCACCCACATCGTTTCGACGAACGATGCGTCCGCTGACGTAATCTGGTATCCGTTGGCGCTTACACCTTCAATAGCTTTCTTGCCGAGCGATTTGACGGTGTAAGTGCCGTCCCAGCGCGCACCGTCGACCGGCGCCGTTGCAATGTGCAGCACGAGTCCGGCGTCCTGGCCGCCCGTGTCGGCGACCCGGTATTGTCCGGCCGGAAGCACGTCGACCGTTGCCACCGCGCCCGTCTCAAACCGTTCGATTACGCGTACGGATTGCACGGCGTTATAGGTTGCAACCATATTCTGCAGGTCGGTGCTGGGATTCGAGGCCGCCGCGGCTGCCGCGGGGGCGCCAAGGGCTAGGGCGAGGGTCAATGCTGTGACCGTACGCATGGTAGTTTTTCCTCCCGAACTGTGGACGGTTCACATTTTACCCGTCCATCGCCGGGGCAACCGGGGCCTTTCGGTCCCTCCCCCTGTGGAAACTTTTGCGTTGACCGCCGTGTTATAGTAAGTGACGTGTCATCGCGGGGCTGAAATAGGTTCGACGGGAAGATCCGCGGTCAACGTAAGCAGGCGGAGTTGCGAGCCCTCCTAAAACGATCGCAAGCGTTATACACGCGAACAACGAATACGCACTGGCTGCTTAATCTAAGCTAGCCACCGGCCGCGCGAGGTGCCCCTACCATCGTGCACGCCGGTCATAAACTGGGGCTGGCACGAGCGCGTGATGCGACGCGCGTGCGAGATAAAGCATCTGCTGCGAACGATAAGCCCGGCTTCGGGGCGTGCGTTCGAGTAAGTCAAATTCGAAGCTGAGCCTGGAGAAAGCGCTGGTCCGGCTTTTCGGACTCGGGGGGCAGCACCCCGACAGCTCCACCAATTTCACCAAAACAAGAATCCGGCTACCGGGTTCTTTTTTGTTTGCCCGGGTCACGCTGAGGCCGTGTTGCTTGTTATAAACAAGCGTCATGAGCTCACTATTGCGGTTTACCGTAGCGGCAATGGTTGCCGCCGCTGTTCTATTCGTCTTGCCGGCACGCGGTCAGCATCACGCGAGTTACCCGCGAATGGCTCCCCTCGCACGTTACCTGATGGACCGGAACGCCGAGATCGCACTCGCGCGGAGTGCCGCTCCAACATCGATCTCGAAAGATGCGGCCGTGCTCGTGTTGACGCGCAGCGGCTACAGCAGAGCAGCGAACGGAAGCAACGGCTTTACCTGTCTGGTCGAACGCAGCTGGATGTCGGGATTCGACGACGCGGAGTTTTGGAATCCGAAAGGCCGCGGCGCGATCTGTTACAATCCGCCCGCTTCGAGAACGGTGCTGCAATACGATTACGTTCGCGCGAAGCTCGTGCTTGCCGGACTTTCGAAAATGCAGATATACGCGCGCCTTAACGCAATGGCCGCGCGCAAGGCACTGCCTACGCCGGAGCCGGGCTCGATGTCGTACATGCTTTCGAAGAACCAATATTTGAACGATGAAGCCCGTAACTGGCGGCCGCATCTGATGTTTCACGCTCCGCAAGCGGACGGTGCGAATGCCGGTGCAAGTTGGGGCGCAAATCTGCGCGCCTCACCGGTGCTCATGGATAGCGACCACAAACTCTGGCCCGAGCCGCAGACCGTGTTCTTCGTGCCGGTCGGAAAATGGTCCGACGGATCGCCCGCGCCCCAGCCATAACGCGCGAACGGACTGCTTGGGTGCCCCCCGGCCGACGAGTGCTTACAACGTTGGCGATGCAATCGGCGTGGGAAGCACGTCAGGATGCACGACACAAAAGCCTATGCGGCCGACAGCGCAACCGCGCCGCTTCACTCCACCACGATACCGCGTCGCGATGTGACGGAAAGCGACGTGGAGATCGAGATTCTCTTTTGCGGCATCTGCCATTCGGATCTGCACATGGTGCGCGACGAGTGGACCGGAACGGTCTATCCGATCGTTCCCGGACACGAAATCGTAGGGCGCGTCGTCAACGTGGGATCGGGCGTAAAAACGTTTCGACCCGGCGATGTAGCGGGTGTGGGCTGTATGGTCGACTCGGACGGCACGTGCAGCCAATGCAAAGCCGGTTTTGAAAACAACTGCGCCAATCACGTCCTAACGTACAATTCGCCGGACCGGCATTCAGGCGGTGTGACATACGGCGGATACTCCGAGCGCATCGTAGTGGACGAACGCTTCGTCCTGCGCATTCCGCCAAATCTAGACCTCGCCGGTACCGCGCCTCTGCTGTGCGCCGGTATTACGACGTACTCACCGCTGCGGCACTGGGGCGTTACCGAGGGCAAGAAAGTGGGCATCGTCGGTCTCGGCGGACTCGGGCACATGGGTGTGAAGTTTGCGCGCGCGTTCGGTGCGCATGTCGTCGTCTTCACGACGTCGCCCGGCAAGAAAGACGACGCTATGCGCCTTGGTGCGCATGAAGTCGTCAACTCGCGCAATGCCGGCGAGATGGAGGCTCACGCCAACAGTTTCGACTTCATTCTCGATACGGTTTCTGCGCAGCACAACATCGATTCGTATCTCGAAATGCTCGCGCCGGACGGCACGCTCACGCTGGTAGGTGCTCCGCCGGAACCGTTAAGCGTCTCCGCGTTCAGCCTTATTGCCGGGCGCCGCAGCCTGGCGGGTTCGAACACCGGGGGCATCCGTGAAACGCAAGAGATGTTGGATTTTTGCGGC
Source organism: Vulcanimicrobiaceae bacterium (assembly GCA_035701665.1). Classification (GTDB taxonomy): domain Bacteria; phylum Vulcanimicrobiota; class Vulcanimicrobiia; order Vulcanimicrobiales; family Vulcanimicrobiaceae; genus DASSRQ01. The sequence goes on from DASSRQ010000326.1 coordinate 3,725, forward strand.
AAGCATAACATCACCTCGGACGTCGAGGTCATTCCGATTCAAGACGTCAATGCGGCGTACGACCGGCTTTTAAAATCCGACGTGAAGTATCGCTTCTCGATCGACATGGCGTCGCTGAAGGCATCGTAAGATGCCTTCGGGCGATCGCCAAATCACGGGAAACGAGCGTTTACGCGGGAGCTCCTACCTCGACCAGTCTGTACGACACCATCCAGGTAATGCCGTACTTGTCGTCGACCATGCCGAACTTTTCGGCGAAGAACGTCTTGTCGAACGGCATCACCACGTTACCGCCGCGCGAGAGTTTCTCGAACACCGCGGCCGCAGACTGCTCGGTATCGGCCGTAATGTTGATGCCGAAGCCGTTCGGCTCACCGCCGCCGCGACCGGGCGGCGTGTCCATCGCCGCAACGGTGCCGTAAGGAGAAGTCAGGGCGCCGTACATTACTTTTTCGCCCCATTCGGGCGTCGAGCCCATGTCGGGCGGCGCATCTTTGAAGCGCGAGATTACGACGTCGCCGCCGAGCGCGTCGCGATAAAATTGCAGCGCCTCTTCGGCATTACCGGTAAAAAACAGATTAGGGTTCAGTTGCATTGAGAATCCCCTTCGTCTTTCGAGTGCTTAGAGTTGCATCATACGCGATGTACTTGCAAAAAGCAAGTATGATGGCTAAAAGCATGTGCTTCCGGCGCCCGGCTGCCGGGGTACGGTAATTTCTGCCGCGCCGCAGCAGAATGCTTGGGCTCTGCCTAGGCCTTGGATGCTTCAAACGTAAAGGAACGCCGCAATGAGCGACTCAGTACAACCCGTTCAACCGGAACGCACCGCGCTTCTGGTGATGGACTATCAGCATGGCATTCTCGCACGCTTACCCGATGCCGGGGCCGTGATTGACAAAGCGGCTCGAGCAATCGAGATAGTCCGCCGCGCCGGCGGGCACATCGGTTTCGTCCGCGTTGCCTTCACCGGTGCGGAGATGCAGGCCGTTCCCGATCGCAACAAAGGCTTCTCCGCAATAAAAACGATGGGCGGCGATTTCGGCATAGATTCGCCGGCGACGCAGATCGACGAGCGCGTCGCGCCGAAAGATGGCGATATCGTCGTGCGTAAGTCGCGTGTCGGTGCGTTTTCGACGACCGATCTCGCCGAACAACTGCAGCAGCGAGGCGTCGATACGCTGATCCTCGCCGGCATCAGCACGAGCGGCGTCGTGCTCTCGACGGTGCGCGACGCCGCCGACCGCGACTACCGGCTGCTCGTCCTTTCCGACGCGTGTGCCGATCCGCAAGCCGACGTGCACGCGCTTTTAATGGAAAAGGTGCTTTCCCGCCAGGCCGACGTCATGGTTACGGCGGATCTCGAAAAACTGTTTACCGCTTAACGCGGGCGCGCGAAGCCGCGCGATTTTTGTCGACGATGGCGATAACGATCAAAATAAACGCCGCGAGCCGCACGAGGTACATGCCTGCGCGCGGCTCTTCCGGCGCATTCAAGATCGCCAGCCCCAAGCGCTCTAGGCCGAGCAGAACCCACGCGGCAAAAAAGAGCAAGAAGAAGCGGTCGGACGTTTTGCACCAATAACGCCAGAAAAACGCTGCGGCAACGAACGAGCCCAACATTACGGCGCCGCTCAGAAACTCAAACATCAAACTTCTTCCTCGATGAGTCCGTAACAGAGCATTGCGACGCCAATCAAAGCCGCGATAAGGCGCACGATGGACAAGTCCGCCGCTTTGCCGACGACGATGAGATCGACGAAGACCAGCACGTTGTTCAGGCACAGGAACGCGAAGCACAGCGAGCTCCACAGCAGCAAACGCTGTCCGCTGCGGCGGTACGATCGCGCGAGCAGTACCGTACACAGCAAACTAGTTAAAGTTGCCAGAATATAAACGAGTTCAGCGGTCAGTATCATGTTCGTCTCTTAGAAGGAACGCGTCGGCGAATGAATGCGCGCCTTCCGCGCGCGAAAAGACGAGTTCGATGACGCTGAAGCGTCTCGTCGCGTATTCCTCCGCCAGCATATCAACCATTCGAGCCAGGGCGCCTTTGGCGGCATAGCGGTACCCGTTCTCATCTTGCGCTGCGAACCCGTGATGCGCCAGGCCGGCGAGACGCGCAGCGAGCGATGCCGCATTCGTACGCACGATCGCGCTGATCTCGTCGACGGTCCAGGAACGGGCCGGCGCATCGTGCAGAATGAGCAGCACTTCTATCTGTTCGATCGAAGTGATGTATTTGTAAACGAACGCGCGGAACGCGTCCGTGAATCTCCCCCTAGCCACCGCCGGCGAGCGTTGGTTCGAAGTGCGGCAGACCCTTCAACCGGCAGTTGACGGTAATCAAGATTAAATATGACAGTACCTGTCAGGTATGCGGCTATACTTGAGAAAAACCGCTTCCGAACAGGAGAAAACGCAATGGCAACCACCGTTAAGGGCGCCGTCGTCGGCACCGATATCTCGGGTTTCCTGGTGAAAGATCCTCAGGCGATGATCGCTTTCTACCGCGATAAGTTGGGCATCGAGCCGACCGAAATCGACGATATGGGCCGCGGCGCGGAGTTCACGCTGGCGGACGGAACGACGTTCGGCGTTTGGAAGACCGAGTCGGGTGAAACCGGCGGCTTTACGATGCTGGCAGTCGACGACGTCGAGGCTGCGCGCGCATCGATGGCGTCGCGCGGTTTAGAGTTCAGCCCGGTCGACGAATCGCCGGTCTGCCACATGGCCTTTGCCAAAGATCCGGAAGGCAACGCGATCATCATTCACAAGCGCAAAGACGCCTAACGTCCGATCAGCGATTCAAACCGCCGGTCCGGAACGAACCAGACGATCGCGACGACCACGAAAATAGCGTCGGAGATCGCCGGAGACAAAAACGCAAACCCAAGCGCTGCAGTGTAGAGTGCAAGCGATGCAAGCCCTTTCGCGTCGGACGATACCGCCTGCGCGAAGGGGCTTTGTCTGCCGTTCACGTGCAGCAGCGCAAGTTGCAGCAGCGTGTAAGCGAACGCGCAGCATAGCAGGACGCCCCCGTACGCAAGCGTCGGACCGAGGTCGTGCGGATGACGGCCGAGCCACGCGGTCGTAAACGGTACGAGCGAAAGCCAGAATAGCAGATGCAGATTCGCCCACATCGCGCGTCCGTCGATACCTTTCGTTGCGCGCAGCATGTGGTGATGGTTGTTCCAGTAAATGCCGACGAAGACGAAGCTGAGCAGATATGCCGCGAACGTCGGCCACACATCGATTAACGCTTTGAAACTCGCCGAATCCGGCGGATGCAGTTCGAGCACCATGATCGTGATGATCACCGCGATGACGCCGTCGCTGAATGCTTCGAGCCGGTCGCTCTCCGTTGCGAAATGTCTCAACGGTCGCCTTGCGCCTCTTGCCGGTCCTTGGCTTCGCGAACGGCCAGAAACGTAACGATGTCCCACGAGTTGCGCATCGCGATGAAGATCAGCAGCAGCACGTCCGCGGCAACAAAGTACATTGCCGTATGCAGCGTCCCGAAAACGGAGAAACCGCCGAGCGCGAGGAGCACATATGCGGCTAGCGGCAGCACGTTGTACCAAATCCAGTCTTCGATGTCGGCGCGGTACTCTTCCAACTTACGCGTACGCGACATCAAGCGCGCCATATAAAGCGCGCCGGCAACGCCGGTGGCGCCGATAACGACGAACGGAACGTGCAGGTTGGGCCACGGCGCGAGCAGCAGCGCCGACGCTAAAAGCGCGGCGCCGAAGTGCACGACGGTCGGCGTGCTGAAGACGTGAATGCCGTTCTCAGAGCCGCGCTCGGGGTTGGTTTGCATAACCATGCCGATTACGACGAACATCAAACCGGTCAGCGTCGCCGACGACGTTCCGGTCATGGTGTAAAACGTTGACCATTCAGGCATTGTGAAGAACCTCACCGGCAGCGCGTTCGCCGGTCTCTAAAGCGCCGTCCACGGTGCCGCTGTGTCCGCTGGCGCACGTCGCTTCGCCTGCAAAGAACAGCGTTCCGGCGAGCGGCGCGGCAAGCGTTTCGCGCGCGCCGCCCGCGCCGGTGCGCAAATAGGTATACGCGCCGCCCGCGAACCGATCGGCGCGCCAATCGTGCATCGCGCCGCCTTCGAATGCCGCCCGCGCGGCGGGTTCGTCGCCGAGCAGCCGTCCAAAACCGCGCAGCGCCGACTCCACGACATCTTGTTCGTTCGCCGCGAGCAGCGCGGCGGTTTTCGGGCCGCCCGTCCATGCGGCGATAGCGGCGCCGTTCTCTTTCGCAGATACCCAGAACACTCCGAACGGACCGGCTGCCGGACGGAAGAACAAGGCATCGGCGTACTTCCCGTTTGCAAGGTGCTTCCAAAAACGCGATGAGAACTGCAGCACGGCTTTGACCACGTCGCCGGTCTCGATGTATTGCAGCGCATTGCGTTTTTCGGCGGGAAGCGGCGGATCGAAGGTAACGGCACCGCCGCGCAGCACGGCGGCGGGCAAGGTGACGATGCACGCCTTCGCCCGTAAACCGTCCACGGCGATACCCTTCGAATCGTAAGCGATCGACGTAACGGCGCGATTCAGCCGCACTTCCACGCCGGCTTTCACGCATTCAGCGTGCAGAAAGTGCATCAACCGTCCGTAGCCCTCACACGGGCGCCCGGAGGAGTTATCGACGCCGGATGCCCATTCGTGTGCGATGCCGCGCGCGCTGGCGATCTGCGGGTCGGCGGCATCGAACCCTTCGACGAAGGAAAGCGCCATTTGCGCGCGCTGGCGCAGCGCATCGTCCGATGCGAACCGCGCGAGATAGTCGGCCACGCTGATATCGCGTTCCAACGCTTTCAGACCCGCAAAAAGATCGTCGTCCGATTCGAACGAGTCTTCCTCGCAGACAAGTGTGCCGTCCGCTGTCTCGCGCCACATCGAGCCGTCGAAGCCTTCCCACTTCAACCCCGCCTCGCGCATGAGCCGGTGCGTTAACTCCGCATCGCCGTGAATGAACTCGGCACCCATCTCCATGCGAACGCCGTGGCGTTCCAGCGTCCACGCGCGGCCGCCGATGCGATCCCGCGCCTCGAGCAGTAGGACGCGTTTTCCGCGCTGCGCCAGCCGGCGGGCCGCCGTCAATCCCGCTGCGCCGGCGCCTACGATTATGACGTCTGCATCCATCCGGCGATGGTGTTAGCGCACGGCCGAAGAATGCCCGCTTATGATTCCCGTGGACACGCCGTTCGGCGCCATGCACGTCACCGTCAACGCGGCGGGCGTTCTTACGGAATTGCTGCTGCCGAATCGCGCGCCCGGAGCTCTCTCGTCGCCGGCGGACCTTTCACCCGCTGCGCGCGCGGGGTTCGACCGCGTGCTCTCGCAGCTCGACGAATATTTTACCGGAAGGCGACGCTCGTTCGACTTGCCGTTGGAACCGCACGGAACGCCGTTCGAGCAGCGCGTGTGGCTGCGCTTGCAGCAGATTCCGTATGGCGCAACGACGTCGTACGGCGTCATTGCCGAAGAGTTCGGCATGACGAACGGTGCGCGCGCCGTCGGAAGAGCGAACGGTTCGAATCCAATTCCGATCGTTATTCCCTGTCACCGCGTGATCGGAAGCGACGGAAAACTTACGGGATTCGGCGGCGGACTGCCGCTGAAGCGCGCGTTGCTCGAGTTAGAGGCCGGCGATCTGCGGCTGATACCCGCGCTGGATCGCTTCGATCGATAAAAGCGGCGTAATCACGACCGCGTCGCCGCGTTTGGGCCGCACGATGGTGTCCACATAGCCGGACGTTTCCGACCACCGCATCACCGCGTCGGGCAGCACGACGTGCGGTTCCCCTCCGAACTCGACGAATGCTCCGGAAGGGAGCTCCGTCCACGGCAAGCGATGCAGCCGTTTTTGCTTTGCCTCGAGCCGTTCGGCATGCAGCCGTTCGTCGGCGGCATCGGCGCCCGGCATCTGCGCCGCATGCATGTACCGCTTGTAATCCGCGCGCCGGCAAAGCGCGCACGGACGGTGTCCCGCCGCCAGCGCGACCGCTTCGTCGTAAAAGAAGAGCGCGGTCCAGCGGTTGGGCGTCCATTTCGGCGCGACCCAGCCTTTATACGAAAGCGCGCACGTAATCCAGCGTCGCGTCGCCGATTGCCGCACGATCTCGCGGCCGCGATGAATGCAGCCGCGATTGCCCATCCACGCGCCGCGCAGCGGCGATGCGACGATCTGCCCGTAGGGCGTGACCCGGTTGCGTTCGGCCATCGATCCTATCATCGGCCGGCGCGGCGGTTAGTGACTCGGCAGACGGTTTGCGGCGAAATCCGCGATGCGCGTTGCAGCCGGCGGATCGAGGTTGGCAAGCACGACGACGGTGTAGCGCCCGCAGATCTTCAACTCGCCGTTCATGCCGTCTGCGCCGCCGCCGTGGCCTAAACACGTCGTGCCGTTGACGTTCTGTACGAAAAAGCCGAGCGCGTCCATCCCGAGCGGCGTCTTTACGCTGCCATCAAACAGCATTTGCGTATGCGCTGCATCGAGCAGGCGGTGCGATTGCAGGGCGTTTGCGAACCGCAGCAAGTCTGCCGTGGTGGAGTAACCGCCGCCGGCCGAGGTTCCGCGATAGGGGAGCGAATCGGTATTCGGGCGCAGTTGTCCGCTGTCCATCGTGTATCCGACGGTGCGGTTTGTCACGGGCACGCTTTCGGGTTCAGACTCGGTATCGTGCATTCCGGCCGGTTCGTAGATGTGCTCGCGGACGTAGCTGTAGTAGTTCTCGCCGCTAACCTTTTCGATTACGGCACCCAAGAGAATGTAGCCGAAGTTGCTGTAATCCCATTTGCTTCCGGGAGCGAACAGCAGCGGACGAGACCCGTACAGATCGACGTAATCTTGCAGCGTTTTTAAGTCGAGCCGGTGTTTGTCGAATGCGGGCCCGAAGATATCCCCCGTTCCGCCGGTGTGCGTGAGCAACTGCCGCAGCGTCACGGCAGCCGAAACGCTTTTATTCGGATAATCCGGCAAGTACGTTCCGAACGGCTTGTCGAGATCGAGTTTGCCGGCTTGGACGAGCTGCACGATCGAGACTGCGGTAAACATTTTGTTCATCGAGCCAAGGCGGAACTTCGATGCGGCGGAGTTCGGTGTATTGGATGACCGGTCGGCCAGTCCGTATGATTTCGAAAACAGCGCTTTTCCATCGCGCGCTACGAGCACGTTTCCGGCAAACCGGCCGGCGGAAAAGTCTTGCTGCGCGCGTACGTCGAGTTGCGGCAGCAGTGCATCGATCGAAAGATGCGGCAGCGTAAACGACGCGGGCCGCTCCGCCGGAACGATTTCGCGCCGGACGATCGTAGTGGGCGAGGCCGGGTCGACGAAGAGGCTCATCTGAACGAACTCGTCGGAGCCGCGCTCTTGCATCAGGACCGTTATCGACGTCGCATCGGATTTGACGACTTTCCGCACGTCGAAACCGCCGGTCGTGCGGCTGAACGCCAACTCCGCATCGGTTCGTCCGACACGTGCCGGGCTATGCCGTTTGAAGAACGCTTCCATCGCGGGCCGGCTGCCGCTGTCGAACGCGTTTAACCACTCGGAAAAGATCGTGGCCGGTACCGTTTGCGGCATCGGTACTGCGCCCGTAAGCGCAGCGGCGACGAGCAGCGTTGCGAATCGTTTCATGCATTTGCCTCAAGGATGGCGGGGTTGTATGGCAGGTCTGCGGTGCGCGGGGTTAGGCTGCGCGCGGTGAGGGCCAGCGCGACGTACGTGCACAGGATGCACGCGTCGAACGCCCCCGGTACGGCGAGCGAAACCGGAACGAGCAGTGCTGCGGCGCCAGCGAACGCGCGAACTGCGGTGCCGGTTGATTTTGAAAGTGCGAGAACGGCGAGTCCGGCAGTCGTTGCGACCAGACCAACGAGTGTTAACACAAGCTCGGACGGCGCAGCATAGATCGATCGCACCACCTCTACGAACTGCGATGCGGGCATCGATCGCGCAAGCGGCGGAAAGATGAACCCCTCAGCCGACGCGTGGACGAAATCGACGTTCAGACCTATCGCAGCGAGCAGCAAGCCTATCGCCGCGCCCGGCCGCTGCAGCGACGCACCCGCAATCAGCGCGGCCGTCACCAACTGAACGAACGTCGCGGCAAACAAAACGATGTGCCACGGTGCGGAGATCGCGAGATACTTCGACACCGTTGACGCCTGCGGCTCGCCCGGATGGGCTGCATAGAGCACAAACGTTACGGCGAATGAGATCGTCAAGAGCAGCGGCGCCGAGCGCCAAAAACGTTCTTGCATGCGCTCACGATACCGGGCGAGCGTCTACGCAGCGTCTAGCCGTCTCTAAACCGGAACTCCATGCGGCGCTCGGGCGGACCGTCGCCGCCGGCCGGGCCGGCGTCTGCAAACCCATGGCGGCGGTAAAGCGCCGCGGCGGCGGCGTTCGACTCCCGCACCGCGAGGTGCACTCCGGCCGCGCCTTCGCGGCGCGCGAATGCGGCAACCGCACGAATGAGGGCATCGCCGACACCGGTGCCGCGAACGTCCGGCGCGACCCAAAGCGAGATCAGTTCTACCATCCGGCGGTCGTCCGGTGCGGTGCCGCTCACGATGCCGCAGGCGCGCTCCGCGCGATAGGCGACGGCGTTGAACGGCACCGAGCGTAACCGCTGCAGCCAGCGCTCTTCGGAGGCGCCGCACCACTGCTCGTACGTCGAACCGTAAGCCTGCGGCGATTCGCGCAGCGCCTCGAGGCGCAGCGTTCGCCAAATAGTCCAATCCTCGCCATCCAGCGCGCGTACATCAATCACCGTTCGATTGTAAACCGTTTGTACGACGCTTGGCTGCCGGGTAAAGCATCCATCTTATTCTGCGGCGCAAAGTGCTCGATAGTACATGCATGTATCGCGAGCGTTCTCCTCAAACACGCGCGGGTTTTATGACGCCCGTGGTTCTTCTGGGCGGATTGATGTCGGGCGTCTACGGCGCGGCGCTCGGAGAGTTCGGGCTCGCGTTCGGCAGCGGCATGCTGCTGCACGGATTCCGGCGCGAATGGTTCTCTTGGCTGCACGCGCCGCCGCGAAATGCCGGCAGTATGGTGCAGCACGCCGCGTTTGCGCTCGTTCGCGGTCTTACGATTATGGTGTTGTGTCTCGCAGGCTGCGCAATCGCTTCGCGCCTGGGCGATATTCTGCACATGCCGTCGGCGGCGCTTTGGGCACAAGGGCTTTGGTCGGGCGTGCTCGTCGACTCGATGCTCGTGACGAATGACGGCGGAAGCAAACGGCGGCGCAAAACCGGCATCAGCGAGCGCGTTCGTGAACTAACGGCGGCGGTTACGCGCGTGCACGGGACGCCCGCGCCGGCCGCGATTCCGGCGTAAGGGTTAGACGGCAGACGCCGCAGCCGCAACGTCGAAACCTTGATCGCCCAGACCGGGCTCGCGGAACGCTATCGTAAGGATTGCCACATCGTCGATCGGCGTGCGCTTTCCGAAGACGCGTTCTAGAATCGCGGCAGCAGGCTCCGCTGCCGGTTGCGACCACACGGCTTGCACCGCGTCGACGAGGCGCGCTTCACCGGCGATATAATCGTGCCCGAACTCCACCAGACCGTCCGAATAGACGACGAGCAGCGATCCCGGTTTTACGCGAATGGTGTGCGTTTCGAAGACTGCGTCGGGATCCACGCCGAGCGGAACGCCGGAGTACGGGAGTTCGGTTACAACGTTTGCGTAAGCGTGCAGTATCGGCGGATGCCCGGCGCTCGAGTAAACGATACCGGCCGCTTCGCGATCGACAAAGCCGCACACGCACGTGACCATCGGCATATCCTGCATCAAGACGACTTCGTTGGCGCGCGCGAGGATGACGCTCGGATCTTTCTCATGTAATCCGACGGAAAGAATCGTCTGCCGGACGCGGTTCATCGTCACCGCGGCACTGACGCCGT
>DASSRQ010000327.1:0-14405 GCA_035701665.1 Vulcanimicrobiaceae bacterium
AGCGCCCGACGAGCCTGTCGACTCGTTCTACGAATATTTGTGGGGCGGCTGGCAGATGCTGGGCAACGCGCAGACGCGCGATTGGTATTACCAGCTGACGAACGCGATCTTGAAGTACAAGCCGCAGACCATCAACGGCCACCTGTGGTTCCGCAGCACCGACTATAAAACGGGCGCAGTGCTGGACGATACGACGAACAGCAACCTTGCCGCATTCTACGCGGAGCTGATTGCCAAGAGCGGGTACCGCGACATCGGTTCGCAGTTCTACGACTCGTGGACCGTGTGGCTGGACCGGTTCGGCTTGATTCCTGAGGTCATCGATTACGCGAAGAATACGGTCGAGGATACGAAGTATTGGATGCGGCCGGAGTACGTGAACTCATCGTTCGACCTCTGGTTCTTGACGCACGACCAGAAGTATCGCGACACGGCGTACCGTTATTTTCAAGCGCTGCGCGCCGATTGCCGCACGGCCAACGGTTACACCGTCCTCATGGACGTAACGAAGCGCCCGGTAGTGCAGGGCGACTATTTTCCTGCATACGCGTTCTCGGAGAACTTCAAATATTTGTATTTGATGTTCGCAGATTCGCCGCGCTTCGACGGATTCAACTACTACTTGAACACCGAGGGCAAAGCGCTGCGCGGTTTGCTCCGCGACGGTAAACCGGCGCACATCGCATAGATCGTGCTCCCTTCAGAAACTGCAACCGGTGGAGTTCTTTGCTTACGCACTTACCCTTTAGCCGGAAAGGACTCGCGATAGGGTGTCACGTCAGCATCGGATAGAGAAAACGGAGAAGCAACTTTGGGCGCTGGAAGGTGCGTTTGCCGTAGTTCTGCGCGACGCGCTACGGCTGGCCGCCCAAGGCCAATGGGGGATATTTGGTACGTATCTCGATCTGCCTCATCCCAGAGGCTTGAATGACGGCTATAATCGCCTTCAGAGCTCGGCGCAGAAATCGAGGCATTAAGATCGGCCCTCGGCATGCCGGAATATGAACTCTATACTCGGTACAAGGCGTATTGTGGGCGGCGCGGGGCAAACGATCCGGGCGAGCCGCGGCTCGCGCAGGAGTTTTTAAAGGAATTGGACGCTTCAATCACATCGGCGGAATGATTACTGCCAACCCTACAAAATAAATAATTTGAGAAATATTTTGTATTCGATGTTCGCAGATGCGCCGCGCTTCGACGGATTCAACTACTATTTGAATACCGAGGTCAAAGCGCTGCGCGGTTTGCTCCGGAACGGAATATGAGCGGCGGTCTCGTTAAAACACTCGTGTTACGGTTAGCCGTTAGTCTGGCGGTCGCAGCGGTTGCTGCGAACGCGCCGGTGGCCGCCGCATTGCATGCTAACAGCATCTGGCTTTTTGTTGCCTCTTTCATTCTGGGCGTCGGATGTACGTTTGCAGTCAACAGGAAGCGGATTCCGGTAAACGCCGGTCGCGACGTGCACATCGCCGCACTCGCGCTCATGGGCCTAGCGGTTCAAATGCGTACGGAATACGGCATTAGCTCCGCGCCGTCGTATGCGGTTCGGGTCGGGATGATAGCCTTTTCGCTTTTCCTATGGTTGTCGGTCGCTCCGTTGATCCTTCCGCTTTTGGCTCCTGAATCGGACGCAGAGCGAGCCAGACCGTAACGCCTTTGCAATTAAAAAAAGACCCGCCGGAAAACCGGCGGGCCTTTTTTCCCTTGCTGTGCCTAGGAGATTAGTGCAGCGTGACCGCCGTGTCGTCAATCCAGAACGAGGTGGCCAGGCTGGCATCTTCCGTGCCCGTCCACTTGATCGTTACGGTTTGACCGGCGTACGCCGAGAGGTCGAGCGAGTGTTGCGCGTACCCGCCGTGGTTGAGGTTCGAGAACGACTGCTTCGCGACGCCGTTGATCGTGAGCGTCAACTTGTCGTAGGCGGTCGTGGTCGTGGTTTCTTGCGTCGAGATCGAGAGCCAGTAGGTCAGCGTCGCGCCGCAGCCGGCCTTGATCGTGACGTTTTGGCTCAGCGTATCGGTGTGCGTCGTGCCATAGCCGTCGAGCCACGCGTAGCCGACACCGCTGTGTGCGTACGCACCGTCCGTGTTGATGACGCCTGAGGTCTGCGACCAGCTCGTCGCGCCGCTTTCGAAGCCCGGATTGAGCAGCAGCTGTCCGCTGCAGCCGCCGGCCGGGGTCGGCGTGGGCGACGGCGCACCGGTCGGTGTTGCCGTCGGTTTGGGCGTCGGAACCGGCGTCGGGGACGGCGACGGCGTTGCTACCGTTCCGTAGTTGTATTCGCAGCCTGCGATATCGTTGCCCCATTCCGGCTGGTTCGGATAAACCGCGCCGCCATACATGGCAACGTTTTGATCGTTCGTCCACGCGCACTTGTCGCCGATCTCCGCACCCGAGGAGTCGATCCAGCCGTTGCCGGCGCCGGGGTCGGTGATCGTTTCGATGATTTCGTGGCCGCCGACGATCGATGCGCCGTCGAGCGTACCGGGCGAGTTGAGCGAGCCTTGTCCGCAGCCCGAACCTGCGTCCGGAACGTACGGGAAGTCGGTGTACGCAACGGGGCCGCTGCCGCCGCTCATCGAGTTGTGGAATGCGCACCATTGCGAGCCGAAGCCGCTGGTCGTTACGCCGTGCGGCGTTACGATGAAGTAGTTCGCATCGGCGCTATAACCGAAGTGCGAAACTGCTTTGTTGGCCTCGCTTTGAATATTGGATTCGGCATACGGGTTCGGCGGCTGCGAGCTGCTGTCGTACCATACGCCGGCGTATTCCGGATGCGGATTCGTGATGTTGCCGCTGTTATCGTAATATTGCGTTTGGACGTTGGCCAGGTTCGAGCCGCCAAGCGCGTTCACGTAATTGACGAGATATGTCGCCATTCCGCTCGGATCGTGCGTGGTGTCGCTCGCGCTGGACCATCCCCAGAATACGAGATAGATTTTCGGGCTGTGCTGAACCGGACCGCCGCCGTAGTTCAGATTGTTCGAGCTCGTGACCATGACTCTGCGGTCGCCGAAAAGGTCGCGCTGGCCGGGAAGATGGCGGAACTCCGGATGCGCCTTGAGATAATCGAGGCTGTAGAAAAGAATGCGGTGCGCGCTCGATGCGGTTTTCGTTCCGCCGGTCACGGCATTCGTGTTGTTGTTGTTGTTGGTGCCGGGAACGACGGATCCGGTGTGTCCGCCGCCGCAGCCGGCGATGAGCAGAGCGCTCGCGGCCAGAGCAATGGCAACGCGCGGCGCTTTGAAAAACGATCTCAGAATGTTGACCTCCAAGTAGAGTGCAGCAGCGGCTGTCCGCCAACACGCGAACGCCTTTACGTATTCTGCACAAAACCCGGATGGTACGATAGAATGCAAAACACATATAGCGATCTCTTAGGTGCGAACCGCCGATAACTGAGAAATGCCTATAGCAAGCACGCCCCCATGCACGCATCCGCCGCTCCCGATCCATACGGCCGGTGTGAGAAGCGCGCCGTTCGACAAGATGTACCGTCCGTACGCTACGGTGAAAGCGCAAGTCGATGCAAACGGCCGCGTCGTCTCGGTGGAACTTGACGACTCGTCCGGCAGTTCGTCTTACGATACCGACGCCCAAAATGCCATGAAGACGTGGACGTTCGAACCTGCGTCGCAAGATTGCAAAGCCGTTGCCGGAGCAGTCGAATACGTTGTCGGCGCCTACGACGAGTACGATATCAAGGATCCGTGCAATCACGACGTCAGGGCATTGAAAGCCGTGGCGCCGGACTTCCCTTACGCCGCCCGCGGCTTTCTTTCGAGCAACGTGAGCGTAAGCGTGCTCGTCGGCTTCGATGAAGTCGGACGTTTAACGAAAGCGCAGATCGTCAATTCGAGCGGAAACATGGCGCTCGATAAGGCCGCGCTGCAATCGGCGCTGCAAGCGATCTATTTTCCGGCAGTCCGCGACTGCGCGCCGCAGTCTGCGCAGTATATCTATCGCGTTACGTTTTCGCCGAACGGCTAAGGCCGCAGCCGCTGCGGCACCGGATCGACGACGACGCTGCGCAAACCGTCAGCGCCGATCGAGCGCACGCCGATGATGTAGTCGTCGTGGCTTACCGGAACCGTCGCGGTCGTAACGTCGCCGACGTTTTTCGCATGCTGCCACACCGGTGAATCCGTTGCGCGCCACACGATCTCGTAACTCGCGGCGCCTGGTGCCTTCGTCCACGTGAGCGTCGTGTCGTTGCCGAGCTGTTGATACCCGAGCCCGTGATACGGCATGGCAACGCTTTGCGGTTCGCCCGGGCCGAGCGCCAACGCCGCCAATGAAGCAACGTTTGCTTGCGTCACGCGCTGCATGTATGCGAAGTCGATGTACTTCAGGAGATCGCCGTACTGCACGCCGTTTTCGACGCGTACGTTTTTGTGCTGATGGTAGAAGTTTTCGTGCGCTTCGACGAACCGCACGGCCGGAAACAGCCGCTTTTGAAACTCTTCCTGGTCGCCGCCGCGGCCGAACCGGTCGGCGCGCCACACGCTGCGCACGTGAAACTGCGTGACGTACTGCGGCACGACGTCGGCGATAAAGCGCGCGAGTTCGCGCGAGGGCGAACTGTTCTCCGTTCCGTAGGTGTTGACGGCGCCGACCTTAACGTCCGGCGGAAGCGCCTCGCTGAACACGCGTACGACAAAACGATCCGGTCCGCCGGTGTCCGGCGTTCCGACGATGTCGTTGTTCAGATTCGCGACGACGTCGTCGCCCGCGGTTTTCAGCGACTCCGAAAAATGCTCGGCGCCCCACAGCCCGAGTTCTTCGCCGTCGAATACCGCAAACACGATCTTGCCGCGAAAATGCGTGAAGCCCGCCATCGCTTTCGCCGCCGCGAGTACCGCCGACGATCCCGAGCCGTTGTCGTCTGCCCCGGGCGCATCGTTTTTGCCATCGGTGCAGTCGCCGTTGCAGTCGTCGTAATGGCTCGACATCACGTAGGTCGGCCCGGGCCGGTCGCCGGTGAGCGTTGCGATGATGCTCGATTCCGTCACGTCGCGCGGCGTCTGCTCGGTCTTCGGATGCACGAACGTATCGAGCGCGACGGTCATATGGCCGTTGCTGCGCGCGGCGTCCGCGTCGAACTGCGCCCTGATATAATCGCGTGCGGCGAAGATGCCGCGCGTGGGCGAGTTCAGCGTCTCCGAAAAATCGTTGCGCGTGCCGAAGCCGACGAGTTTGGTGTCGTACGCGCGTAAATCGGCGGCCGAAACCGCGGCAACGACGGCGCGGATCTGCGCATTGGAGGCAGACGGCGATGCCGAGCCGGCAGCCGGCGAAACGCCGATAGCGCTAAGCGCCACGGCGCAGAGCGTGAAAGCGGAAAAGAAGCGGAGTTTCATACTTCCGCTCTTTTTCTACGCTACGTCGTTTTCCTCAGTGTCGTTCTTGCGGCGCAGATAACGCCCCAGAACGACCGCGGTCCCACGCCCTGGCACGGAGTGAACGGCAAAAATATCCGTGCAGCGGCGCATGATCGGCAGTCCTCTGCCGCGTTCCGAAAACTCCGGTGGTAAGGTCACATTCGGTAAGGGTGTGCCGTCAAAACCGGATCCGGAATCGATAATCGTTGCCAAGATCTTGTCGTCTTCGACTTGGCAGCGGACTTCAATGACATCGGTGCTTCGCGAATGTTCGATGGCGTTGGCAAGGGCCTCACCGACGGCAAAGATGAACTCATCGAGCTCATCTTGATCGATTTCGAACTTGTCGGCGAAGGAAAGAACTTCCTGACGCACGCTCCGGCCGAAGCGCGCGTTGGGTGGAATTCGAACTTTGAGCGTGCGCGCCGAGGCGCCGCTATCGAAGGTGAAACCGTCCAACATTGTCCCTTACCGCCCACGATTCTACCGCAAATCGTTCAGGTCTAACAGTGACACCCTCCAAAAAATTGGCCTATGTCTACGTCCTGGCGTGCGCCGACGGCAGCTGGTACACAGGCTGGACGTCGGACTTGACCAAGCGCGTCGCGGCGCACCGGCGAGGAATGGCATCGAAGTACACGCGCTCGCGCGGCCCGGTCCATCTCTGCGCTTGGCTGCTTACGGAGTCGCGATCGGAAGCGCGCAGCGTGGAGGCGCGATTTAAGCAACTGAGCCGCCCCGGGAAAGAAGCCGCGCTCGAAGCGGGCCAGGCGTTCGGGTTTCGGATGCACAAAGCCCCGCTACTCCCAGACCTATCCGGAGGAACCATGGCTGCTCGAACCGCGCCCGAAGGCGAAGAACTGTCCGCACTCGTCGAAAAAGCGAAGACCTCGAAGGTCCGCCTTACCACAAACAAAGGCGATATCGTTTTCACGTTCTATCCGGACGATGCTCCACTGCACAGCGCCGCGTTCATTAAGTTGGCGGAAGACGGCTTTTACGACAACCTGAAGTTTCACCGCGTCGAGCCCGGCTTCGTGGTCCAAGGCGGCGATCCGGACGGCAACGGCACCGGCGGCCCCGGCTATCAATTGAAAGCGGAGTTCAGTAAGCGTCCGCACATTCGCGGAACCGTGGCGATGGCGCGGGCATCGAGCCCGAACTCGGCCGGCTCGCAGTTCTACATCTGCCTGGACGATGCGCGCTTCTTAGACAATCAGTACACCGTCTTCGGGCAGATGACGGACGGCTTCGAAGCGCTCGACGCGATCCGCGTCGGCGATACGATGACGAAGGTGTCGGTCGAGCCGAAGTAGCGCTAGAGGTCGCTCTGCGCGACCGCACCATAAATGATGCGCGATATCCGGGCGATGCCGTCGTACGCTTCGCCCGGTGAATCCAAGCCGTTCGTATACACGGCCAGCACGTAGGGCGAATCGCCGAACGGATCGATGATGGCGACATCGCTGCGCGAACGGCTCAGCTCGCCCGTTTTATTCGCCACCGGAAGCCCCGGCGGCAGCAGACGCGGGATCGTATCGCGATCCGTCTGCCCGAGCATGATCTCAATCATCTGCCGGCACGACTTGGGGGAGGCCACCGTGCGCACTTCTTCGCGCGAACCGCGTTCGATTTGGTAGAGCAAGTGCGCCATGTCCGAGGGCGTGGTGCGGTTGTCCATATGGTGCAGCACGGCCGCGGTATCGAGGAAGTGCCGCTTGAGCGCGGTTTGGTGCAGACCCGCGCGGCGGATTACCGTGTTGATTAGTTCGAAGCCGAAGTGCGAGATCAGCATGTTGCTCGCCGTGTTGTCGCTCACCTGAATCATCGGCACGAGAAGTTCGTGGACCGAGAACGTGGCGCCGTCGGGCTGCTGCGACATGAAATCCGAGCCGCCGATAAGCTCGCCCGCATCGAACCGCACCCGCGCCTTCATCGCCGCCGGTTTATCTTCGGCCGCCGTGAACGCGGTGAGCATGATCAGCATCTTGATCGTCGAGGCGCTCGGGAACGATACGCCCGCATTGTAGGAATACAGCGACGCGCCGTTTGCCATCGTTCGCGCGCAGACGCCGACGCTGCCCGGAATGCTTTGGATCGCCGGGAGCAGCCGCGTATGCAAGCCTTTTGCAAGTGCGGGACCCGGCAAAAGCGCGACGCCGGCTGCGGCTGCGGCCGATTTGAGAAAATCCGTGCGGTTCATCATCCTGCGGTTACGACCCCGTTCCTTGGTAACGCTGAAGCCCGATGCGCCAGAACGCATACGACGCGGCCAGCCACGCTACGCCGATGACGGGCGTGAGCAGCCCGACTTGCGGTGAGAGTGCAAGACCCGTTTCGGCCTTGTGCAGCAGAAACGTCGCCGGAAAATAGTTCATGAACGCAAACGGAAAGACAAAGGCCAGGACGATGCGCACGCCGCGCGTGTAGATGCTGATGGGGTAACGCGTGAACTCTTGCTCGAGAGACATCACGACCCAACGCAATGTATCGACGCGGACGAACCAAAACGCCATAGTGGCCACAGCTAGGGATATTCCCAATTCTATGAGCGCTCCACCAATGACCACCAGCGGCACGAAGATGAGAAACGCGAGGTCGACGTGGACGCCGCTGAAGCGCGTGGCGACGCAGAACGTCACGATCGAGAGCACGAAGCCGTCGAACGAGAGTTGCGAGGGCACCGTAAGTGCCTGGAACAGCGTATCCTGCGGACGCACGAGAAACCGGTCGAAACGGCCTTCGCGCACGTATTCCGGCACGCTGACGATGGTGAAGAAGAACGTGTTGTGAAACTCGTGCCCCATCATCCATAACGCGTAAAGAAACGCCATCTGTTTGAAGTCCCAGCCGTTCATCGACGGGAACTGCCGCAGCGTCACGTAGAGCGCGGCGATCGCGGTGCCGTGATAGACGACGGCAAACGCAAACCACATGATGAAGTTGGCCCGGTACTCGAGCATGGTCAGGAGATTAATCCGCCAGTATTGGTAGTACGTGGCCAGCATACGGAAGGGTTATTCGGGCTTAGGCCGACCCCTTTGGAGAAGCATGCCGAGTAAGCACGCCGTCGACGTCAAACCGCCGTACCGCCTCGATCTCACGGTCGACGCGCTGCGCCGGCTTGCCGCGAACGTGGTGGATACCGTCGATGAGAACGGCGTCTACCGGCGCGTGCTTGCGGACGAGGCCGGCGCGAACTTGATCGAGGTCTCGCAAGCCTCGCCGAAAGCACCGGTGCTCGTGACCATCGGCGGCCGCGATGCGAAGCGCTGGTTACCGTCAGTCGAAAGAATGCTCGGCTTCGACGCGCAGGTAGACGAGTGGTACAAACGCGTGAAGCCGTTTCCGTGGCTCGCGCACCTGGCGAAAGAACTCAAAGGGCTCAGACCGCCGCGGTATCCTTCGCTGTTCGAAGCGCTCGCGCACTCGATCGTCTTTCAGCAGATCAGCATCTACGCCGCAGGCGCTATCATGCGCCGCATGGTTGAGGCGCTAGGGACGCCGATCGAACACGCCGGCAGCACGCTGTATGCATTTCCGCTGCCGCACGATGTGCTGCAAGCACCGGATGAAAAACTGCGTTCCGCCGGTTTGAGCGCAAACAAAGTCATGCATTTGCGCAGCGCGGCGCAAGCGATTCTCGACGGCGCCGTTCGCGAAGATGCGATCGCCGAGCTTTCAACACCCGAGGCTGCCGTTGCCCTTACGCAAGTGCGCGGTATCGGCCCCTGGAGCGCGGCCGTCGTGCTGCTTCGCGGGTTCGGACGGCTCGATATCTTTCCGATGAAAGACTCCGGTGTCGCGCGGAGCGTTAAGTTACTTTCAGGTAACCCGTCTATCGATCTCGATGCGCTGCTGACGGCGCTCGGGCCCGTGCGCGGCATGCTGTATTTTCATCTGCTGCTGGGCCGGATCCACGGTATCGTTCCGCCCTGATTGCAACTCATTTTGGCGCTACCGGGATTTAAGGCACCGAGATGACCTTCGATATTCAACGAAGCGCCGAGCGCTTCCACGCCGATCACGGCTGGCTCAAAACGTACCATTCGTTCAGCTTCGCGGACTACTACGATCCGCAAAACGTCCAATGGGGCGCGCTGCGCGTTTTCAACGACGACTATATTGCCGGCGGCAGCGGGTTTCCGCCGCATCCGCACCGCGACATGGAGATCGTAACGTACGTGCTTTCGGGCGAGCTGGAGCACAAAGACAGCATGGGAAACCACGGCGTGGTCGGACCGGGCGGCGTGCAGTTCATGAGCGCCGGCACGGGCGTCCGGCACGCCGAGTTCAACGCGGATAAAGATCGCGAGTTGCATTTGGTGCAGATGTGGGTGATGCCCGGAAAAAACGGAACGGCACCGTCGTACGGACAGAAAGATTTCACGACCGGCGATCGCCGCAACCGCTGGCTGACCGTTGCGAGCGGACAGCCCGGCGTCGAAGCGCCGATCGCGCTGACGCAAAATGCGACGCTGCGCGTCGCGCGTCTGGAAGACACGCAACTCTCGATTGAGCAAGAGCCGAACCGCTTCGGGTTTTTATTCGTCGCGGACGGATCGGTGAATGTAAACGGAAACGCGCTCTCGGCCGGCGATGCCGTGCGTTTGCACGATGTCGCGCACCTCGACGCGTCGGGAACGGGCGAACTCGTTTTCTGGGAGACTGCATGAAGCTGTTCGAACCGCTCGCGCTGCGCGGCGTAACGCTGCGCAACCGCATCGGCGTTTCGCCGATGTGCGAATACTCCAGCGACGACGGCTTCGCCAACGACTGGCATTTCGTGCATCTGGGAAGCCGCGCCGTAGGCGGCGCCGGGCTCGTGTTTACCGAAGCCGCCGCGGTCGCGCCGGAAGGCCGCATCTCGCCGCAAGATTTGGGCATCTACAAAGACGAGCACGTGCCCGGACTGCGCCGGATCGTCGAGTTCATTCACGCGCACGGCGCGGCTGCCGGCATGCAGCTCGCGCACGCGGGATTCAAAGCGAGTACGTACCGTCCGTGGAGCGGCGACGGTCCTGTTGCGCCGGACGAAGGCGGCTGGGCACAGGTCGTTTCATCGTCGGCGCAGGCGTTCACCGATGGCTGGATCGTGCCGCACGCCCTGAGCAAAGACGAGATTGCGGCCGTACGCGAGCGTTTCGTTGCTGCGGCGAAGCGCGCGCTGAGCGCGGGATTCGACGTGCTGGAGATTCATGCCGCGCACGGGTATCTGCTGCACGAGTTTCTTTCGCCGCTCGTCAACCATCGAACCGACGAGTACGGTGGTTCGTTTGAAAACCGTACGCGGATGCTGCGCGAAGTCGTTCAAAGCGTACGCGCGGCGATGCCCGATGCGTTGCCGCTGTTCGTGCGGATCTCCGCGAGCGACTGGGTCGAAGGCGGCTGGACTGTCGACGATTCCGTACACCTTGCCCGCGAACTCAAAACGCTCGGCGTCGATGTCGTCGACTGTTCGTCGGGCGGCATCGTGCCGCACGCGAAGATCGAGGCCGGCCCCGGATATCAAGTGCCGTTTGCGCGTGCCGTGCGGAACGGCGCGGGCATCGCAACGGCTGCCGTCGGCATGATTACCGATGCAAAACAAGCCGCGTCGATTGTGGAAGACGACGATGCGGATATGGTGCTGCTTGCGCGCGAGCTGCTGCGCCAGCCGTACTGGCCGCTGTTGGCTGCTGCCGAACTCGGCGTGCAGTTAGACTACTTGCCCAAGCAGTACGAAAGGGCGTATCCGCGCCGCCGATAAACGGGTGCAGGCATGAGCCTGCGTTTCGGTGTTGCAACGGCGGACCATCAGTGCGAAGCGTATGACGGCCGCGACGATATTCGCGACGTGTGGGAACGCGTTCGCGGGCTGACGCCGCGCGGAAATGCCACCGATTTTTGGAACCGCTATCGCGAAGACGTCGCGCTGGCGAAAGGGTTGGGCTGCACCGCGTTCCGGCTCTCGCTTTCGTGGGCGCGTTTGGAGCCGGATGCAGGACGCTGGGACGACGAGGCGTTCGCGCATTATCGCGACGTGCTTCAAAGCATGCGCGACGCCGGTATGGCAACCGTCGTTACGCTGGTGCACAATACGTGGCCGCTGCACGTCGAAGCCGAAGGCGACGGCGAAGGGCTGCTCGACGAAAAATTTCCGCAGCGCATGGCGCAATTTGCCGGCATCGTCGCCCGGCGTTTGGGCGATCTGATCGATTACTACGTGACGCTGAACGAACCGAATCAGTTGGTGTACGGCTGGATAAAGGGGTTCTGGATGCGCTCGTACGCGATGCCGCCCGGGCAGCCGCCGTACGCGACGGGCGAAGAGCAGATGGACGACGTGCTGCGGCTGATTCCGAATCTGTTTCGCGCCCACGCGCTCTCCCGCGAGGCGATCCGGAGCATTCATCCGCAAGCCAAAGTCGGTACGAATCCGCTCGTCCTCGGCTTACCGCGTTGGCTGCAGCGCATGATCGATCGCAACGCGACGCACCTGCAGTCGCCGGAACAGGCGAAGCGTCAAGCGACGCGGCTCTCGCAATCCAATCTGCTCGAAGGCGGCAAAATCGACGTGTCGATCGCGCAGATTACCATGACCAAGCAGCGTGAGGAACACGTGCTGTTCTCCGAGCCGTATCTCACGGCGCACCTGGCACTGCTGCATCCCGCAGGGACCACCCCGCCGGACGACCTGGAACGCTGGACCGGACGTATCGGTGTGGTCAGTCAAATGCTGCCTGCGCGCGTCGTGCACGGACATCTGCCGGCTGCCGGCGTGCAGTATTTCGATTCGCCGGCGCTCGCGGCACAAGCGCTGCGCGCCGGGACGATCGATGCATTTTTCGACGACGATGTGGTGCTGAAACCGTTTGCGGACGGCCGTTTCGCAATCAGCCGCGTGCCGGCGCATCCGCAGAACTTCGCCGTCGCGATGGCCTTCGGAAGCCGATCGCTTCTCAATGTCGTGGATCGTACGCTGCGCGACTTGAAGCGGCAAGGGAAACCGATTCCGCATGCGCACAGCCGCAAAACGCTCGCAAGGAACGGCCACGGCGACGACGTTCCCGATATGGACCGCTCGCTGCAGCGCATCCGCAAACGCGGCGTTTTACACGTTGGCGTGCATCCGGGAACGCCGGGGCTGTGCGAACGCGACGAACACGGCGCCTACACGGGCTTCGAACCGGAGATCGCCCGCGCGATAGCGCAGCGGATTCTGGGCGACCGCGCTAAGGTGCAGTTCTTCGAAGTCGCAGGCGATCGCCGCATGAGCGCCACGCGTTCGTGGCTGCAGATCTTTTTCACGCTGCGAAAAACGATCGGTATGTTCGGAACGCTCCTCGGTACGAATTGGTGGAACCTGGGCATGGCCGGAAAGTTGCCGGCGTTTCTTTGCCCGCCCGAATGCGTGGGAACGCTCGACTACGTTGGTTTGGACTACTATTGGGGCGTCCCGTCCATGTGGCCGGGCGAGCTGAACCGGCTCTCGGCCGCTGCCGACTTCCGTTACGCGAATGCGCCGGTGTGGCCGGGCGCGCTTTCGTCAATTTTGCGTGAAGCCGCAGAAGCGTTTCCCGGCAAACCGATCGTCGTCGTCGAGAACGGCTGCGTTACGAGTGCCGACGGCTTTTCCCGCGCAAAGTATGTCGAAGCGCACGTTGCTGAAGTAAGGCAAGCACTCGACAAAGGCATCCCCGTCGAGGCGTATCTCTGTTGGAGCATTACGTCGAATCGCGAGTGGGGGCTGCATTTCGACGATAATAGCGACTTCGGTTTGTATCACATCGATTTGGATACCGATCCGGCTTTACGACGTCAGGAAACGGACGCAAGCCGCGCGTATGCAGCGTTGATTTCAGCCCATAAATGAGTGGAAATACCCACTCGAATCGGCAGAGCCGAAGCAGCCCTAAGGCGAATGCAGTAGAACAAACCAGATAATTTTGGGGGAATTTTACGTGTATAAACGCGCGAGTTTTGGTATTGCGGCGGCGCTGGTTTTGAGCGCTTGCAGCAGCGGATCGGGTGTGACGCCGATCCAAAATAGCACGGCTTCCAACGTCCAGGCAGTTTCCGTGCAGCGCAGTGAAGCTGCGTCCGGGCTGTCGTCAATGCAAGTCGTCCAGCAGGGCGGCCCGATCGGCGGAGCGCCGATCCTTTCGACGATCGTGCGGCAAGGCGCGGTCAAAATGCGCAATGCGAAGGGCGCACCGGTAAAGCAGGCCACGTTCTCTGAAGCAGACCTTACCTGGAGCGCGTGCTCGAACGGTACCGAGAACGGTACGGGCGCGGTCACGCAGACGGATTTCGAAGCGGGCGTACGCACGTTCTACGACGCAGAGTGCGCAGAACTAGCCGAAGACGCCTACGTTCACGAAACCAATAACACACCCGGTTCGAGCACGACATTGAGCGTCTCGATTGCGGGAACCGTGTTGAAAAAAACGTTGAGCGGCACGGTCGTCTCCTACGACACGGTAACCGGTACGGGCAACGGCGTGTTCCCGAACCTGCAAGTGACACTGCAGTTCACCCACGCGCCGAATCAAACCGCTGCCCCGACGGCGCAGTATGCCATGGCATGCGGCATCGCCGGTGAAGGCGGCAGCAGCCCGCAGAGCTGCGGGCTAGGAAGCGTAGCGCACGTTGCGAGCGCATCGGCCGATCTCGGCACGACGATGTCCTTGACGATGACGAACGGCACGTCGACGACTATCAATGGTACGGTCAAGACCTACGCCGGCGCGTTAAACTCGATGACGCTTGCGCCGGGAACCTTTCCTGCGTTTACGATCTCCGGCGGCCAGCAGCTCAGCACCGCAACGCTGACGGGCACCGAAGCTGCGACGAGCACGTTCACGCTGACTGACTCGAAGACCGACGCCACCGTAAATATGACGTTGTCGCAGACCGGCGCAGTGAACGGTACGATCGTGCGCACGAGCACGGGCGCGTCGGTGGCAACGTTCGTAACGGATCGATACGGCAACGGTACGATCACGTATTCGAACGGCACGACCGCGACGATTACGGATTGGA
>DASSRQ010000328.1:0-6215 GCA_035701665.1 Vulcanimicrobiaceae bacterium
CTACCATGACGGAGATCCAGCACATCCTGCGCAGGCAGCACCGGATCCCGCAGGGTCGTCCGGACGACTTCGAGATCAACAACCAGGCGGACTTCCTGAGTGCCTTCCAGGAGACGACGCAGGTGTTCGGCCTTCTGCTCGCCGGCATCGCCACGGTCAGTCTGCTCGTTGGCGGGATCGGGATCATGAACATCATGCTGGTCTCGGTCACCGAACGCACGCGCGAGATCGGCATCCGCAAATCCATCGGAGCGAGCCCCGGCGACATTTCGCTGCAGTTTTTGATCGAGGCCGTTTTGCTCTCGGTGTTCGGCGGGCTGCTCGGAACGATTCTGGGCGTCGTCATCGTGAACTTCGGCAAGGGCATTATCGCGCAAAGTGTCGGCGCCGCGCCCGTTCCGTGGGTGCTGGTCATCTCGGTCGCCGCCGGATTCTCGATGCTCGTCGGCATCGTTTTCGGTTCGCTGCCGGCCGCACGCGCCGCAGCGCTCGATCCCGTTGAGGCGCTGCGGTCGTGATCTCGTATATTACTGAAGCCCTATCGGTATTATTGGCAAACCGCGCACGCTCGGTTCTGACCGTGATCGGGCTCGTCATCGGCGTCATGGCAATCGTCGCGATTCAAGTCTGCGCGGCAGGCATGGCCGGCGCCGTCAACGGCGTGTTCAAAGGCATGAACGCGAACACGTTTTACGTGCTGCCGAAGACCTCGCAGGGCAACAACACGCGCGCCGGTTTGCATCCCTCGGACCTGCAGATGCTCGAGTCTCTTCCCGGCATCGAAACGGCGATTCCGTGGTCGGGCGGGCGAACGATGGTCGACGCCGGTCACAACCGCGTGCGCTTGAAGTTCGGCGGCGAGTCGGACAAACGGTTCAGCACGTCTCCCGTCGTAGCGGGTTCTACGATTACTTCGGACGACGTCGGTTCGGCAGCATCGGTTTGCGTGCTCTCGGATAACGCGATGACCCGGCTGTTTCCGAGCCGCACCGCCCAAAGCGTGCTCGGTCAATCGATCTATATCGGTTCGAAACGGTATGTGGTCAAGGGCGTACTCGGCAAAGCCAAACTCGACACGGCAGCGCTGGGGTTCGACGTCAGCAACGACGTTGCGATCCCTTACACGACGTATTACAACAACTATCAGCGCGGCAGCGCATTCTTCGGTATCCAAGTCCTGGGATCGGGTTCGGCTAAACTCTCCGACTTAGAAAACGCGGCACAACATGCGCTCGAGCAGACGCACACCGGCGCGCAGTACCGTACGTTCGACTTTGGATTTTTCAGCAAAGCGATCGGCGGTTTCTTTGCCGTGGTAGGCGCCATCGTCAGCGCTGTGGGCGCAATCTCGCTGCTCGTCGCCGGCATCGGCATCATGAACATCATGCTCGTTTCGGTTACGGAGCGCACGCGCGAGATCGGCATCCGCAAGGCGATAGGCGGCAAGCGTTTCCAGATACTCGCGCAGTTCATGATCGAAGCGCTGCTGCTTTCGGGTTTCGGCTGTTTTGCCGGCATGGTTTTAGGCGTGCTCATCGGCGGCTTTGTCGATATCTTCTTCATCTCGCGCATCTCCGGCGTCGTAGCGCCGGTACCGTGGCTGCAGATCGTCGTCATAGCGGCGGGATTTGCAACGATCGTCACGATCGTCTTCGGTACGTACCCCGCGTTTCGCGCGTCGCGGCTCGACCCTATTGAGGCGTTAAGATATGAATAGCACCGCCGTCATCGACATGCGGAACATCGTCAAAACCTACTCGTCCGGATCGCTGGAGGTCCAGGCGCTGCGCGGCGTTTCGTTCTCGATCCAGCCGGGCGAATACGTTGCGATCATGGGCCCGTCGGGTTCGGGCAAATCGACGTTGATGAATCTGCTCGGGTGTCTCGACCGTCCAACGTCGGGAACGTATCTGCTCGACGGTATCGACGTCTCCCAGCTCGACGACAACGCGCTCGCGCAGATCCGCTTGCGCAAGCTCGGCTTCATCTTCCAAGGCTTCAACTTGCTGCCGCGGACGGACGCAGTAAAGAACGTCGCGCTGCCGCTTTTTTACCGCGGCATTCCGCTTCGCGAGCGCAACGCGGCCGCGCGCGAGCGGCTTCAAGAAGTCGGCCTCGGCGATCGCGGCAACCATAAACCGACCGAACTCTCCGGCGGCCAGCAGCAGCGCGTGGCAATCGCGCGAGCGCTGGTGAACGACCCGGCGGTGTTGCTGGCGGACGAACCGACCGGCAACCTCGACTCGAAAACGAGTGCCGAAATTCTTGCGCTATTCGGCCGCTTGAACGAGGCCGGCCGTACGATTATCATGGTGACGCACGACGAGGGCGTCGCCGCCCACGCCAAGCGCGTGCTGCGCGTGCTGGACGGGCTTATCGTAGCCGACCAGCGCCCGGAAGGCACTCTCATCGAATCTTAAGAGGCGTGGGCGCTACTTTTTAAAAAGTGCCGGGTAGATCCGGCCAAACGCCCCGTCCGAAGTGTAGTAGAGGAATGTTGAACAATCGTGTATTGCCCACGGCGATAGTCGCTCTGGTGGGCGCCATCATCGGCTCGTTCGTCATGATGCTGTATGCCAGCA
Organism: Vulcanimicrobiaceae bacterium; assembly: GCA_035701665.1. Classification (GTDB taxonomy): domain Bacteria; phylum Vulcanimicrobiota; class Vulcanimicrobiia; order Vulcanimicrobiales; family Vulcanimicrobiaceae; genus DASSRQ01. The sequence continues at coordinate 2,583 of DASSRQ010000328.1, forward strand.
CGCATTTTGCGAATGTTGCCGGTCCGAACAATACTCCGCCCATCGTAAGCGCCGCGCCCCTTTCCGGCGGCGGCAGCGATCAAGAGCGCATCGTGAATGCGGTCAAACGCACGAAACCGTCGGTCGTTGCTATCAGCATCACGGTTAACGGCCGTCAATATGTACCTGCCGATCCGTTCGAGCAGATGTTCGGCGGCGGCGGCAGCGGCTCGTACCGCTCCTTCAAAGGAACGGCATCCGGTTCGGGCTTTATCTTCGACAGCCGCGGCGATATCGTGACGAACGCGCACGTCGTCCGGCCGCCGATTGCGAACGCACAGGTCAGCAATATTCAGGTGACGTTCCCGAACAATACGAAGGTGAGCGCGCACCTGATCGGCGCCAACATCGGCGCAGATCTCGCCGTGATCCGCATCGACAATACGAAGAATCTCCCGCCCGCGCTTCCGCTCGCCGACTCCGATCGCGCGCAGCAAGGACAGTGGGCGATCGCAATCGGCGAGCCGTACGAGATGCAAGGTTCGGTTACCGTCGGCGTCGTTTCGGCGTTCAACCGCAACGAGCCGATTCAAAGCGAAACCGGACAAACGTACACGTTCAAGGGACTGATGCAGACCAGCGCGCCGATCAACCCCGGTAACTCGGGCGGCCCGCTCATCGACATGAACGGCGACGTCATCGGCGTCAATCAGTCGACGCTGCGCGGCGGCGCCGAAGGCATCGGGTTCGCAATCCCCTCGAATACGGTGCGAAAAGTTGTAGAACAGATGATCCAGCATCCGGGCATCACCCAGCCGCCGGCTCAGGCGTTCCTGGGCGTCGTGCTCGGCCAGGTAAGTCCGGGCTTCCGCAGCCAGGCCAACTATCACGGTCAAGGCGGCGTCGCGGTGTATCAGGTTGAGAGCGGCTCACCGGCAGACCAGGCCGGCATCAATCCGGGCGACGTCATCCTGCAAATGAACGGAAAGGCGTTCTCCGACAACGCTGCGCTCGTTCAAGCCATCGGAAAACTGCACGCGGGCGATAAGGTTACGCTCGAGGTGTGGTCGCAGCAGAACGGCAGCAAACGGCTCGTTCAAGTGACGCTCGGGGCGAAACCGAGCGGTACGGGCTTCGAGCAGCAGCAGCCGCCGGATCAGCAGAATCCCGACAACAACGTCGGCCCATAAAAAAAGGGCGCCAACCGGCGCCCTTTCCTTTTGTGTCATCCTGAGCGGGGTCGCCGCCGCCGGCGGCACCCCTCAGTCGAAGGGTGAAGGTGGCCACGGCCGTGCGTTGCCGCCCGCCAGCACCGGCGGCGGCGGCTTCAGACGCGCGTGTACGCCGGCCGAGCCGCCCTCATCGTCGTCGTCGTCCCACTTCCGGCGCGGCTTTGCCGCGGCCTTGCGGCGGCCGCCGATCCAGAGGAACGGGACCCGGACGTAGTCTCGCATTTTGGTCAGGAGCGACATCTATCGCATCATAACGCGCCCCGGCCGTTTTTGTGCCACCGGCAGCGCATCCAAAGACCTACAATTTGGGTCTTAAGGAGTGGAACACAAGCGGCTCGATGGCGTACTATAATCGAATCGCAAAGCTCCTTGTAGCCTAGTAAGCGGCAAGGCTTAGTACCACCCTTCGATTCCTCAAGGTTCTTCGATACCTCAGGATGACAAGCCGGGAACAGTTGGTCCATAGGCTCGGAAAGGTTGACAATTAATGGCTAAAGTGGTCGGTATCGACCTGGGCACGACCAACTCGGTCGTGGCCGTCATGGAGGGCAGCTCGCCCACCGTGATCGCAAATGCGGAAGGCTCGCGTACGACGCCCTCCGTCGTCGCATTCACCAAGACCGGAGAACGTCTGGTCGGACAACTGGCAAAACGCCAGGCAATCACCAATCCGGATCGCACCATCGCTTCGATCAAGCGGCACATGGGCACGGATTATCACGTCAAGGTCGACGGCAAAGACTATTCGCCGCAAGAGATCTCGGCGATGATCCTTCAGAAGCTCGTGAACGACGCGAGCAACTACCTCGGCGAACGTGTGACGAAAGCCGTCATCACGGTGCCCGCATACTTCAACGACTCGCAGCGCCAGGCGACCAAAGACGCCGGCAAGATCGCGGGTCTGGACGTGCTGCGCATCATCAACGAACCGACGGCGGCGGCGCTGGCGTACGGTCTCGATAAAAAAGGCAGCGAGACGATTCTGGTTTGGGACCTCGGCGGCGGTACGTTCGACGTCTCGATCCTCGAAGTCGGCGACGGCGTTTTCGAAGTGAAAGCAACGAACGGCGACACGCGTCTGGGCGGCGACGACTACGATCACCGCATCGTCGAGTGGCTGGTTGCCGAGTTCCGCAAAGAGCAAGGCATCGACCTGAGCGGCGACAAGCAAGCCATGCAGCGTCTGACCGAAGCCGCGGAAAAGGCCAAGATCGAACTCTCGTCCGTCGTGCAGACCAGCATCAATCTGCCGTTCATCACGGCCGATCAGAACGGTCCCAAGCACATGGACATCACGTGCACCCGCGCCAAGTTCGAAGAACTCACGAGCGACCTGACCGATCGCTGCATCCAGCCGTTCAAAAACGCGCTGGCCGATGCCAAGATCGACATCTCGCAGATCGATGAAGTCGTCATGGTCGGCGGTTCGACGCGTATGCCGGTTATCCAAGAACTCGTGCGCAAACTCACGGGCAAAGAGCCGAACCTCTCCGTCAATCCCGACGAAGTGGTCGCGGTCGGCGCGGCAATTCAGGCCGGCGTCCTCGCCGGTGAAGTGCGCGACGTCGTTCTGCTCGATGTAACGCCGCTCTCGCTGGGCCTGGAAACGCTCGGCGGCGTGACGACGCACCTCATCGAGCGCAACACGACGATTCCGACCAAGAAGTCGCAGGTCTTCACGACCGCCGAGGACGGCCAAACGTCCGTCGATATTCACGTGCTGCAAGGCGAACGCCCGATGGCCGTGGACAACAAGACGCTGGGACGTTTCCGCTTGGAAGGCATCCCCGCTGCACCGCGCGGCATTCCGCAGATCGAAGTTGCTTTCAACATCGATGCCAACGGTATCGTGAACGTAAGCGCCAAAGATCTCGGCACCGGTAAAGAGCAGCAGATCACGATCACCGCGTCCACGAATCTGTCGAAAGACGAAGTGGAGCGCATGGTCAAGGATGCCGAGCTCCAAGGCGCGGCCGATCAGCAGAAACGCGAAGAGGCGGAAGTGCGCAATCAGGCATCGAGCCTGATCTACTCGACCGAGAAATCGCTCAAAGAAGTCGGCGACAAACTCGACGCCGGCGCTCGCGCGGAAGTCGAAGCGGCGCTTTCGGATCTGAAGAAAGTCAGCGAAAACGGCACGCTCGGCGAGATCAAACCCGCAGTCGAACGGCTGCAGCAGGCGAGCTACAAGATGGCGGAACTGCTGTACCAGAAGACGACGGCAGGCGCGAACGGCGCGCCGGGCGAGGGTCAGTCGGCCGAAGGCGCTCCGCACGCGGAGAGCGGCGAAACGTCGAACGAGCCGAGCGAAGACGTCATCGACGCGGAATTCAAAGAAGCCAAGTAAGAGTATCCGCGCGTGTCACAAGACGAATACGTAACCGAAGCAGACGTGCCGGCGGCGGGCGTCGAGCTGCAATCG
>DASSRQ010000329.1:0-15659 GCA_035701665.1 Vulcanimicrobiaceae bacterium
ATATCGCACTAGAGGCGCTCGCCTTGGGTGCAATGACGCGGAGCGCTAAGGGCACTCTGGTCGCGCCTGGGCGAAACGTTGCGGCGAAGGCTGCACTAAACCGCCGCATACTAGACGCAAGTTTTGGTCACCTAGAACGACTTATCGTTGAGAAAGCGGAGGAAGCTGCTCGCACGATCGTTCGGGTCAATGCACGTTTTTCGTCGCAGACGTGTTCGCGTTGTGGGCACGTCGCGCGCGAGAACCGACGAAGAAGGCGCTTCATCTGCGTTAAGTGCGGCTTTGCCACGCACGCTGATGTCAATGCAGCGCTGGAGATTCGGCGGCGAGCGCAGTTGGCGCTCTCAAGATTGCCGGATACCGGTGCGGAGCCGGTCGCGCAGAATGATGCTGCGTAAGGCACTCACAACGAAATGCTTATCAAGCATGACGGCCCTGAAAAAATAAAAACGCCACGCAAATACGTGGCGTTTCTTGTATCTGGGCCATCCAAGGCTCGAACTTGGGACCTCACGCTTATCAAGCGTGCGCTCTAACCAACTGAGCTAATGGCCCGGAACGAGAGAGATTGTACCACGCGGCGCAAGCCCCCCCTGCCCCCTTACATCAAATCATCGCGATGTACTTCTTGAGCGCCTCATCGTCTTGCTTCAGCTGGGCGAGCATCATGTCGCGCAGGACGTTGGCCTCCCGCTCGAGTTCGGCTCGCTCCTCCATGAGATCGTCGAACTTCGCCTGCTGGCGCAAAACCCGGGCGTTCCCGGGCTTTGCCGCCGGCGCCGCGACTTGGCCGACCATCACTCGGTGATGCTCTCGATGAACTTCTTAGTGATCGCGTTGTCGGCCTTACGCTGGGCCATGTTGACGTCGCGCAGCGTGTTCTGCTCGCGCATGGACTCCGATTTTTGGTCCATCATCTCGTCGAACGACTGCGAGATCATCTGCATGCGCTCCTGATGGGCCAGTTGCTCGGCGTACATGGAGGTTTGGAAGATCTCGCTCTGGCCGGCCAGGGCGTTCATTGCGGCGTTGCCTGCGTTCCCCGCCCCATTGCCCAGGCTGCCCGTCAGCAGTTGCAAGCCGGACGCGAGCAGGGCGGGGTTCGCCTCGGCAAACTGAGCGATGCCGGAAAGAAAAGCCATCTCGCGCCTCCTTAAACCGACGAAGAGATGAGGTCGGCAAACGCCGAGAGTTGGTTCACGTTCTGCCGTTCGGTCGGGTTTTCGGCTTGCATCTGCGGCAGCAGCGGCATGCCGGGCATCTCGAACGGCTGCAGGCCCGCGGGCAAGGCGGCAGCCGCAGACGAAGCGCCTTGGTCGCTCACGGCGCCTAGGACGCCCGCGCCCGCCGCCAGCGCCGGGTTGCCGGTGGTAGCCAGCGTGCACAGGCCGCTTTCGACGCCTCGGGCGATGTGGCTCAAAAAACTACTCATGGGGAGGCAAGACTCCTTATTCGTGGCAGAAGTGGACGTGCCGCCGCTCAACACGTCGTAATGACGCATCACCGAGTCGGCGTAACCGAGTTGCCGGCCATCCGGCCAGGTGGTAGGGGTGCCGCGGCCGTGCGGGTCGCCGCTGTTGTAGGCGGAAAGCGCCTCGCGAACGTTACCGCCATAGCGGTCGAGTAACTGCGAGAGCATGGACGCGGCATAATCGGCGTTGGCCTGCGGGTCCATCGCCGCCGTGCTCGAGGCAAAAGCGTGCGAACGGTCGTCGATCTGGAAGAGGCCGTGCCCATGGCCGCCGTCACCGACGATGTTGCGTCCCGAGATACTTCCCGGGCCTCCGGTCTCTTGGGCGGCCACGGCGGCGAGCAAGCGAGGGTCCAAGTGAAAGCGGCGCGCCGCCGAGTCGATCTGCGCGGCATACGCCACGCCCGTGAGCGATGTGGTCATGGTACCGTTCCATCGCGTCGAGGAACGTGTTTGACAAGGGGCCGTGGGGGTTCTACAATGTTGCAGGTTTAGAAGGCCCCCATCGCCGGGCGGCCTTCATCTATGTTATGGCTTCTTCGTATAAAGTAGACATCGGTGGTCTGCTGGCAGGCGGACGCCAACGGTTGGTGATCGACCAGACGGTGGATCTCGAGCCGTTTGAGAGCGTGCGCTTTCCGGAACCCGCGCGGGTGCATCTCAACGTGCAAAGCACGGGGGACGTGCTTGAAATCGCGGGCAACATCGAAGCGAAGTACGAAGCGGAGTGCGACCGGTGCCTGGGAGGCGTCGAGCGCGGCATGGAGATCGAGGTCGACGAACAACTCGACGTCGGGACGGATTCGGCAAAAGATCCGTTCGGACCGGGAAACGTTTTGACGGGCGATCGTCTCGACGTGAAGGACCTCGCAACGCAGCTGGTCTGCAGCGCGATTCCGCTCACGGTAGTGTGCGCGGAAAACTGCCAGGGCATTTGCCCGCGGTGCGGTGAGAACAAAAACACGGGCGAGTGCGTTTGCCCGGAGGACAACGGAGAAGTTTAACAGTGGCAAACCTGAAGTGGAAAACCCCGCGAAGCAAAACGCGCAGCCGCCGCGCCGCCAATTGGAAGCTCAACCCGGTTACGACCGTTGAGTGCCCGCAGTGCCATACGCCGAAGCGTCCGCACTTCGCATGCCAGCATTGCGGAACGTACGCCGGCCGTCAAGTGATCGAGATCAAAGACGATCACGCAGGACACGCGCACGGCTAACAACGGCTAAATCTTGAATCAGACCGGCGTCAAAATCGCCGCGGTCGGCATGTACGCACCGTCGGCCGTTCTGACGAACCAAGATCTCGAGAAAGTGCTCGACACCACGGACGAGTGGATCACCACGCGTACGGGGATGAAGCGCAGACACGTCGCGGCTGCGGAAGAAGCAGCGAGCGACCTCGCGCTGGCGGCGGCTAAAGACGCCCTTTCCAAGTCGAACCTGACGCCGGCAGACATCGACTGCTACATCGTTGCGACCGCTACGCCGGATTATATGTTTCCGGCGACGGCGTGTATCGTCGCGTCCAAACTCGGTGCCTCCGACAAACCGGCATTCGATATCGAGATCGCCTGCAGCGGATTTATCTACGGGCTCACCATCGCATCGAGCATGGTTCGAGCGGGCGTCTATAAACGCGTCATGATGATCGGCGCCGAAGTGCTTACGCGCATTGCGGATCGTACCGATCGTTCGACGGCCGTGCTGTTCGGCGACGGCGCGGGCGCGGTGATTTTAGAAGCCAGCGAGATCGACTGTTTCCTCTCCAGCGAACTCGGTTCGGACGGCAGCCGTCCGGAGTTGCTGTACATCCCGGCCGGCGGCTCGCGAGCGCCGCACACGCTGGGTTCGATTGAAGGCAAACAGCATTATCTGCGCATGGAAGGCAAAGAAGTCTTCAAGTTCGCCGTTACCAAGATGATCGAGGCCACGGACGTCGCGCTCGAAAAAGCGCACCTGCAGAAGACCGATCTCGATTGGCTCATTCCGCATCAAGCCAACAAACGCATCATCATGTCGGCGGCCAAATACCTCGACATGCCGGAAGAAAAAGTCGTCATCAACATCGAGGAGTACGGCAACACGTCGGCTGCGTCGATTCCGATGGCGCTGGCAGAAGCGGTAAACGCCGGAAAGATCAAAGACGGCGATATCGTCGTGTTCGTCGGATTCGGCGGAGGCCTCTCGTGGGGCGCCGTCTGCTGGAAATGGATGTCCTAGTGCGTTTAGCAGCCATCTTTCCCGGTCAAGGCTCGCAAGTCGTCGGCATGGGTGTCGACGTCGCCGCAAAGTCTTCCGCGGCAGCCGATATCTTCGAGCGCGCGAAGCGCGTTCTCGGCTACGATCTGCTCGATCTGCAGAAGAACGGCCCGGAAGAGAAGCTGCGCGAAACGCAGTACAGCCAGCCGGCAATCTTCACGACGAATCTTGCGACCTATTACGCGGTCGAGTTGAAGGCCGCGCCGGTCGTCAGCGCGGGACATTCGTTCGGCGAGTTCTGCAGCTTGACGATCGCCGGTTCGCTCTCGTTCGAAGATGCGCTCGGCGTCGTCAACGAGCGCGGTAAAGCGATGCAGTTTGCAGCGGAAAAAGCGCCGGGCGGCATGAGTGCCGTGCTCGGCATGGATGCGAACCGCATCCGCGAGATCGTCGACCGCGTGCGCGGCGAAAACGGCGGGCGCGTCCAGCTCGCGAACTTCAACTCGCCGACGCAGATCGTGATTAGCGGCGACCTGCATGCGGTGCAGCACGCGGGCGAAGCGCTGACCGAAGCCGGCGCAAAGCGCGTCGTCCCGCTGAACGTTTCCGGCGCGTGGCACAGCGCGCTGATGGATCCCGCCATCGACCGTTTCTCGCAAGCGGTTAACGCCGCGGCGTTTTCGCTTCCGCAGTTCGACGTGATCTCGAACGTCGACGCGCAGCCGTACCGCGACGTGGAAACGATCAAGAAAAATCTCGTGCGCTCGATTACCGACGAAGTGCGCTGGCACGAAACCGCGGAACAGCTGCTCGGCTACAACCTCGATCGCGTCGTCGAGTTCGGCGCGTCTCCCGTCCTGGGTCCGCTGATGAAGCGCCTCCCGGGTGCTCCGGATGTGTTGAACGTTACCGATTTCGCCGGCGTGCAGAAGTTGAAGAATCTGGATGTTTGAAGGGAAGGTAGCGCTCGTAACGGGCGCGAGCCGCGGCATCGGCCGCGCGATTGCCGTCGATCTTGCAAAACATGGCGCCGACGTTGTATTAGCGGGCCGCGATGAAGCGGCGCTCGCCGAAACCGTCGATGCCGTGAAAGCAGCTCGCGAACAAACGCGTCATCTGCTGGTCACCGGCGACGTCACCGATCAGGCGAATGTAGAGCGTTTTGTCGCGCAGGCCATGGAAACGTTCGGCCGCGTGGATTTCGCAATCGCAAATGCCGGCCAGTCGGTCGACTCGTTACTGCTGCGCCTCAAACCCGACGTCGTCGATCAGATGCTTTCCGTGAATCTCAAGTCGGCATTCTATCTTTGCGGCGCCGTCGCCAAGCCGATGATGAAGCAGCGCAGCGGTTCGATCGTCTTGATGTCCAGCATCGTCGGCTTGATGGGAAATGCGGGCCAGGCTGCGTACTCGGCAGCCAAGGCGGGCCTGCTTGGCTTGACCAAGTCCCTAGCGAAGGAATTGGGGTCACGGAACATAAGAGTCAACGCCGTCGCGCCGGGACTCATCGAGACCGCGATGACCGAAAAAATGCCGGATCAGGCGCGGGATTATCTCCTTTCGCAGACGGCCCTCGGCCGCGCGGGTAAACCGGAAGACGTCAGCGGAGCAGTCACTTTTCTTTGTTCGGAAGCAGCCGGATTCATCACGGGACAAACCTTGGTGGTGGACGGCGGCGTTTTGATGTAAGCATCAATAAGGAGACGTATGTCCACCACGTTCGATAAAGTCAAAAAGATCATCGTCGAGCAGCTCGGCGTCGACGAGTCCGAAGTGACTCCCGAAGCGTCGATTACCGACGATTTGGGTGCCGATTCGCTGGATCAAGTCGAACTCGTCATGGCGTTTGAGACGGAATTCAACATCGATATTCCGGACGAAGAAGCAGAGAAGATCAAAACCGTCGGCGATGCCGTCAAGCGCGTCGAGGAAGCTACCGCCAAGGAATAACCCTTGCTCGAACAACTCTCCGACCGCCTTCAGGCGATCTTTGCCGGCATAACCGGTAAAGGGCGCCTGAGCGAAACCCAGGTAGGCGAAGTGATGCGCGAAGTGCGCATCGCTTTGCTTGAGGCCGACGTTTCGCTTGCCGCGGCCAAAGAGTTCGTTGCGAACGTAAAAGAAAAGGCCGTCGGCGAGGACGTAATGGCCTCGCTTACGCCGGCGCAAACGATCGTGAAGATCGTGCACGACGAACTCGTGCAACTGCTCGGCGGTGCAGAGGCGCGGCTCCAGTTCTCGGATGCGCCGCCCTCGGTCATCATGCTCGTCGGCCTGCAAGGCTCCGGTAAGACGACGCACGCGGGCAAACTCGCGCTCCGTTTAAAAGAGCAAGGACGGCGTACGCTGCTGGTTGCGGCGGACATCTACCGCCCGGCCGCTATCGCGCAGCTGCAAACGCTCGGCAAACAGATCGATCTGCCGGTCTTCGAACAAGGCCAGACGGATCCGGTCAAGATCGCGCGCGATGCAGTAGCAGAAGCAAAACGCCTCGGCATGTCTACGGTGATCATCGACACCGCCGGACGCCTGCAGATCGACGAAGACCTGATGGTCGAACTCGAGCGCATCAAAGCGGCAGTAAATCCGAAAGAGATTCTGCTCGTCGCAGACGCGATGACGGGCCAAGAGGCGACGAACGTTGCCAAAGGCTTCCACGATCGCTTAGGCATTACCGGCGTTATTCTGACGAAGATGGACGGCGATACGCGCGGCGGCGCGGCGCTCTCCATTCACAAAATCACCGGCGCACCGATCAAGTTCATCGGCGTCGGCGAGAAACTTTCGGCAATCGAGCCGTTCTATCCCGACCGTTTGGCATCGCGTATCCTCGGCATGGGCGACGTGCTCACGCTGATCGAACGCACGCAGAATCTCTACAGCGCGGAACAAGCGAAAGAGCTGGAAGAGAAACTGCTCAAGCAGTCGTTCACGCTCGACGATTTTCTCGACCAAATGCGGCAAGTGCGCAAGATGGGTTCGTTCACGGATATCATGAAGATGATTCCGGGCATGTCCCGCGCGCTGCCCAAAGATTTCGAGATCCCGGAATCGGATCTCAAACGCATCGAAGCCATCATCTGCTCGATGACGAAGCGCGAGCGCCAGCATCCCGACATTTTGAACGGATCGCGGCGCAAGCGGATCGCCCAAGGCAGCGGCACGCAAGTGTCCGACGTCAACCGGTTGGTCAAGCGTTTTGAAGAAGCGCGCAAAATGATGAAACAGATGGGCTTCGGCGGCAAGAAACGGCCGAAGATGCCCTTCATGCCCTCGCTACGGAAATAAACATGGTAAAGATCAGACTGCGCCGCATGGGCGCAAAGAAGCAGCCGACGTACCGTTTCGTCGTCGCAGATTCGCGTTCGCCGCGCGACGGCCGGTTCATCGAGATCCTCGGTCACTACAACCCGCGCGTCGAACCGCGTGAAGTCGTCGTGAACGAAGAGAAAGCCAAAGCATGGCTCGCCAAGGGTGCACAGCCCTCAGACACGGTCCGCCGCCTTTTCGCCGAAAAAGGCATCATGGACCGCGGTCCCGTTCCGACCACGAAGCGCAAGCCGAAGTCGGAAAAAGGCGAAGGCTAAATGAGCGCGTTCGATGACGAATTCGGACTCTTCAACGAAGAAGGTGAAGAGGCCGAGCGCCGCTCTACCCTGGGCGCGCGCAAGATTGCGTCAAGCGAAACGATCATCGACGACATCGAGCCCGAAGACGACGCGCCGCGGCGGCGCGGCGGCCAAGGCGGCGGCGGTGTGCGCGGCGGCGGACGCCGCAAAGGCAACGGCGGCGGCGGACGCTTCGATCGCCGCGAAAAACACCGCGATCCGGTAGACCCGGTCGCATCGCGCGAACGCGCGGCGCAGCTGCTGGAGTTTCTCGCAAAGAAGCTCGTCGAGAAACCGGACGAAGTGATCGTCGACAACTTCCCGCCCGAAGGCGGCGAGCCGGCGTCGATCGAGCTCATCGTCGACCCCGACGACATCGGTAAAGTGATCGGCCGCAGCGGCCGCGTCGCGCAGGCTCTGCGCACGATTATCCGCGCGACCGCCGAAGGAAAGATCGGCGTGGAGATCTTCGACACGACCGAGCTCGAAGATGGAGAAGAAGACGGCGAATAGCGACTCGCTTCCCGTCGGACGCATCGCCGGTATTTTCGGCGTGCGCGGTGAGTTAAAGTGCGACCCGTCGAGTGCGGGTCGCATGCTTTTTTCTGCGGGCGAACCCTTCGAAGTCAAACTCGCCGATGGATCGCAGCGGTCCGTCACGCTCGGAACCGTACGCGAGCACAAAGGCCGTTTTCTGATTACGATCCAGGGCGTAGACACGGCCAACGACGCGGAGCGCTTTACCGGCGCAACGCTCTATGCGGACGCCTCACGCATCGAACTAAACGAGGGCGAGTATCTGGATCGCGATCTCGTCGGCTGTGTGCTGGAAGATGTACGCGGAACCAATCTGGGAACGGTGCAGCGCGTCGAACACTATCCGAGTTCGGATATGCTCGTCGTGCGCGGTCAGCTGGTGCCGATGGTGGGCGCGTTTATCAAGTCGATCGACATCGCGTCCAAGCGCATCGTCGCCGAGCTGCCTGAAGGTCTGCTCGAGTAGCGCTAAACGTTCTGCGGATGTTCGGAAGCGTAAGCCGCGACCGCTTTTTGCACGGCCGCCGCTAGCGAGTCCGCCGTTCCCGTTCCTTCGGCCAGTTTTGCGCCGAAGCACGTGTAGACTTGCAGCACGAACGTATACTGCGCGTGCGAACCGAACGTGCGGTGCTGCAGCGCAGCCGTTGCCGTACCCGTTGCAATCGTGTTGTTGCGGTCGCTCCCGCAAAGCGCGTCGGCCGTTTTCGTGAGATTCGAACCCGACGCGGACGTCATCTTCGCGTTGTAGCGCTCGTTTAGCGCCGAGTAGAGAGCGCTCGTGGCCTTCGTTAAATCGGACGCGGGCAGCGACCCCTCGACATGCGCGACCAGCACGCCCTTCGAGGGTTTTTGGATAGCCGGCGCAGGCGTAGCCGACGTCTTGTTGTGTTTGAACAAGCCTTTGATGCCGGCAAGGCCTTTGCCGAGGTCGGCTTGATTACCGGCTTCGGGCGTAGGCGTTGCCTGCGCTTGAGCGGCCGTGTACGCGTCGGCGAGCTGCTTTTCGCGCGCCAGAATTCCGTCGTGAATATAGGCGGCCTGCGCGGATGCATCTTCGATCGATTCGATCTGCGCGGTCTGTCCGAAGACGATCGTGCCGCTGCGCGTTGCGACGACTTGCTCCACGAGCGAAACGCCGTTTCCGAGCGGCGTCATGTAGCCGGCAACGTAGTAGAGTGCATTTACGGACGCCGCATACTTCGCGTAGTCGGGCCGTTTGACGGTCGCAGGGCCCGTGATGGCGTCGATGCCGCCGTCGTTGTTCATCTGCTGCGTGAAGACTTGGGCAGCGTTCGCGCCGGTGCCGGCCTTCAGATCGCTGCTGATGTCGAACGGAAACACCACGACCAGCGGAAGAGCCTGGCGCGGAGCGGGGGTCGGCGTCGGACTAGGCGACGGCGTTGGCGTCGGACGCGCAGCGCCCATCAGCGCAAAAGCGGCACAACAAGCAAAAACAAAAGCCGGGAGTCGACGCACGAAGGTCCTTTCGAGAAAGCTAGCCGGTTCCCGAGAGAAACGCGCGAATGGCCTCGTTTGTTTCCTCGGGGCGCTCGACCATAACGAAGTGGCCGGCGGCGGGCACTATTCGCGCCTCGGCCCCCTGAACCCGGTCGGCCAGCGCCTGCGCGTACTTGGGCGGCGTCATGACGTCGTTCTCGCCGGTCAGGGCGAGCAGCGGCACGTTTATCTCCTCGAGGCGGTCCAGGACGTCGAACTCGTTGCAGGCGCGGTAATCGCGGATGGTCTGCGCCGCACCGACGGTCAGCATCGAGCCCACGGCCCAGTCGACCAGCGCGGGCACCGGGTCGGCGAAGAAATGGCCGGCCAGTTGACGCGCACCTTCGGGAAAGTCGCGTTCGAGCGAATCGAATGTGGCATTCGCGACGCGTAACTTTGCGCCCGACCCGAGCAGCACGAGTTTTTTAACGGGCAGCAGCTGCTCCAGGACAATGTGCAGCGCCACCGCACCGCCCAACGAGTGACCGCAGAGCACGATGTCGCTCAGGTCGTTGTGCGCGGCGTAAAAGGCAATCGAAAGCGCCAGATCCTCGATGGTGGCAGGCGCACCGGGTTCGCAATGGCCCGGCATGCTCGGCGCGTGCGCGCCCGCAAACGCTTGAAGCTGCCGCTCGAAGCATGCACCGGTGAATCCCGCGCCGTGAATAAAAACCAGCGTCACGCGCCCGCAGCTTCCTCCGTTTTTGCAGCGTGCTGTTCTGTCGGTTTGATCGGGTCGACGAGCGGCGACACCTCTTCGGAGCCTTTATGGTGAGCCCAGCCCGCGCTCAGCTCGGCGCCGAAGAAAAAGATCACACCGATGATGTAGAACCACAGCAGCAAGACCAGCGGTGCGGAGAGCGCACCGTATACGTGCGAGAAGTTAACGTGCACCGTGTAGAACGCAAAGACGAGCTGCACCGCGGGCCACGCGAGCGAAACGAACGTCGCGCCGGGCACCGCAAAGTGCCACTTCACTTGCCGGTTCGGCAAAAACGTGTAGAGAAAGACGACGACCACGAAGACCAGGGCCATCGAGATAAGGTACGCCAGAATCTGCGAGAAGTGCTGCGGGTCGTTAACGTGCGCGACTGCGAAGACGATGGAGACGACCAGGGGCATCGCGATGGCGACGATGAGCACCAGACCCGTTAACGGCAGCATGAGAAACGAAAGCAGCAGGTCGTGGTATAGGGGACGGCTTTTCGGCACGGCCAGTGCGCGGTTGAGCGCGTACGCCAGGCCCATGAAGAGATTCTTCGCCGCCCACACGACGACGGCAAACGCAATGGCGCTGGAGATACCGCGGCCGTACACGTACGTTCGCACGTTGGCGGCGATGGTGTCGTGCAGCGCCGGTGCAAATGTATCGAAGAAGGAGAGCAGCTGCCGGTCGGCATCGGGAATGACGAGTGAGGCCGCCGTCAGCACCAGCACGAGCAGCGGAAAGATCGCAAACAGCGAGTTGAATGCAATCGCCTGCGCGAGAAATGCGCAGCCGTCGCGGTTGAACCGCATACCGGCTTCGCGAAACGCAAGGATCAGCCGCATCATGCTCCGGTTAGTATCGTGAACGCGTCATGATTTTCCCACTTGCCGCTGCCGCGCTCAGCGTGGTGTTCAACGGTATACCCGTACGTTCGTACCGGCGTGCCTTTATCGCGCGCGGACATGTCATGGCGCCCGCCGATCCGTACCTTACCGCTATGTCGGCAAGCATCGAAAACAGCGGCGCTACGATCTTGGTGCGCCGCGGTGACCGTTTTGCGCAAGCGCGCGTCGTACACGGCAATGTCGCCATCGGCCCCATTATGCGCGCGCTCGGCGCAAGCGTTCTTTATGACGGCCGCGCGCATCAGCTGAAAATCTCTATCGCACCGCCGCCGTTCGCAACGGCAACGCCGTTCAACCGCGCCGTCCCGCAAGCGGCCGTGCGCGCGGTATTCACGCCGACGCCCGTGCCTACGAATAAGCCGACCGTCGCCGGAAAACCCGTCCCGCGCAGAACGCCCGAGGCTGTAACCGCTACGCCTCCAGCACCTGTGCAGCGCGCTGCGCCACCGCATGCAGCGCACCGGGCTCGAAAGGCGAACGCAGTCCCGCGCCTTTGACCAGCGCTTGGAACGGCTGCGCGCCGCCGCGTTTGCACAGAGCGATGTAATCCGCGAGCGCGCCGTCGTAATCGTCGAGCGAGCGCACCCAGAACTGCAGCGCGCAGCATAGCGCGAGCGTGTAATCGATGTAGTAGAACGGCATCTGATAGATGTGGCGCTGCAACTGCCACGCGCCGCCGTTTTCCAAATGCTCGATACCGCCGTAGCGCCGCCACGGAAGATACGTCGCTTCCAGCTGCTTCCAGAAAGCTTTGCGATCCGCAGCGCTCGCATCGGGATTGTCGTACACGAAGTGCTGGAAGTGATCGACCGCTGCACCGTACGGCAAGAACATAATCGACGTACGCAGATGCTGATCGCGATACCGCTCCGCATCCTTGCCGAAGAACTGCTCCATCTGCGGCGCGCCGAAAAACTCCATACTCATCGAATGGACTTCGCACGCTTCGTACGTCGGCCACAGATACTCCGACACGTCCATGTTACGGCTCGAAAAGCCTTGGAACGCGTGACCCATCTCGTGCAGCAGTACGTTGACGTCGCCGGTCGTGCCGTTGAAGTTCGCGAAGATGTACGGCAGGCCGTACGTCGGAAACGACGTGCAGAAACCGCCGCCGGCCTTGGCCTTGCGCGCCTGCAGATCGACGAGATTTCCGTCCATCATCATCGATGCGAACGATCCGATCTCGGGCGCAATGTTCGAAAATGCCTCGCGTGCCGCTTGCATGAAGCGGTCGTACGGCTCGGGCGGGCGCGGCGCGCCGCTCGGGTCGAACACCGATTCATCCCAATACATCACCCGGTCGATTCCCAGCTCGCGTGCTTGACGTGCGACAAGCCGTTCGGCCAGCGGAACGATTTCGCGCACGATCTCTTCGCGGTACCGCGCGACTTCGGCGGGACCATAATCCGTGCGCATCATCCGGCGGTAGCCGAGCTCGGTAAACGTACGATAGTCGAGCTTGCGCGCCATCTCGGTGCGCACGCCCACTAAGTCGCCGTACAGCCGGTCGAGTTCGTCTGCGTGGTCGGCAAAGAACGCCCACGTCGCGCGCACCGCTCCCTCGCGGATCGCGCGATCGGGATGTTCGCGGAACTTCGTGATCGTCGAGAGGTTGAGTTGCTCGCCGTTGTAGTCGAAGTGCGCCGATGCCAGCAGTTCGACATACTTGTCGCCGATCTGCGCTTCGCGCACCGCGTGCGGTTCGATGGCCGGATCGAACGCGGTTGCGTCCAACTCCCAGCGTTCGAACAAGTACGTGCCGAGTTCGCGCTCCAGCGCTTCGCGCACGGGAGATGCCAGAAACTTTTTCTTGACCGCTACGTCGAGGCTCGCGACTTTCGGACGGATATCGTTCAAGCGGTCGTTCTCCGCCCGGTATGCTTCGTTCGCCGTGTCTTGCTGAAAGTGCAGTTCGGTCAAGGACGCCCACGTGCTGAACGCGCGGCGCAGCTTGTCCCAGCGGTGGAAGAGGTCCAGCGCCTCCGCGAGCGTTCCGGCGCCTTCCAAAGCCGCTGAAATCTCGTCGTACTGCGGACGCAGCGCTTCGATATCCGGGGGGGAGGCGGCAATTTCGTTGAAGTGACGGGCTGGGAGGAGGGCGACTGCAGGCATGGCGCTACGGCTACACCCGACTAACCTCCATGTCCTGGCAGAACCGAGAAACGCATGGCAACTGAGTCCGGACTTTGCCCGCGATATCACAGAGCCATCGAACTGATTGGCCGCCGCTGGACCGGCGCGATCGTTCGGACGCTCACCAATGGCCCGCGCCGTTTCAACGAGCTGCTTTCCGGCATTCCCGGTATCTCGGACCGCTTGCTTACCGAGCGCCTGCGCGAGCTCGAAGCTGAAGGCGTCGTGCGCCGCGAAGTGCTGCCGGAGTCACCGGTCCGCGTGATGTACGAACTCACCCCGTGCGGCCGCGAACTGCAGCCCGCATTAGATGAGATCGGACGCTGGGCGGAACGCTGGATCGCCGCCGACACGGCGGAGGCGACCGAAGCCTAAAGGCCAATTGCAGGCTGGGTGAACGGCCTGCTTGCACTTCTTTTAGCACTCACTTCGTTCGGCGATCTTTCTTATCGCTGGATCGGTCCCGCTGTTATGGGCGGGAGGCTCGACGTTGTCGCCGGTGTTCCGGGCGATCCGAAGACGGTGTATCTCGGCCACTCGTCGGGCGGCTTGTGGAAGAGCACGGACGGCGGCTTGAGTTTTAGCTCCGTTCTCGAGCAGGCGGAAAGCAGCGCCGTCGGCGCCATTGCGATAGACCCGAAAGATCCGCAGCGCATCTACGTCGCCACCGGCGAGTCGTTTCCGCGCAATACTGCCGACGCGGGCGACGGGTTGTGGCGTTCGAGCGACGCGGGAAAACATTGGACGCATCTCGGCTTTGCCGGCAGCGGCATGATCGATCGCATTGCGATCGACCCGGCGCATCCGTCCACGATTCTGGTCGCCGTGCTCGGACGCGAATTCGCGCCGAGCGCCGATCGCGGGCTGTACCGCAGTACCGATAGCGGCGCTCACTTTACGCGCGTTCTTGCGGTCAACGGCACGACCGGCGCGAGCGACGCCGCGTTCGATCCGAAGCATCCGAACGTCGTGTACGCCGGAACCTTCGATTTTCTGCGTACGCCCTGGAACATGCGCAGCGGCGGTCCGGGCAGCGGGTTGTACAAATCGGTCGACAACGGCGTGCATTGGCGTAAACTCACCGATGCCGCGCTGCACAACGGGTTACCCTCAGGCAACATCAACCGCGTCGGCGTGAGTATCTGCGCGAGCAATCCGAATATCGTTTACGCCTACGTTCCGGTCAAAGGCGGCATGCTGTACCGGACGACGGACGGCGGGGCGCATTGGGAACTGCGCAACGGCGATCAAGATATCAATTTCCGTCCGTTTTACTTCTCGCAGGTACGCTGTCATCCGGCGGATCCGCAGCGCGTCTACGCGATCGGCGGCGCCGTACTCGTTTCGACGGACGGCGGGCGCAAGTTCAAATATGCCGGCGGCGGCGGAGACAACCACGATCTGTGGATCGATCCGCGCGATCCCGACCGCATGCTGAACGGCAGCGACATGGGATTCGACTACACAGTGAACGGCGGCAAGACGTGGACCTATGACGACGTCGTTCCTTTCGCGCAGGTCTACCGCGTCGGCTACGACATGGACACGCCCTATCACGTGATGGGCGGCCTGCAAGATCACGAAGTCTGGTGGGGGCCGAACACGCTGTTCAGTCAGCGGGACAACGCCGGCGACGGCGACTGGCTGAACATCGCAGATTGGGGCGACGGTCAGTACGCGATGGCGGATCCTTCCGATTCGTCGATCGTGTACGAAGATACGCACTTCGGCGATCTCGCGCAGTTGAATTTGAAGACGGGCGAACGCCGGTATATCTCGCCGCAGCCGCTCTTGGGCTTCGGGACCGGCGCTTCGACGTATACGTACCGGTTTAATTGGAGCGCGCCGATGCTGGTCTCGCGCTTCGACCCGGCGACGATCTTTTTCGGCGGCAACGTGCTGTTCAAATCGACCGATCGCGGCACCACGTGGCAGACGTTCAGCCCCGACCTCACCCATTGCGATCCCGCGCAGCTCGCGCCGAGCGGCGGTCCTATCTCGCTCGACGATACCAACGCCGAGACGTATTGCACGATCTATTCGATCGGCGAAGACGCGACCGACAAGAACACCGTGTGGTACGGTACCGACAACGGGCACATCGAGATCACGCGCGACAACGGCGCGACGTGGAACGACGTAGCGCCGGCGCTCGGCGTGAAGATGCCCGCGCGCATCTCGGCGCTCTCGCCGTCTCCGTCGCATTCGGGAACGGCGTACGTCAGCGTCGACCGCCATCAACTGAACGATTACGCACCGTACGCGTTTGCAACGGACGACTTCGGCAAGACGTGGCGCGCGATCGGTGCGGGGTTGACCGGCTACGTGCACGTCGTGCGCGAAGATCCGCGCAATTCCCACGTGCTGTATGCCGGAACCGAACGCGGGTTGTTCGTATCGTTCGACGGCGGCGCGCATTGGACGGATATGCGTCTGGGATTGCCGCATCTGCCGATCTACGATCTGCAGGTGCATCCGCGCGACAACGACCTTATCGTCGGCTCGCACGCGCGCGGCTTCTACATCCTCGACGACCTGACACCCCTGCAGCAGTTTACATCGGACACGCAGGCGCAGATCTTTGCGCCGATGCCGGCGTAC
>DASSRQ010000330.1:0-2717 GCA_035701665.1 Vulcanimicrobiaceae bacterium
CCCGGCTGCATCTGCGCCGCTGCCGCAGGCGGAATCAAACTCGCAAATGCGCGCGTGCCGAACATCGGTCCTGCGAACGCCGCGACGGCGATACACGCAACGGTAGCGACGGCAACCTGAAACGGCAGCGTTCGTTTGGTGATCTCGTCGATGTGCACGCCGGTGAAGTTCGCGACCCAAACGTTCTGCGTATTCGTGGGATCGCACACGTTCTGTACCTGCACGACGGCCATCATCGCCGCTACGAGGACGATTGCCGGCAGCGCATGCGCCGCGAGCAGCACGGTGAAGATGGCGATGCCGACGCCGAACGGATTGAGCGGCCCGCGATACAGCACCAGCGGACTGAGCAATCCGAACAAGACGACGAACGCGACCGGACTGCGCAGTCCCGGCCACGATGCGATGGGCTGCAGCGCCGCGGCGAACTGCGGCTGTTTTACCGCCGTTGCAAGCATGCCGATGCCGATGAAAAGCAGCACGGCAGGCGCGACATCTTCCACGCCCCGGATCGCTGCTGCCACCAATACCTGAATTGCGGCGCGCGGCTTCGTGCACGCGGCGCCGTAGATCGCTGAGATCGCAAACGCCAAAATCGGATCGAGATGCAGCGCGTAAAACAAGATGATCGGAAGGATCGGCGTGAGCAGCGCCGGTGCGAAGATGCGCTCGCGCCCGCGCTCTTCGGCTTTTACCGCCCATGTCGCGTAGGCGCGCAAGCTGCGGAACGACACGAACGCATAAACGAGCATCGCGAGCGCGTCGATGGCCGCAAGTACCGCTGCGTAGGTCGTGAGCTGCCCTTGCGTAATGCCGAAGAACTTCGTGTAGAACTGCCAGATAAACGGATTGAAGATAAAACCGAGCGCGAACGCCATCAAAAACAGCGTCGCGGCGATCTTGCGCGGTACCCCGGTCGTCATCATTACCGGCAGCACGATCGTGCCGACCATGATGATCGCGCCGAGCCCTTGCAGCGAAACGAACAGCAGCGCCACGATGACGCACATTGCGAATGCGACGGCAGCGGGGCTCTCGCCGCCGAACTCCGCGGCGGCGTTGACGATGGCGCGAGCGATGCCGGTATCTAAGGTCACGCGCCCGAGCATCGCGCCGAAGATCAGCGTGACGATCACCTTCGCGAGCGCCGGCGCACCGTCCAAAACGATCGACGCGAGACCCGGCGCCGGCACCCCCGCCGCGAGCGCCATGACCACCGCCATTAGCGGAACCGCCAGCAGCGCCGGCATCGTGCGGGTGTACATCAGCGCCGCAAACACGAGAAAGACGAGCAGAATAAGCGCGGCAGCCATTATTTGCGCAGAATCTCGTCGAGCGGTGTAAGCGTTTTCGACTTCGCATACGTCAGTGTCGCTTCGTACACGCGGTCGGCCCGTTCGATGTTCAGCTGCGCCGCGGCGTCGTAGCGTTCGAGATTGGAGAGCAGATGGCTCTCGCGATTCTCGTAGCGCCACGCCGATTCGTAGAGCGGCTTGAGCTCCGCGAATCCGTCGCGCATCTCCCAGAACCAATACTTGCTCCAGGCCAAGCCTCTGAACGAAGGGCCGTAATAGTCGTTACGGATCTCCTGAGCCGCTTGATATTTGCGCCCGATAAAATCGAACTTGCGCGCGGCAAGGAACATCACGCGCGCCGCGTTGGCGTGCAGCGGCGGTCTCGCCGAGAGCAGATGCTGCTGAACCGCTTCGGATTTTAGCCGCACGGCGCGAACGTCCACCTTCGCCATGTGATCGGCGAACAGCGAGCCGAACGGATCCGCCCAGAGCAGATAGTCGCCGGAGAAGTCGTACGAATCCGTCATCATCGTATTGACGTCTGCGAGCGCTTGTACATCGGTTCCGTAACGCGGATCGTCTATACCGAAGAATGCCGACGGAAAATCGCGGCGGTAGCGTGCGGCATCGACGCTGCCGGACTCCCACGCGCTCACACCGGCGTACAGCACGGGGTACCACGTCGCTTCGAACAGCGACTCGCCGTCGTCGTGCCACGTACTTTCGTAAAGGCCCATGACGTTGGCCGCTTTGCCTTCGCTTATAAAGCGGTTCTCGACCGCAAGCGCGGTGTTGACATCGGGGAAAATTTGATTCCAATTGCTGTCGCCGGGGTCGACCATCTGATCGAATCCGCCGCTTTTGAGCAAGTTGATGTATTTCGAGAACGTCTTTTCGTTCCCGTAATGCCAGTTGACGACGATTGCGTCGTGCGGAATCAACTGCATGATCTTCGGATCGTTCTCGATGCCGTCGTCCCAGAGCATCATCCGCTTATGGTGCGGCTTGAGAATGCGATCGAGATCGTTCACGTGCTGCGCGTATAATGCGCTCAGCCCAATCTTGCCGGCCAGCGGTTTGCTTTGGCCTTGGCCTAACGCCGACGTTTCGTCGCTGCCGATGTGAAAAAACGGCGTATCCGGAACGGCCTTTAACTCCGCATCGATCAGGCGCGCGACGTATGGTATCGAGATCTGGGATGCCGGGCTCAACAAGAAGGCGTGCGGCGTTTCCGCAGCCGGTGCGTACTGTTCGTAGCGCAGCGTGTTGTGCATATGCGCGAACGACTGCTGCTGCGGAATAAACGTTACGTGAAAGCGGCGCGCATAGACGTCCAATTCGTGCAATTGGGCGGGCGTGATCCCGTCGAGCGGTGCCGGAAGCGGATCGCCCGGCGACTGGAACACGTGCTCCATATACGGC
>DASSRQ010000331.1:0-2366 GCA_035701665.1 Vulcanimicrobiaceae bacterium
CAGCGGCGCTTACAATTAATGCAACCGCGGTGAAGACGCGCAGGAACTGTTTCATGAGTTCTGCTCCAATGCGGGAACGACGCGGTCGCAGGAACGCGTCGAGAGATAGATCCAAAGAAACACGGCGAGTAAGGAACCAACGAGGACTCCGCTGACCATTGCATCGGTTAGCGGTAAGGTGAGGCCGGCAAGTTGCGCCACTTCGTAACCGGCGACACCCAAAGCGAGAAGCGTGACGGAGAGAATCCACACGCGCATGATGCGCGGCAGCCGCCCCGCGCGATACGTAACCAAGCGGTGCACCATCACGCTGTCGAGCGTGTCGGTCGTGCACATGCCCGTGCAGAACATCGCGCCGACGGTAAGTGCGCCGAAGAGGCCGGCATCTGCGCCGAACGCGAGGGCGTATGCCGCAATTTGACTCGATGTTTCGAAGCCGAACCCGAAGAGCAGACCGATGGGAATGGCCACCCACGGACTGCGCGCGTCGCGCAATGCACGCGGCAACAGCCGCGTTCTTGCGCCCGCGACCCGATCGGTAACACCGGCGCGCAACTGGCGTAGATTCAGCGCAGCGATAAGGACGAGAACGACGATACTGATCACGGTCCCGATCGTCTCGATGCCCGCAGCATGCGAAGCAAAGCGGGCGCCGAGAAATCCGACGAGCGCAGCGATGGAGAGCACCATTACCGAATGGCCGCCGGCAAAGAGCGCGCCGACAAACCGCGAGAGCGGGTGCCGCCGTTCGAGCGCGTTGCGCGTCATGTTGTCGATAGCCGCAAGATGATCCGGATCGGCGCCGTGGCGTAGACCCAGCGCGAAGACCGTAAAAGCACTCGAACCGATCATGCGCGGCCGCCTTCGGGCTGGAGATGCGAGTGGTGATGATGGTGCGCGTTTTGCGAGAGAGCAAAGCCCGCGATGGCCGAAAGCGCCAGCGCAGCGAGGATCACGACGGGAACGCGGACGCCCTGCTGCTGGATGCCCTGCGCAAGCATGAACGATCCGATAATCGAGATGACGCCGGCCGTAAACAACGGCGCAAACGGAGCGACGCGCTCGTACGCAGAGCGTTTCGAGAGCCACGCCGCGCCGCGTACGATCGCTAAGCCTAAACCACTGAGCACACAGGCCAGGCCGATGCTGAACACGACGATGAGCAGCATGCCGTACGCGAGGTGGTGTAACCGCAGCGCTGCGAGCACCACGACGATGGCCGCCGGGCACGGCGCGATGCCGCCGCTCACTGCCGCCCAAACCGCGTTGGAAAAGCCAAGCGGCTGCGAGCCGGGGATGGCATGCGAATGCCCATGGCCGTCCGAGGTGTCGTGTTCGTGATCGTGGTGATGATCGTGCGCGTGCGGGGCGCTTCCGGCGTGCATGTGTTCGTGCGCGTGTATGTGGCCGCGCCGTGCGTGTATGAAACGCGCGAGACTGCGCGCGCCGATGACGGCGATAACCGCGCCCGACGCAAGCGTAATCCACGGATAGATCGCTTCCGAGACGAAGCCCGTTGCCGCGAACAGCACTATCCCTAAGATGAAGACGCCGGCCGTATGCGCGAGCGTTAGCGATCCGGCAAGAATGACGGCTTGCTTGGGCGTCGCGCGCGCGCCGACGAGTGTGAAGGCGAGCAGCGCTTTCCCGTGCCCCGGTTCGAGCGCGTGCAGCGCACCCAACGCGAGAGCAGCCAAAATCGTCAGAAAGATGAAGAACGGCGTTTGCACGGGCCGCGTGAACATATCGGCAAGCGCGGCGGGCTGCACCCAACTCGTCGTGGAGGCGATGACCGGCGCTCCGTCTTCACTGCGGGTGACTGCGGCGAGTGTATCTCCGTCGGTCCGGAACTGCATCGAGGCGATGCGTCGCGGCGAACCGATGAGCGCGCTGGGATATGTTCGAAGATCGTTTGTCGGATCGCGCTGCGTTCCCGTAAGAAGATCTTTCCATCCGATGCGGCGATCCGAATACACGGCGTCGTCAACGGTTATCGCATGCGTTCCGGGCGGCAGATCGGCGGCGAATTCACCGGCCCACCGCAGAATCGGCAGGCCGCCGGCGCCAGGACGAGTGATCGCCGTATCCGAGATTGCCCGTAACGGAAGCGCCGAACTGTCGATCCGCACGTGCAGGCCTGCGATGACGGTCTGCGTTTCGCCGTTCGCAAACGCCGAAAGCGCTGCGCCGTTCCATTTTCCACCGTTTGCCTGCATAAATTGGAACGACGGAATCTCCGCAATGTCCAGAACGTAATGGATGCGCAGGGTGTGGTTAACGACGGAAACGCGGCCCAGATGATTGATCGTGAAGTTGCCGAGCGGATGCGCAGATGCCGGCGCACTGCCCGAAACGCAAAACCATAG
>DASSRQ010000332.1:0-3498 GCA_035701665.1 Vulcanimicrobiaceae bacterium
GCCAACCGCCGCACGATTCTGCCCGAGGCGCTGCTCTGCTTGGACGAGATCGTCCAACTCGCAACGCGCGTCGTTACGGGCATGCGCGTCGACACCGGACGCATCGCGCAAAACCTGCGCACGTACGGTCCGTTCGCGGGCACCGAACCGATCATGATGGAAGCGGTGCGCGCAGGCGGCAACCGCCAAGAGTTGCACGAGCTGCTGCGCAGTTCGGCGATGGAAGCTTGGGGCGATATCGCGCAGGGCAAGAGCAATCCGCTCGGCCGTTTGCTTACGGAAGATCAAGAGTTGACGGCGCTCGTCGACCCCGCGGAGATCCGCCGCATGCTCGAACCGGGCCGCCACATCGGTACGGCGCCCGCACGCGCGATCAAACTCGCAGAAAAAATTGAAACGCTTTCGCCTTTCCCTCAACAGAAAGAAGTCAAAGTATGAAACGCACCGTTGCGGCGCCCACGGGAAGCGCTCATGGTAGCAGTACATTGAGGCGCCATAAGGCTATGGGGGCCCCGCGCTTTAGCGTGGGGGGCGCGGAGGCCAGGCCGCAGCGCCTTTCAAACACGAGTACAAAACCGTGAACAAAGGCATAGAAATAGCCAAGGGCAAGACCAAGGTTTTGTACGAAGCCGCCGGCCAGCCCGACATGCTCGTGGTCAAACAAACCGACTCGATCTCCGCCGGCGACGGCGCGCGCCGCAACGAGATCGCCGGTAAAGGACGTCTCGCCGCGCAAACGACGGCGCGCGTGTTCCGCCTGCTCAATCTGTGCGGACTGCCGACGCACTATTTGAACGGCGGCGAAGACGACGACGACAACGAGATGCTCGTGCGCCGCTGCAACATGATCCCGCTCGAAGTGGTCGTGCGCGGCGTTGCGGCCGGTTCGCTCGTTAAACGCAATCCGGGAATGCAGCGCGGGTCGATGCTCGTGCCGCGCATGGTCGAGTTCTTCCTTAAAGACGACGCAAACCACGATCCGCTCATCAGCCCCGACCAGATCGTCGCGCAAAATATCGCCAATCCGGCCGAGATCTCCGCAATGAGCGAGATCGCGCGTTTAACCTTCGAAGTGCTCGCGCACGCATGGCGCAAACGCGACGTTCTGCTGGTCGATCTCAAGATCGAGTTCGGGCGTCTGACCAGCGGCGAAAACAAGGGGCAACTCGTCATCGCCGACGTGATCGACAACGATTCGTGGCGCATCTGGCCGCAGGGGCGCGAAGACCGGATGCTCGACAAGCAGATGTACCGCAACCTGCAGAGCGTCGACGATGCCGGCCTCGCACAGGTCAAGGGCGCGTACGAACAGGTCGCCGATATGGTCGGTTCGTTTCCGGTGATGCGGCCCGGAATGATCGCGCTGTTTGCCGATACGGCCGAGTTCACGCCGCAGCTGCACGCGGCGGCGCAGGCGGTCGGTCAACTCGGACTTCCGGTGATCCGCCATGTGGCAAGCGCGGCGCGGACGCCCGGCTACGTACTGCAACTCGTGCAGCAGCACGATACGACGTTCGCACGCCTGATTTACATTACGTTTGCGGCGCCCGATTCGAGCCTGCATTCGCTGATCGATAACGCGACCAGCAATCCCGTCTTGAACGGCATCGGCGAGCCGGGCGATATCGCGCTGCAGTGCGCAAAGATTCTCGCACTCGAAGACACCGTGCTCTTCGGACGCACGCTGCTCGTGCAGACCAATACGCGCTCGGCCGTCCTGCAGGCCGATGCTCAACTGAACGCGCAGCAGCCCGCACCGCCGGCCAACCTTGGCTAGTTTCGCCGTTCTCGGCCAAACGGACGAACAGATCGCCGCAGCTGCGGCAAAGACCGGACTGGCTTTGCGCGTGGACGAACTGCGCCGCATCGCGCAAACGATCGGACGCGATCCGACGATCGTGGAAGTCCACGCGTTCGATGCGCAGTGGAGCGAGCATTGCTCGTACAAGAGCAGCCGGCATCTGCTGAAAACATTGCCGACCGACGGTCCGACAGTGATGCAAGGCCCCGCCGAAGACGCCGGCATTTTACATCTGGGCGAGCACGGCGGCAGCAACTACGGCGTCGTCATCGCGCACGAGTCGCACAATCATCCTTCGCAGGTCGTGCCGTTCGAAGGCGCGGCTACCGGTATCGGCGGCATCGTCCGCGACGTGCTCTGCATGGGTGCCGAAGTCATTGCCGTTGCCGATCCGCTGCGGTTCGGCCGCGTCGAAGATCCGCAGTCGCATCAACGTTACGTCGCGCAAGGCGCCGTCGACGGCATCGCCGCTTACGGTAACGCCATCGGCGTTCCGAACATCGCGGGCGATGCATACTTCGACGAGCAGTTCGACGACAATTGCTTGGTCAACGTCGTCTCGCTCGGCCTGGTAAAACAAGAAGAGATCATTCATTCCGCGGCGCCGGCAAACGCAGCGGGTTGGGATATCGTGCTCGTCGGCAAGGCCACGGACACCAGCGGCTTCGGCGGTGCGGCGTTTTCGTCCGTAACGCTCGA
This sequence comes from Vulcanimicrobiaceae bacterium, assembly GCA_035701665.1. GTDB lineage: Bacteria > Vulcanimicrobiota > Vulcanimicrobiia > Vulcanimicrobiales > Vulcanimicrobiaceae > DASSRQ01. The sequence goes on from DASSRQ010000332.1 coordinate 2,501, forward strand.
CGAAGAGGATGCCGACGCCAACAAAGGCGCGGTGCAAGTGCCCGATCCGTTTTTGAAGAACGTGATCATGCGCGCGACGTACCGCGTATTCGAATATCTGCGCGAGAAGAAGCTGACCGTGGGCTTCAAAGATCTCGGCGCCGGCGGCATCATGGGCTGCAGCGCGGAGATCTGCAGCAGCGGAGGATTCGGCGCGATCGTCGATCTCGATGACGTCAACACCGCCGTACCGGGCATGCCCCCGGAAGTCATTGCGGTCGGTGAAACGCAGGAACGTCTGCTCTGGACGCTGCCGGGCGACGTAACGCCCGACGTGCTGCGCATCTATAACGAAGAGTTTTCGCTGCCCGAGATCGCGCGCGGCGCATGCGCGACCGTGATCGGTGCCGTCCAAAATGAAAACCGCTACGTGCTCAAGCACGACGGCAAGACCGTAATGGACGTCCCGATGGATCTGCTGACCGGTTCGATTCGCGACGAACTGCAGATCCGGCCGATGAGCGAACGCAAGGCCGGCGATCCCGAAAAGACGTACGTCGATTGGGCCGGCTTCGACAGCGGTACGCTCAAGAAGATCCTCTCCCATCGCGACGTCTGTTCGCGCGAGCCGCTCTACGTGCATTACGATACCGTCGTGCGCGGCACGACGGTCGTTCCGCGCGGTGCGGCCGACGCCGGCGTTATCGCGCCGGTACACGGTTCGCCGCTCGGCGTCGCGCTTAGCGTTGCCGGCAATCCGCGCTACGGCAAGAGCGATCCGTTCCTGGCCGCGCAGCATGCCGTGCTCGAATCGGTGCGCAAGGTCGTCGCCGTCGGCGCGCGGCCGCTCGGCTTAACCGACTGCTTGAACTTCGGCAATCCGCAAAACATCGAGCATTACTCCGAACTCGCGCACGCGATCGACGGCCTGGCATACGCCGCGCGGGAGCTCGGGACGCCGTTCGTCTCAGGCAACGTGAGTTTGTACAACGAGTCCAAAAGCGGCAACGCGATTCCGG
>DASSRQ010000333.1:0-11611 GCA_035701665.1 Vulcanimicrobiaceae bacterium
GCGCACGGCGCGGGTGGGGTCTCCCTGCGGAACCGCTGGCAGTTTTTTCCATCCTTGGAAAAAACTGCCGCTGCGTACTGCATCGCTCGTACCGCCGACATCCTGTCTGCACGAGCGCTGTCAGGCGCTCCCGCAGAGAGACCCCACCCACGCCGTGCACACGCGGCAACTGCTCGTACTAGCCTACGTGCCCTTTTGAGCGCCGATGTAGCGGATCCACTTGAGGTACAGTGCGGGAAGCGTCGTCGGATTATTCGGGTTGCCGTAGACGAGATAGAACTCGTTCTGCGCCGCGAGGAAGTGGAACGCCGCGGTCATGTTGCCCAAGTTATATTGGTTGGTGAAGTCCGGACCGTTATAGAAGTCGGGCAGCGAACCGCCGAAGATGCGCCGGCCGCCGATATCGAGTGAGGCAAAGCGGCTGAACTGCCAATCCAACGACGCGCGCTCCAGCCATTGCTTGCCGCTGTCTTCCGTCTTTCCAGGCGCGATTTGATAGGTCGAAAGATAGTAGTTCTCGTCGGTTTCGAGAGACAGTTTGAGGTTGCGCATTACCGGCAGGGTGGTGACGTATTGCCAATTCACCAGGTGGCCGTGATAATACGGACCGTTGTTGTACGAGATCGAGGTGGGTGTCGACGTCGAGCCTTTGTACGAGATGAAGACGCCGTTTTGGCCGAACGGTAGGAACTCGCCGTTCGGAAACTGCGCGTCGGAGACGAGCACGCCTTGCGCGGCGGTGTTGAGGTGAATCGAGATCTGATTGCGCAGGTCGAAGTTGATTTGCCCGACGCTCAGCGTCGAGTTGGTAAGGCCTTGCGAGTTGTGATAGCGCCCGGTAATATACGAGCCGAAGATATCCCGAAGCATGCCGGTGTTCGAAAGATTAAACGTCTTATTGAGGACGGCGATATAGCCGTGCAGATCGGGCTGCTGCGTGTAGCCGTCGTACGGATTGAACTGCGCGCCGAACTTCTGATCGTCGACGACGGCGGTCGTCGTTTTGTCGACGTATCCGAATCCGGCGTCGCTATAGATCGCTTGGCCCGGATCCGTGACTTGCGATCCGCTCTCGATGGCGCCGTTGTACGACACGAAGAAGTGCGTATGCTGGTTGAGCAATCCGCCCATGAACTCGGTCACCGTATCGGAGAAGCCGGGCATAGTGACGTTCACGCGCTGAATCGCGGCGCCCTGGATGTAGTGAGGATCGCTGACCGAATAGTTCAGAACCTGCGCGTTGTCGTTGCGCCCGAATCCGTTGACGTTGAATGCCGAGAACGAAAGGGGGCCTTGCGTGCCTTCGTATGCCAGCGCGTCGCGGAACGTCGGGATGCTCGGCGTGTAGAGCGTCGACGGGCAGTCCGAACAGTTGAACGTGTCGTTGAAAAATTGTCCGACTTGCGTGAAGAACGGGCGCACTTCGCTGTATCTGCGCGCGAAGGCGGTCGGCGAAATCGTTTGCTGATCTTTTTCGACGTTGGAGAAGTCGGGATGAAACGCTCCGACTACGGACGACGTCTGCGTGACCGGAATCGAGAAATCGCCGCCGATGCGTGAAGTCGACCCGCCCTGGTCTTTCGTCGTCAACTCTCCCAGCGTGTAGAGCTGCAGGCGGGGCTGCGGACGCGTGGCCGCGGCCTGCGTTTTGGCGGCAATACCGCTGAGCACGCCGGCGTACGCGACGTCGTCGGAGTTGCGCTGCCCTTGCACGTGCTCCCATACTTCCATGGAGTTATTTGCAACCGTCATGCGTTCGAACTGCGCGCGCCAGACTTTCGATCCGCCGCTGCGCAGCACGTTGAACGGCACGTGCATGGTTACCGTGTAACCGGTACCCGACCGTTTCGCGACTGCCGTCCACTCCGGCGAATACGCGCTGTTCTCGCTCGAGGTTTGATAACGCGCGCCGAGCGGATTCGCATAAAATCCGTACCCGAATCCGTTCGACCCTTGCGGCCACAACCGGACGCCGACCATGTCGTCGTTCATAACGCCGGCGCCGTTCGTTTGCTGCGAAGCGGTGATTTGTACGTTTTGCGTAACGTCGAAGGCAAAATCCAACCCGGTCGGATCCTGCGCTACGTAAACCGACGTAGGTTCGCCCGGCTTGGCAAACGCGAAGTCGAAGAGCACTGCTTCCTTGACCGCCTTCGACCACGTGTCGTCGATAACGCCGTTCATATGGGGCGTCGCAGGCAGCGCCGGAACGTCCGTGCTGAACTGCTCCGCCAGAGCCATGGCCGGCGCCGCGCTAAGCGCGAGCGCTGCGGCAAGAATGCTGAAAAGTCGTTTCACGCTGTTCCTTACGAACTAGGATGCCGGATTGTTTCAGGCGCCTTTATCCGCGCCGGCGTACTGAATGAGCTTGATCACGAACCGGGGCGCCGTGCGGAACGCGTTCGCGTCGCCGTAAACGAAATAGAGTTCGCTCTGATTGAACCGCACGTGGTACGCGAACGACAGGTTCCAGCCGTTGAGGTACGGATTCGGATAGCGCGTGCTGACGACCGGAAATTCGCCGATGATGCGGCGGACGCCGATGCCGACCGACGAGTTCGCGCCGGATTGGTACGTGTACGTACCTTTCTCCAACCAGGAGCGGTAAAGCAAGCCGTTGTCGAGCCACTGCGTGTTCTCGTCCGCTTCGAGCGAAACGAATCCGCGCGCGCCGGCATGCAGCGTCGTCAGACGCGTCCACGCGTCGACACGCCCGGGGCCGAAGCGGCCCGTGTACCACGACAGCTGCGTAACCGTCGGCGTGTGATAATCGTAGTAGAGATCGACGCCGTTCTGCGAGACAGGCGCGAACGTTCCGTGCGGGTCGATGGAAGGTTGATCGTAGATGCGCAGATACGACGAGCCGGTTTGCGCGCGCACGTGCCACTTGGTGCGCACGTCCGCGCCCCATGCAAGCGACGTATCGGATTGATTCAGCCCGTCCGCGGTTCCGTGATAGCGATCGAGGTTGACCGCGACGATTTGCCGCGGCATGAACGCGCTCTTTTTAAAGTACCACGTGTAATCGCCGTTGAGGTCGTAGCCGGCAATGTCGTTCTGTCCGAAGAGACCGTCGAACGGCGCGTACTGCGAACCGAGATGACGAATAGCCGCGTAGATGCCGCCGTTCGGCGCATAGAGGCCCGCCCCGGCTTCCCGGCGCGTCGCCTGCGACGAGTCGGTCACCGCCGTGCCGCTCTCCGTTCCGTAGTCGAGGTATTCGAACAAGCCGCGGTTGCTGTCGTGGCTGAGATTGTACACCGTGTTACTGTCGCTCGCACCGGGAAGCGTCACGCCGGTGTGCTGTACGAAGAGAGCCGTTTTCGTATCTTCGGTTCGCAGACGCAGCGCTTGCGCCATATCCGTCCGGCCGTCAACGCCTAGCGAGTCGAATGCGGCAAACGCCGCCGGACCCTCTTTGCCTTCCACCGCAAACCCGGCACGCGGCGTCGGAATGTTCGGCGTGTAGAGTTCTTGGCCCGTGCAGCCGACGCATGAAGCGTTATTGAAAAAATTGTTCAGCTGCGTGAAGAACGGCCGCACTTCCTGATAGAAACGCGCGTAGGCCGTCGGCGAGATCGTCTGCTGATCGAGTTCGACGTTCGAGTAATCCGGATGCAGCGTCGCAACCAGCGACGTCCCGCTCGTAACAGGCAGGGAGATATCTGCACCCACGCGCGAGGTGAACGAGCCGATCGCCCGCGATCCGAACTGCGTCAATCCATACACGCCGATGCGCGGCTTCGGACGGATGCCGGTTTGCGCCGGGATGCCTGCGAGAAAACCGCTGTAGATCTGCATCGCCTCGTTGCCTTGGCCTTGCTGCGCGGTGTGCTGCCAGACGTAGTCATCTTGCGAGACGGCGACGTAGCGCGCAAATTGCAAGCCCCAAGCGCCGCTGCGCGTTCCTTTGATGGACGCGAGCGGAATGCGCATCGTCACCGTAAAGCCGCCCGGATGCAACGTTCCGGCCGAGTCCCACCGCGGCGCGTATGCGGTATTTTCGCTCGACGAGGCGGTGTGGGCGCCGGCAGGATTGGCATTGAACGAATACGAGAATCCGCTCGCGCCGTCCGGCCACAAATACACGCTGACGCGATCGTCGTTTCCCAGCCCCGCATCGTTCGTGCGCTGACCGGCCTGAATTGCAACGCGCTCCTGCGCGTCGAATGCAACGTACAATGCTTTACCGTCCGTCAGTACGTAGACGGTCGTCGATTCATTTGCCGGCTGCTGGTCGCGCAGATTCCAGCCGAGATCGATCTTCGCAGCCGTCGATTTCCACTGCGGATCGGAGAGCGTTCCGTCGATGACGGGCGGTTTTGCCGTTTGCGGCAGGGCAACGCGCGTTCCGACGAGGGCTTGCGCCAAAGCCGCCGCGGCGAGGAGATGTAGCAACGGATCCTCCGGATACAACTATAGTTTTAGTTTATCCTAACGCTTTGCAAGCGGGATGTCAACTATTGTTTTAATAGTGGCGCATTTCCGCCATTTTTTCGCATGCAGCTTGACGCTGCGTGCTACACTGACTTCAATGCTACATCTCCTACAAAATAAACCGTCGACGTGCGACACGTCGCGCCGTTACACCGGCGCGAACGTTGCTGCCGGTTTTATTACGGTCTCGCAAGGCCGTGTAACGTGATTTAGCATTCTGCACACTCGTTTTCCCGATAGGGGCCGTGCGGATCGCACGGCCCCTTCGATTTTTTAGAAAGGAAGTGCCATGCATGCACTCGAGCAGCGTTGCCGCAACTGCGGCACGCAAACGTCGTCTCCGCTTTGTGCGGCGTGCGAACAAGATCGTCTTCTCCAGCAAGCGCAACTCGAACAGGTCGTTCGGCGTGGACTGCGCTGTATCGACTAAAAACAAGCAATTCACGGAATAAAGGAGGTTCACCGTGCAAATCATCGAGACGGACGCAAAGCCCATCAAGGCATGGGTCGACGGAGTCGAATTCGACGAAAACGCCCGCAAGCAGGTCAAAAACATGGCCTCGCTGCCGTTCGTGCACTCGCACGTTGCGGTTATGCCGGACGTCCATGTCGGCATCGGCGCGACCGTCGGCAGCGTTATCCCGACGATCGGCGCGGTGGTCCCCGCGTCGGTCGGCGTCGACATCGGCTGCGGAATGATCGCGCAGCGTACGTCGCTGCGCGAGGAAGATCTGCCGGACTCGCTGCGCACGATCCGTCACGAGATCGAGCGCACGATTCCGGTCGGCTTCGCGCGTCACAAGCACCTGCCGGCAAGCGTGCAGACGGCTTGGGAAACGCTCGCCGAAGAGTACGCGTCGATCGTCGCAAAAAATCCGAAGATCGATACGCAGGGAGCGCCGCAGCAGCTCGCAACGATGGGCGGCGGCAACCACTTCTGCGAGGTGACGATCGACACGGAAGGCTTCGTGTGGTTTGTCATTCACTCGGGCTCGCGCGGCATCGGCAACCGGATCGGCAAGTTCTTCATCGAGCGTGCGCGCAAAGAGATCGAGCAGCTCGGCATCGACCTGCCCGATCGCGACCTTGCGTACCTGACCCAGAACACGCAGTCGTTCGACGAGTACGTCGAAGCCGTCGGCTGGGCACAGCGCTACGCGCAGACCAACCGCGACATGATGATGGCGCGTCTGGTGGCGTCCATGCGCCACCCGAACGTCGGCCTGCCGGCATTCACGCTGACCGAAAAGGCGGTGAACTGCCACCACAACTACGTCGCACGCGAGCGCCACTTCGGCGCGGATGTGTTCGTGACGCGTAAGGGTGCAGTGCGCGCCGGCAAGGGCGAACTCGGAATCATTCCGGGATCGATGGGCGCGCGTTCGTTCATCGTTCGCGGAAAGGGCAATCCCGAAAGCTTCGAGTCGTGCTCGCACGGTGCCGGACGCCGGATGAGCCGCACCGAGGCCGGCAAGCGCCTCACGCTGGAAGATCTCGCTCGCGAGACGGAAGGCGTGGAGTGCCGTAAGGACCGCGGCGTGCTGGACGAAGCCCCCAGCGCGTACAAATCGATCGATGCCGTCATGGCGGCGCAGACCGAACTCGTTGAGATCGTCCACGAGTTCCGTCAGGTGGTCTGCGTGAAGGGCTAGGTTCCGGACACTGCAACGATGGCGGCTTGCCCAAGGCAAATGCCGCCGTCGTTGGGTGGAACCGAACGGTTCGTCCATAACCGCTCGCCGAGCGCACGTTCGAGCCCGTTCAGCAGAACCGCATTTTGAAAGACGCCGCCCGAAACGACAACGCGTTCTTTGCCGAATGATCCGGCGGCGGCGACGATGGCGTCGGCAACCGCGCCGTGAAACGCGCGCGCTATCTCGCGAACATCGCGTCCGTGCACGCGATCGTTCACGACCGCTTCCAGAAGCGGATAAAAATCGAACACGCCGTTTTCGAATGGAAACGGATAAGACGCGACGGGCGCCGACTCGCGCGCGAGATACTCCAACCACATCGCGGCCTGTGCTTCGAACGCGATCGGGCGCGTGAAGCCGAGCAGCGCAGCGGCCGTGTCGAACAACCGGCCCATCGACGTCGTCGCGAAGACGCGCACGTTTTTTTGAACCAGCTCGCATGCGGCGCGAAAGCGCGCGGGAAACGCAAATGGTTCCCGTTCGAAGATCGAACCGTCACCGAACGCGGGATGACCGTAAAGAAAACCGGCCGCCGCCTGCACGGGATGCCGCGCGGCAGCATCGCCGCCGGGGAGCAGCGCCGGCCGCAGGTGCGCCGTTCGCTGCAGTCCGCCCGCAAGCGAACCGGTAAAGACCTCGCCGCCCCAGATCGTTCCGTCTTCGCCGTAGCCGGTGCCGTCGAAGGCAAAGCCGGTTACCTCGTGTTCGAACGCTTCGCGTTCGGCAAGAACGCTCGCGATATGCGCGCGATGATGTTGGATGGCGCGCTTCTCGCCTGCCAAGCTTTGCGCGTACGCCGTCGACGAGTATCCCGGATGCGCATCGTGCGCGACGAGACGATCGTCCTCCGGCAGCTCGTAGAGCGCACAAAGATCGTCGATGGTGTGTTTGAACGACGCAAACGCGTCCGCGTACTCCAAGTCGCCGACATGTTGGCTAACGAACGCCTGTCCGCGCACGACGACGGCGATGGCGTTTTTGAGATCGGCACCCGCACACACGATCGGTTTATGCGCCGGAAGCGATGCGACGGCTTGCGGTGCGTATCCGCGGGCGTGCCGCAGCACGAGCGGCACACTTCCTCGGGCGCGGGCGACGGAGTCGTCGATGCGCCGGGCGATCTCGCGTTCCCCGGCGAGCAGCGCATCGGCGATGCCCGAAAGCGATTCGCGCGCGTCGTCGTCTTTGAACGCAATCGGCTCGCTCGACCGGTTTGCGCTGGTCATGACCAAAACGTCCGGCGCTCCCGCATCGAAGAGCAGATGGTGCACGGGCGTGTACGCGAGCATCACGCCGAACTCGCCGTTCTCCGGCGCAACACCCGGCAACTCCGCGCGCGCCGCGCCGAGGACGATCGGGCGCGCCTGCGACTGCGCTAAGCGCCGGGACGGCGCGTCCCATGCCACGATCGCATCTGCGGCCGCGGCATCGCGGACCATCAACGCAAACGGCCGTTCTTTGCGGTACTTACGCGCGCGCAGCGCCTCGACCGCGACCTGGTTGCGCGCGTCGCAGGCCAGGTGATATCCGCCGAGGCCTTTCACGGCCACGATTCCGCCGGCATTTAATAACCGTGCCGCAGCCTCGATCGCCGCATGACCGCGCGTGCGCCCCAATCGCTCTTCCAAAACATACGCCGGGCCGCATTCAGGACACGCGATCGGCTGCGCGTGAAAACGCCGGTCGAGCGGATCGTCGTACTCGGCCCGGCACTGCGCGCACATGATCCAATCGCGCATCGTCGTCTGCGGGCGATCGTACGGCAATCCGGTCACGATCGAGTACCGCGGACCGCAATCGGTGCAGTTGATGTACGGATACCGGTAGCGCCGATCGTCGGGATCGAACAGCTCGCGCAGACACGCCTCGCAGACGGGAAGGTCCGCAGAAACCCGGACGGTCGGTGCTTTGCGGCGTACGCTCTCGCGGATCTCGAATGAGTCGAACTGCTGCGTCCGCGAGGGATGCGATTCGCACGATCCCACGCGCGCCGCGGGCGGCGCATGTTCTAAAACTTCGCGTACGAACTGTTCGAGGACGGGACCGTCGCCTTCCGCGTGGATCTCGACACCGTCGTCCGCGTTTCGCACCCATCCCGTTACGTGAAAACGAAGCGCAGTCCGGTAAACGTGCGGCCGGAAGCCGACGCCCTGCACGACGCCGCCGATGCGGACGCTGCGCGCCTGTTTAGGTGGCGCCCGCATAACAGCTGCGTCCTTCGTAGCCGATTTGCACGACCGACTCTTCTGCCACGAGCACCGGAACGGAGCGGCCTCCGCCGCACAGCCGCATCATCCGTTCGAGCGCTTGCGGATCGTCCTCGACGTCGAATTCGACGAACGGCACGCGGCGCCACTGCAGATCTTCGCGCAGTTGCGCCGTATACGGACACGCTTTCGTACCAAAGAGTTCAAGCATCGCCGAGCGCCTCGCGCAAGACGTGATAGATCGTCCCTTGCGCTTCCTGAATGCGCGGCACGTAGTCGCAAGGGACGACGATTGCGACGTCCGCCAATCCGCGCCGCACGATCTCGCCGCCGTCGTAACCGAGCAGCGCGATGGTGAGCAGTCCGCGGCGCCCCGCCTCTTCAAGCGCAGCGACGACATTGCGGGAACCGCCGCTGGTGGAGAACGCAAGCGCGATGTCTTGCTTCCCGCATTGCGCGATGAGCTGCCGCAGGAAGATTACGTCCGTTCCCACATCGTTCGCCGTCGCCGTAATGACGGCCGGTTCCAGCGCAAGCGACACCGCGGGTACCGGCGTCATCCCGCCTTCCGGCAGCACGCAGTCCAGCGCGAAATCCGTCGCATCCGTGGCCGAACCGCCGTTGCCGAAGGCTAAAATGCGGCCGCCGTTCGCAATGCGCTTCTTCATTGCACCGGCCGCCGCGCCGATCGCGTCCGCTTGTTCGTCCGCGACGCGCATCCGCAGGTCGTTCGCGTCGCGCGCTTTCATACGGATCGACGCGGCAACGTCTTCAACAGTCGATCCGCCGCTTTGCTGCGGCGCTAGGAACGGATACAAAAACGATTGCGGATGCGCTTCCCCGCCGAAATCTTGCGCGTGCTCCAAAAACACGTGCACCGACTCGTACATCGTATGGCCGAGTAACTCGAAGAGTTCCTGATGCACGTGCACGTTCTCGCACGGCGCACGGACGGCATAATCGGCGTTCTTGCCCGGCCACGCCAGCGTCATAGTTCCGCGCGCGCGAATGCGCGCCAAGGCACTCAAAGCGCCGGGGTCGCCTTGCGGAGGGCCGAACGCAATCGCGATATCGTCGGGGCCGGCCAAGGCGTCGAGCCATGCATCGCGCGCCATGCTGATATCGAGCGCCGGCAATGCCCGCTTTCCAACGATGACCGGATGAATGAACTCGACGGAAACGTGCATTGCGTCCGTGGCGTATGGGCCGTTGCCGAACGCTAGAAGGCGTCCCCCGCGCGCAAACCGCTGCGCCATTGCACGGCAGGCGTACGCCAACGGTTCCGATTCACGCTCGAAGAACGCCGTGCACAGCGGGTTGCGTGCGACGATGCGTTCGTGAAGCGAAGCCTTTGCTAGCATATTCGCGGCAGCGGGTCTCCGATCAGCATATCCACGACGCGCGTTCCACCATAGGGCGTGCGCGCGATTACTGCGCCGTTTCCGGCGCGTATTTCACCGATCGGCACGGCTGCCTCACCGCCGGGAACGCTTCGTACCGCCGCAAGCGCGGCATCGGCATGCTCGGCCGAGACGATGGCAACGAACTGCCCTTCATTTGCGATATGCAGCGGATCCAATCCAAGGATCTCGCACGCGCCGCGCACTGCATCGTTAACCGGTATTGCCGCTTCTTCGAGCACGATGTCGTGACCGCACTCCCGCGCCAGCTCGTTGAGCGCGGTCGCTAGCCCGCCGCGCGTCGGATCGCGCATCCAGCGGATACCCGCGGCCGCAGCGTTGGTCATCGCTTCGACGAACGGCGTCACTGCGCGCGAGTCCGAAACGATCTCTGCTTCGAGGTCGAGTTCGCCGCGGGCGAGCAGAATCGTTATGCCATGATCGCCGATCGGTCCCGAGAGTAAAACGCGATCGCCCTCGCGCACGGTATGCGCACCGAGGGTAAGCCGTTCGTCGAGCACGCCGATGCCGAACGTCGAAACGTACATCCCGTCGGCCATTCCGTGTTCGACGACCTTCGTATCGCCGCCGACGACGGGAACGCCGCACGTTTTTGCGGCGAGCGCCATCGCGTTCACTTCCCGCTCGAGCGTCTCGCCGGCAAGCCCCGCCTCCAAAATCATCGTGCACATCAGCGCGATCGGGCGCGCCCCGGAAACGGCAAGGTCGTTGATAGTGCCGTGCACCGCAAGCGAACCTATGGATCCGCCCGGAAACGCGAGCGGCTTGACCACAAATCCGTCGGCCGTCGTTGCAAACCGCTTTCCATCCAGCGTCAACACGGCGGCATCGGCGAGCGCATCCAACGCCGGATTGCTGAGTGCGGGAGCAATGACGCCTTCGATGAGCCGGCGCGTCGCTTTTCCGCCCGCGCCATGCGCCATCTCGATCTGCGCGATCGCCGTTTTAGTGAACACGTTCCCGGGCCACGTACTTGAAGTAGGCGGCGCATGCGCCTTCGCTCGAGACCATCAACGCGCCGACCGGATGTTCGGGCGTGCACGCGGAGCCGAACAACTTGCACTGCGGCGGCGAGAGCACGCCCTTTAAAATCTCGCCGCACTGCGCCGCTTTCGGGTCCGTCACGCGCACGCCGGGCAGTTCGTAGCGCACCTCGGTGTCGAACTGCGCATAGTCCGGTTTGATACGCAGCGCCGACTGCGAGATGAATCCAAGGCCGCGCCATTCGAAGTACGGACGCAGCTCGAACACGTCGGAAAGCGCGCGCAATGCCGCCGCGTTTCCGTTCCAGGGAACGATACGCCGGTACTGATTCTCGACTTTCGCTTCTCCGGCGCGCAGCTGCCGCAAGACCATCAGAATGCCTTCCAGCAAATCCAACGGCTCGAATCCCGATACGACAACCGGCTTGCCATAGTGCCGCGAGATAAACTCGTAAGGCGCGCAGCCGGTGATCGTCGAGACGTGTCCCGGGCCGATAAAGCCGTCCAAACGCATGTCCGGCGAATCGAGAATAGCACGGATGGCCGGCAAAATGGTGACGTGATTGCAGAAGACACTGAAGTTCTGCAGCCCCAGCGCCTTCGCGCGCAAGATCGTAAGCGCGGTCGACGGCGCCGTCGTCTCGAAACCGATAGCGAAGAACGCAACGTGCTTGTGCGGCTCGTTCTGCGCGATACGAAGCGCATCCAGCGGCGAGTACACCATGCGCACGTCTGCGCCGCGCGCTTTGTACTCCAGCGGCGTGCCGTGCGTTCCCGGCACGCGCATCATGTCGCCGAACGCCGTCAGTACGACGTCCGGCGTGCGCGCGAGCGAGAGACCGTCGTCGATTCGCCCCATCGGCAGCACG
>DASSRQ010000334.1:0-5261 GCA_035701665.1 Vulcanimicrobiaceae bacterium
GTAGCCATCGCGATCTTGAAGCCCTGGCCTTCTTCACCGAGGCGGTTCTGGGCCGGCACGGTGGCGTTGTGAAAACGCAGCGTGCCGAGCGGGTGGGGCGAGATCGTTTCAATCTCTTCGGTTACATGCAAACCGGGCGTACGCGCCGGTACGATAAATGCAGAAAGGCCTTTGGCGCCACCTTCCGACGTGCGGGCGAACACGACATACGTGCCGGCAATACCGGCGTTCGAGATCCATGTTTTTTCGCCGTTGAGGATATAAAATTCGTCGTCTCGGCGCGCCGACGTCACCGTTGCCGCAACATCGCTGCCGGCTTCCCGTTCGGAAAGGGCAAACGCCATGATGCTCTCGCCCGACGTAACGGACGGAAGATACTTCATCTTCTGCTGCGGCGTTCCGAACAGCGAAATCGGTGCGCTCCCCAGACCTTGCATCGCAAATGCGAAGTCGCCGAGCGGGTCATGGTACGCGAGCGATTCTCGTGCCAAGCACAGTGAACCGACGTCCAAGTCCAAGCACAGTTGCAGCCACCCTTCGAAGGCAAGGGCGCTTACCCAACGTCTCGCGCTTAGGCCCGGCGGTGTTTCCTCCGAGCTGACCTGTACGCCGGTTACCCACTGGCGAAACCGCTTCTCGAATGAACGATGTTCGTCCGAGAAAAACGGCCACTCCAGGTACGAGCGATCCGACACGTCAATCACCCTCGAAAACGGGACGGCGTCCGTTCACGAACGCTTCGTACGCGCGCCGGAAATCGTTGGTTTCCATGAGAGCGGCTTGCGCGCGTGCCTCCGCGTCGATCGCCGCATCGAGCGGCATATCCCACTCTTCGTGCAGCATTCGTTTGGTCATCGCATGCGCGAGCGTTGGTCCGGCGGCAAGGGACTGCGCAACCTCGAACGCCTTTCCTTGCAGCGATGACGGCTCGCACAGGTCGTTGTAGAAGCCCCACTGCAGCGCAGTGGCGCCGTCGATTGCGCGGCCCGTATAAAGCAGTTCGGATGCACGCCCGTGGCCGACGATGCGCGGCAGCATCGCGCATGCGCCCATATCGCAGCCGCCAAGCCCGACGCGCACGAAGAGAAACGCAACTTTACTGCGCGCCGTGCCGTACCGCAAGTCCGAGGCCATCGCCAAAATCGCGCCCGCGCCGGCGCAGACGCCGTCGACCGCAGCCACGATCGGTTGCGGGCAGGCGCGCATCGCTTTGACCAAATCGCCGGTCATCTGCGTAAACTCGAGCAACTGCTCCGGCGATCGCTGCGTGAGCGGGCCGATAATCTCGCGGACGTCGCCGCCGCTGCAGAAGTTTTCGCCCGCACCCGTAATGATAACGGCGCGAACGCTCGTATCCGTCCTTAAAGCCCGGAAGCGTTCGAGCAGCTCGGCGTACGATTCGAACGTTAGCGGGTTTTTACGCTCGGGACGATCGAGCGTGATCGTCGCCACGCGTTCTCGAACGGCCCATCCGAAATGCTTCATTCGAACGTGACCTCGACCGGCACGTCGACGTGCGTACCGTTTGCGCTGTAGGCGGAAAGCTCGCCGTAGAGCGTCTGCCGGTACAGCGCCGGTATCGCCAGGATGCGCGTGCGGAACGCAAACCGTCCGAACGACTGACGCGGAATCTCGAATGAGAAAAAGGGCATGGTAAGCACTAATGAGGCGACGTTCGTGGTCGTCACGAAGTCCCCGGTCCACAACTGTCCGGAGCGCACGTGCGATGCCGAAAAGTGCACGTACCGGATCGCCGGCGGTGCGTTCGGCGGCGCGTATGGTGCGGACAACACGAGCGGCAGGTTCGGATGCCCGATTTCAGAATCCTAGCCGCGTGTACGACCGCCTTATTGCAGCGGCGGGTTATTGGACGGTGCTGGGGTTGTTTTACGACCTATCCTGGCACATTCGCCATCACGTCGACACGTTTTTCACCGCGCAGCACGCCATTTTATACTCGGGCCTTGCCGCGCTTGCCGTTATCGCGTTCTTCTTCCGCCGCGAACCGGATTTCCGAACGACGGCCGCCGGCCTTGCACTGTTTGCCGTCGGGGGCGCAGCCGACTTAATCGAACACCAGTTTTTGGGGATCGAACACGACTTCGACGCGCTCGTTAGTCCGACGCATCTCGCGATCGGGTTCGGCTTGATGATCGTCGTGGCCGCTCCGCTTCGCCAAAAGCGCGATCGCGGCGCCTGCGTCGCCGCTGCGGCGGCATTCGTCGAACTGCTGCACTTCATCACCCATCCGTTTTTCCGGCTGAACGATGCGGCGCGCTTCAACGTCGCGATTCCGCATCAACTCACGTCCGATGCCGTAACGCTGCAAACACTACGCGCGTACGAGCAAGGCGGCGGATTGCTCGGCGCGATTCTGCTCGCGCTGCTGACCGCCGTTCCACTTGCTTATCTGGCGCAGCGCGATCTGCTCCGCCGCGGGTCGTGCACCGCCTTCTGCGTGCTCGCAACGGTGCTGATCGCGTACTCGCACAGCGCTTCCGCATCGGAGTTTTTCGCCGTAATGATCGCAGCGGTTGCCGCAGGCATCTCGGGCGACCTGTTCCTGAGACCCCATCCTTCAAACCGCGACCTCGTTCTGGTTGCGTGCGTTCCGGCGTTTGTGATATGCGCGGTTCAAGTGCTGCTGACGGCCGTCACGCAGGGCCTTTGGTGGGATGTCTCATTCGCCTGCGGCACCGTCGTGCTCGCGACTGCGTTCGCGCTGTTCGGCGTGCTGCCGCTGCTCTCGCGCCGTGCGACTGAACCCGGAACTTAGAGCTCCGCTCGTTCTTGCGTTCGCAATCGTTGCGCTGCATGCCGCGGCGATAACGCAGTACGGCTTCTACCGGGACGAACTCTACTTCTTAGTTTGCGCACGGCATCTGGCATGGGGATTTGCCGATCTGCCGCCGCTCGTTCCGGCGCTGGCTTGGCTTTCGCACGCGCATGATAACGATGCGCTGTTGCTGCGTTTACCGGTTGTCCTTGCAAATGCCGCTGCCGTCTTCCTAGCAGGCGTACTAGCGCGCGATTTAGGCGCCAAGACCTACGGAATCGCGCTCGCATCCGCTGCTACGCTGGTCATGCCCGCCACGCTGTTTTTAGGTCACACGCTGACGACAACGTCGTTCGAGCCGTTTGCATGGACGCTTATCGTGTGGGCCGTGCTGCGAATGCGTGCGCGTTTCGATTGGTGCTATGCGCTCCTTGTTGCCTTGACGTGCGCGATCTTTGCGTACGCGAAGTACACGATCTTTTTGCCCGTACTGGCGTGCGCGGTTGCGGCGCTTCTGCAGCGTCAGGTGCGTATCGCGGCGGTGCTCGCCGGTTGCGCGGCTTTCGGCGTCTTGGCTCTGGTGCCGAACATTGCGTGGCAGGCGGCGCATGCCTATCCGATGCTGGACGTCGTGCGCGGCGATATGACCGGCCGCCATGCCTTCAACTCCGGCTTCCAGCCCGAATATACGAACGCTCTTCAAAACGCGCCGGTCTTCCTCGCCGAGCAGTTCGTTTTTGCCGGTCTTTTCGCAGCGCCGGTGTGGTTGTGGGGATTGCGCGCCAATCGCTTTCTCGCGATCGTGTTCGGGATCGTGCTGCTCGCAGCACTGGCCGGCGCGGCCAAAGCGTATTACATCGTCGGCATATATCCGGTGCTCGTCGCCGCAGGCTGCGCGGCGCTGGAAAGCTGTTCCGCCCGAGGGCGTTCGGTGATCGCGGCGATCGCAATCGCCGGCGGCGCCGTTACAGCTCCGCTGTTCTTTCCCCTTTTACCGGCGCGTCCGTTCTTTCCGAATCCGCTGCTGGCGGACGAGTTCGGCTGGCCGTCGCTGACGCAAACCGTTGCGCGCACCTACAGCTCGCTGCCGCCGGCCGTTCGCACGCAGACCACGGTGTACGCAGACACGTACGGCGACGCAGCGGCGCTCGAACTCTTCGGACCGGACATGGGATTGCCGCAACCCATCAGCGCGCAGAACCAATACTATCTGTGGGGACGGCATGGAAGCGATATGCGTACGCTGCTGGTTGTCGGCGCCTCGCAGTATGCACTGTTGAAACAACTCTACGGTTCCGTTAACCAGATCGCCGTGTATCGCGACGATTACCGCTGGGCGGCCGAGGGCCCGACGCCGATTTATCTTTGCACGCAGCCGCGGCTATCCGCGGATGAGACTTGGCGGCGACTACGCTGGATGGGCGCATAAATTGCGCGGCGGCCTCGACAAGCTCGGCGGCCCTTCGACTGCGCCCTACGCGTACCGCGTAAGGCTGCTCAGGATGACACCGAGAGCGGTGGCAAAACGATTTCGCGGCCGTTTTCCGAACCCGCAATGAGCGAAAGCGTAGACTGCGCCACTTCTTCGGCCGTAACGATGCGGCCGCCGGGATTCGTACGCGCCAGCTCTTCGCGTGCTTGCGTGTGAGACATACCTGTTCGCTTGATGATGTTTTCGATCGCGCGGTCCATCATCGCCGTTTCGGTGTAGCCCGGGCAAACGACGTTCATCGTCACGCCCGAACCGTTCAGTTCGCCTGCGGCCGAGCGCGTAAATCCGACGACGCCGTGTTTGCTCGCGGAGTACGCGGCGATGTACGGCGCGCCGAAGAGCCCGGCAATGCTGGCGATGTTGACGATGCGTCCCCATTTCGCGCTCAGCATCTCGTCGAGCACCATTCGCGAACACAGATACGTTCCGGTCAGGTTGGTCGCGATGATACGGTCCCACATTGCGCGATCGGTGCGCTTGAGCGGCGCCGACTCGGCGATGCCGGCGTTATTGACGAGGATGCTGATGGCACCGAAGCGCTGACGCGCTTTATCGAACGCGATGCTCAATGCGGTCTCGTCCGTGACATCTGCAGACGCGGTAAAAAACGCGTCGCTGCCGGAACGGCTGATGACCGTCACGTTTGCGCCGGCGTCTTTGAGTGCGCAGGCAATTGCCAATCCGATGCCTTTGCCGCCGCCGGTAACGACGGCATGCCGCCCTTTCAGTTCGTTCAAAACACGTATCCTAAGTACGTTCCGGCAAACGCCGAAAACACGAGATCGCCCACGCGTTCGCTGGGCTTGCCCGCAGCGATAATTAGAGCCGCGATGCCGGCCATCGAAACGAGCAGGGAGATGCGGAACGGCCAACCCGGAACGGGCGGAAAGAATCCGCGAACGAGCGCGCCGATCAGCTCGCCCAAGACGATACCCGTTATAAAAAACAGCAGGCGCACTTTTGTCATGCGGGGCCGCGCGCGATGATGCGCTC
>DASSRQ010000335.1:0-13044 GCA_035701665.1 Vulcanimicrobiaceae bacterium
GGAGGCGTGGCCCCAGGCAGTAAGTCGTTATCCTACTGAAAATTCCGCGAACGAACTCCGCCAACCACTTCTTCCGCATCGAAAGCCCACACCTTACGCGCCAGCCAATCGATGCAGCCGGCTTCTTTCTGGAGTTGTCCCTCAACGATCACGGTCATCGACTGCCGGATCACGCGCCGGTACTTCTCGTAGATGTCCGGGCGTACGATTACGTTGACCAGTCCCGTCTCGTCCTCGAGCGTTAAAAACACAAAGCCCTTTGCCGTGCCGGGCCGTTGGCGCGTGATGACCAAACCGCCAACGCGGCACACCAAATGGTTGGGCGCCTCGCGCAGTTTCGCCGCCGCCAGCACGCGCTGGTCGTCCAAGAACTTACGGAAGTGCGTCATTGGCTGCTCTTTGGGCGTTACGCCGGTCGACCATAGATCGAACGAGGTTTCCTGACGGTTCGAGATCTTCTTGAACGCGGCCGACGGCTCGTGCACGTCCATCATTCGCCCGAGTTCGCCGCGCGTCTCGCGTTCGTCCAGGCCGCGCAGCGCCCACATCGCATCGCGCCTCGTCTTGAACCAGGGCGTAAATGCGCCGGCAACCGCAAGATTCTCCATCGCTTCTTTTTCGAGTTGCGTGCGCTGTGCGAAAGTCAGCAGATCGTCGAACGGTCCCTGCGCCACCGCCGCTTCCAGCCGCTCTTTCTGTCCTTCGCCCAAACCGCGCAGCAGATGAAAGCCCAAGCGCAGACTGCCGTCCGGCTCGACGAAACTGTAGTACTCGCTCGCATTCACCGTCATCGGCTTGACTTTGACGCCGTGCCGGCGCGCATCGTTCACCAGCACTTCGGTCGAGTAAAATCCCATCGGCTGCACGTTGAGAATCGCCGCCGCAAAGAGCGCCGGATAGTGACACTTCAGATATGCAGACTCGTACGCGAGCAGCGCAAAACTTGCCGCATGCGATTCTGGGAAACCGTAATCGGCAAAGCCTTCCAGCATGTGAAACAGTTGCTCGGCCGCAGCACGATCGATGCCGTTCTCTACCATGCCGTTTACGAGTTTGGGCTGAATCTCCAGCATGCGTTCGCGCGAACGTTTGTGGCCCATTGCGCGTCGCAGTTTATCGGCTTCGGCCGGTGAGAATCCGGCGGCTTCGATCGCCATGCGCATGCCCTGCTCTTGAAACAGCGGCACGCCGAGCGTGCGTTCGAGCACGGGTTTGAGTTTCGGATGCGGATACGTCACCGGTTCCAACCCCGAACGCCGCCGCAAGAACGGATGGATCATCTGCCCTTGAATCGGGCCGGGCCGGATGATCGCCACCTGCATGACGATGTCGTAAAAACAGTTCGGCTTCATGCGCGGCAGCATCGACTGCTGCGCACGCGACTCGATCTGGAAGACGCCGATCGTATCGGCCTTCGAGATCATCTCGTATGTCGCTTCGTCGTCGGCGGGAATCGTGTGCAGTTGCAGTGTCGGCGCGAGAGCTTGCGCGGCAACGCCGTCGTCCGGCTCCAACCGCACGCGTTCCATCTGCCCGTGCCGAGTTGTCGACGCAGCGGATGCAATCGACGACGCCAGACGATCGGGATGTCCCAGATCGGCTTCGGATAAGCGCGCATCGAGCGTGCGGATCCATTCGTCGCCGCGGTGCGTGCAGCGCGCGTGCAGGGCAAACGCCTCGCGCAACAGCGAGAGCATGCCCAAGCCCAACAGATCGATCTTAATCAACCCGAGTTCTTGCAGATCGTCTTTATCCCACTGCACGATCGTGCGGTCGCGCATCGTCGCCCACTCGATCGGCGCAACGCGCACCAGCGGATCGCGCGTGATCACCATGCCGCCCGAATGAATGCCCATGTGCCGCGGAAACCCGTCGATGCGCCGGCATAACGCAAACAGCAACTCACCGATGGGGCCGTCGACCGACGGTTTGATGTGCGGGTCGGGGTTGTCGCCGTAATCGCGGCCGTGGAAACCGTGGTAGTCGTGCGCGTGACCTAAGCGCGGCGTTCGGGGTTTGCCTCTTTCGGGGGGTGGGTCGATCCTGCCCTTCGATACCTCAGGGTCCTTCGATACCTCAGGATGACATTGCGTTTCTTCAACGCCCAACGCGCCCGTCAAAGACTCGCGAGCATCGAAGTCCTTCGCCACCGCATCCACTTGCGCCAGCGTGAGTCCAATCGCTTTACCGATATCGCGAATCGCCGAACGCGCGTGATACGTGATCACTTCGGCCGCCATCGCCGCGTGCGTTCGTCCGTAGCGATCGTAGACGTATTGAATCACCTTCTCGCGATCTTGGTGCGCAAAGTCGATGTCGATGTCGGGAATCTCTTCGCGCCCTTCGGACATGAAGCGTTCGAACAGCAGGTTCATCCCGATCGGATCCACCGCCGTAATCCCGAGCGCGTAACACACCGCGCTGTTCGCCGCCGATCCGCGCCCTTGGCAGAGCACCCGCAGTTCTTGGGCCGCACGGACGATATCCCACACGATCAAGAAATAGCCCGCCAGATCCATCCGTGCGATCATGCCGAGTTCGTACTCGAGTTGCCGTTCGACGTTGGTGGCAATAGGCGTTCCGTAACGTTCGGCCGCGCCGCGATAGACGAGATCGCGCAGATAACTCTGCCGCGTGTAGCCGTCGGGCACCGGAAAGACCGGGAACTGCCCGGCAAGTTTATCTAACCGGAACGCACAGCGCTCGGCGATAACGAGTGTGTTCTTCACCGCCTGCGGATACGCCGAAAAGATCTGCGCCATCATCCGCGGCGTCTTCAGGTGATACTCCGAGTTCGGACGCAGCAGCGCATCCTCGCGCGCCTGCTGCAGATTGGTGCGGTTCTTGATGCAGAACAGCACGTCGGCCAAACGCCCGTGTTCTTTGAGCGCGTACATCACCCCGTTGGTCGCTACCAGCGGAATATCGAGTTCTGCCGAACGCTCCGCCAGCACGCGGCACGTGCGCGCATCCTGCGCGTGCAGATGATGCTGCATCTCCAGATACAGCCGATCGCCGAACCGTTCGCGCAGACGACTCAGCCGTTCGACCCCGCTCTCCGCGGTAAGCACGATGAGTCCATCGCTGCGTCCGTCCAGATCGCTTTCATGCAGCTGCGGCTCGTTCTTTGCGCCGCGCAGTTGACCGGCCGAGATAATCTGCGACAGATTGGCGTAGCCGCGTTCGTCTTCGGCCAGCGCAACGATCGGCGCGGCACCATCCGCGAAGGTGAGTTCGCTGCCGATGATGCCGGGCAGTTTCACCTCGGCCGCGGCGCGCGAAAACCGCACCGAGCCGTACAGGCCGTTGCGATCGGTCAGCGCAAGCGCACCCAGCCCAAGCTGGGCTGCGACTTCTACGAGTTCTTCCGGGTGCGAGCCGCCTTCGAGAAACGTAAAGTTGGAGTGCGCGTGAAGTTCGGCGTAGCCGGCCACGAACGATTACTGCAGATGCACGCTGCCGTCGGCGGCGATGCGCCACTGCGGATTCCAGGCAACTTCCCACACGTGGCCGTCGGGATCGCTGAAATAGCCGGAGTAGCCGCCCCAAAATGTCTCTTCCGGCGTTTTGAGCGCTTTTGCGCCCGCTTCAACCGCCTGGGCAAACACGCCATCCACTTCTTCTTTATCGCGTCCGTTGTAGGCAAGCGAAACACCGCTGAATGCGGCGCGTTCGCGCGGCAGCTTTGCATCGTCGGCGAGCATATCGGTATTCCATAAACCGAAGATCGTGCCGCCGAGTTGAAAGAACGCCACCTCCGGATGGTCGTTGCCGCATTTCCATCCTAGGCGCTCGTAGAACGCTTTGGCCGCCGCGACGTCGCGCACGCCGAGTGTGACCAAACTAAGGCGCTGTTCCATGCAATACTTCCTTACTTAAATTAACGCGAGAGCCAGGAGCCCAGCATCCGCAGATCCATGCGCGGACGCAGTTGCGGGCAACCGGACGTACAGACGTGAACGGAACGGATCCGTTCGCGCATCTGCTCGCGCGAGGTTTTGAAATACTCTTCGATGATGGGGTGCGCGTAGAACAGCTCGTTCTTCACGCGCAGGCTCGCAAACCGCCGGTGCGCGAACCGCTCCGCCGGCTGATCGCCCACGAAACAGGCGCGCAGGCTCAACCGGCCGCGGTACTGCGGCTGCAGTTCGCGGATGCGGCGCATCGGATGTTCGGAGAACCCGATCTTGTACACGAGTTGCTCCATCACGCCCGGAACGGCAAGCAGATAGACAAAGCCGAAGTTGAAGCCGGCCAGTTCTTCGAGCGGCGAGAGCATGTGCGCGGTGCGCGTAATCTCCCCGCTTTGCAGCCAGTTCCACGCGACGGTTTGAAACCGTTCGCACGCCGTTTCGCTCGGCAGTTCGTCAATCATACGAGCCTCGCAGATACCAGTGCGATCCTTGGCGGTAGATGCGGCAAAGCATTCCGTCTTCCAATAAGACATCGTACTCGTCGCGCACGACCGGATCGTGAAACCAGCCGTCGTCCACACGCCACGGTCCCGCGCAGTTGAGCACGCGTTTGTGCTGTACCCGCTGCGGCGCGTTGGCGTTCATGGTGACGTCGATCTCTTTTACAGTTAAGAGTTTGAGCTGGGGAATGATTGCCGTGTCATCCTGAGCCCCACCTCTGTCATCCTGAGCCCGTCGAAGGACCGCTGAGCTTGTCGAAGCGACGCGAAACTCCTCAAACCCATAACGCCGTTCCAAAACCGCCGCCGGGCGCGTATGCGCGCGCTGCGGCATGCTTCCCGTCGCCGCTTGCAAACGCGCCAGCGCAACCGCCAGCGCCTGCGGATCCGCACCGTTCTGTCCGAACAGCGTCGCGACTGCGCCGCACTCTTCCAACTGCATCGCCTGCATGCGCAGCCCCGTCACCGGCGCATCGAAGACGATCGGCTCGAGTTTCGCGCGGATCACGTCCAGCATCACTCGCGGGTCGCCCGTCGCCTGCGCAAACCCCGCATCGACTTCGCGCAAGTCGCCGTTTTCGCACTCGAACGTCAACTTCACGGTATTGGTCGCTCTGCCGGCACGTTCCAGATCGCGGCAGACGCGATCGGCCAGTACGCGCAACGCGAACAAAACCTGTTCCAGCGCCTGCGCGCTGCCTTCGCCGAATACCGCGGCATCGATCTGTAACTCGTGCGCGCGCGGACGCAGCGGCGTCGGGTCGATCCCGCGCGCGCGTTCGTGCCACACCGCCGCTTCTTTCCCGAACCGGCGCACGAACGGTCCGTGCGGCAGCGCGGCGAGTTCTTCCAACCGGTGCACGCCCAGCAGGTGCAGCCGTTCGATTGCGCGCGGATCGATCTGCAGCACGTGCAGCGGCAGTTTCCCGATATTGTCGTCCGGCGCATACGTGCGCGCATATGCCAGAAACTTATTCTCCGCCACCGCCGCGCGCACGGGCAGGTCGAAGCCGCGTAGTGCATGCAGCGCGCGCCGCATCCACGCATCCGCATCGCCGTTGATGCCGCGCATCTCTAAATACGCCGTGCCTTCACCGCTGTCGTCAACCAGCGGCGAGACCGCATCGAGCGCATCCAGCATATCCATCCACGTTGCATGCGCGTGCTGCGCATCGTGGACCAAGACGTGCACGCGATCCGCCGCGGCACGCGCCTGCAGCACCGTATGTCCGACGCGTGCGCCGAGCGCATGGGCTCCGGAGTCGACTTCGATAACGCGTCCGCGATCGGGCTTGTCTGCCAAGACCGCAGGTTCGTCGTCGCCGATGTCGGGGCGGTCGCGGCGCGCCAGCGCCAATCCGAATGTTGGAACGTGAACGCACAAAATCATGAGGCCGCTCCAATGTGCAGACGTGCGACGGCGCCCGGCGCCGCGCGTTTGTGTTTGAGCACGTGCGCGTGCATCTCGTAACCCGCAAGCCCGCCCATCAGGCCGCTGCCGTCCGCCCACACCACACGGTCGATCGCGCAGCGCACGCGCGTCGAGGCGAAGTACGCAAGTTCCGTCGACGGATGCAGCGCCAGCGAGAGCAGCAGCGTCCCGCTCTTCTGCGCGAGCCCGCACAGCCGCGACCATACCGTCCCGCGCAGCGGCACCGCCGGCATGACCACCAGCGAGAACGCCTTGGCGCGCAGCAGAATATCCGCGCTGCGTGCGATCTCCAGCGGCGAGACCGCCGTTGCGATCAGCAGCCGCTCCAGCACCACGCCCGCGCGCTCCAGATCGGGCGGATAGAGCGAGCCGTCGTCGACGATGGCCGCCAGGCCGTCCGCGGTCGCGCGCGCCAGCATGCCGGCTACCAGCGCCGTCTTGCCCGCGCTCGGCGCGCCTTCGAACGTGCCCACTGTCCCGCGCGGAAAGCCGCCCGAGAGGGCTTCGTCCAATGCGGGAAAACCTGTCGCGAACGCATCCGCCACGGCGGCGACGATGCGGCCGCCCGCCCGCACGTCCAGACCCGCTTTGAGGCTTTCAAAAGTGGCTGAAACGGAGGGGCCGAGGCAAGGTGCAGAGTTCATGGGAGAACCATCCTAATCGAACATATGTTCGATGTCAATTAACAACGACGCGGCTATGCGCATAGGAATCGACGTCGGCGGAACCTTCACCGATCTGGCGGCTTTGGACGCCCGGACCGGGGTCCGGCACGTGGTCAAAGTGCCGTCCACGCCGCGCGCGCCCGAAGAAGGCGTCCTCGCCGCATTGGATGCTCTCTTTGCCCGGCTGGGCAGCCGGCCGCCCATCGAATACCTCGCCCACTCGACCACCATCGCCACCAACGCCCTGCTTGGGCAGATGCACTTGGAACTGCCGCGCGTGGCGTTTGTGACCACCCACGGCTTCCGCGACGTCGTCGAGATCGGCCGCCAGAACCGCAGCGAAGTCTACAACCTGTTCGTCAGCCGGCCGCGTCCGCTCGCCGCGCGCGAAGACCGCATCGGCGTGCGCGAACGCTTGGACTTCAACGGCAACGTGCTCGAAGCGCTCTCGGATGCGGAATGCGAACGCGTCGTGCGCGAGTTGCAGACGCGCAATCCCGATGCGGTCGCGATCGGCTTTCTGCATTCGTATGCCAACGATGCGCACGAACGCAAAATGGCCGCCGCAATCGAACGCGCGTTTCCCGGTATGCCGGTAACGCGGTCGGCGCAGATCGATCCCGAGTACCGTGAATACGAACGTTTCTCGACGGCGCTCGTGAATGCGGCGTTGCAGCCGATCGTGCAGCGCTATCTCGATCGCCTGCGCGATGCGCTGCGCGAACGCGGTATCGACGTGCCGTTGTACGTGATGCAAAGTAACGGCGGCATGGCGCTGGCCGAACGCGTCGCGCGCCTGCCCGCGGCGATTATCGAAAGCGGCCCCGCCAGCGGCGTCATTGCGGCAGCCGATCTCGCACGCGGTGCGAACGCGCGGCGCGTGCTTTCATTCGACATGGGCGGAACGACGGCAAAAGCCGGCACGATCGTCGACGGCACCGTGCAGATCGCCAACGAATTCGAAGCCGCCGGTACCACGCACAGCGGACGATCCGTCAAAGGCAGCGGCTATCCCGTACGCTTTCCGTTCGTCGATCTCGCCGAGATCAGCGCGGGCGGCGGAACGATTGCGTTCGTGGATGAAGCGGGCGCGCTTCGCGTGGGCCCGCTCTCGGCGGGCGCCGATCCCGGTCCCGCATGTTACGGCAACTCCGATCGCGCGACGGTAACCGATGCGAACGTCGTGCTCGGGCGTTTGAGCGGCGAAGCGCTCGCGGGCGGTACGCTGCCGATCGATGCGTCGCGTTCGCGAGCAGCGATTGCAGCGCTCGCCCGTGCGCTGCGGATGAGCGTGGAAGAAACCGCCGCCGGTATCGTGCGCATCGTCGATGCGCAGATGGCGAAAGTGCTGCGCATCGTCACGGTCGAGCGCGGCTACGATCCGCGCGAGTTCGCGATGGTCGCATTCGGCGGCAACGGCCCGCTGCACGGCTGCGCGCTTGCGGACGAACTCGGCATCCGCACCGTCTTGATTCCGGCCGATCCCGGCGTCTTCTCCGCGCAAGGCTTGCTGGTTGCGCCGCTGCGCGCAAGCTTCGTACATACCGTCATGCGTGCCGCTCACGAGATCGCGCCTGCGGAACTCGAAACGCTCGTGCGCGATCTGCGCGAGCGCGGGGAGCGCGCTTTGGCCGAGCAAAACGCTGCGCAGCAAGCACAGTTTGCCTTGACGTACGATGTGCGCTACCGCGGACAAAGCTTCGAACTGGCCGTGGAAGAGCGGACGCTTCCCGAAGAGATCGCCGAACGCTTTCACGCCGCGCATGCGCAGCGCTATGGCTACGACGTGCGCGAAGAAGCGGTCGAGATCGTCACGGCAAGAATCGATGCCGTGGCCGCGCTCGAACCGCCCGTGGCGCCCGCTCGCGAACCCGCGCGAGATGCGCAGTCCGCATCGCGCGACGTGTGGCTCGATGGCGCGCGGGTGAAGACGCCGGTCCTGCAGCGCACATCGCTTGCCGCAGATGTAACGATCGAAGGCCCCGCGCTCATCGAACAGTACGACACCTGTACGTTCGTTGCGCCCGGATGGCTTGCGCGCATGGCCGGAGCGATGCTGCAGTTGGAGCGCACCGGTGCATAACGGCGGCGGCGCTGCATGGGCGCAGTCGCTCATCGAACGGCGGCTGGACGAAGCGGTGCGCGCGCTGCGCAAATACGGCAAAAAGCAGCGTTCGGCCAAACGTTTGCACCGCGCGCGCAAATCGCTCGCACGCCTGCGCTCCGCGCTCGAAGATCTCGGGCCCGCCTCGGGCGCCCAGACTGTCGATTTGTACGAACGCGTGCGCACGCTCTACCGCGCCGCCGGCAAGATTCGCGATGCGGACGTCTTGCTGGATCGCCTGAAGTCCTATAAAGACACCGCGGACGCCGGCGAGCGCAAAGAACTCAAACACGTTGCAGACGCGTTGCGCAAGCGGCGTAAAAAAGCGCAGCGCAAGCTCGGACGAGCGCTGGAAGATCGCGGGCCGAAGGTATGAGCAGCAAAACGCAGATCGTCGATGAGGTGCTGCGGCGCCGCGCGCAAGAGTGTTTCGCTTGCGAAGACGCGTTACACGTCGACGACGACGAACGTCAGCATCGCTTCCGTCTGGCATGCAAACGCTTACGGTTCGCTATCGAGCTTTTCGAGATACCGGAGCTGGCGCAGACCGCCGAGGCGCTCTCGCAGATCACGGACGAACTCGGTGCCTCGCACGACTGCGCCGTGCTGGCCAAACGCGCGCGCAAGTGCGATGCAGGCCGCGTCGCTGTGCGTGCGCTCGCCGAACGGCCGCCGGCCATCGCCCGCGCTGCTGCCATCTGGCGCCGAATCAAACCGCAGGTTCAGGAGCGCATCCGATGAGCGTCGATCGCATCACCGTCGAAGTCATCAAAAGCGCGCTGACCTACGCAAGCGAAGAGATGGGCATCGCCGTCCGCAACAGTGCGTACTCACCGAACATCAAAGAGCGGCTCGATCATTCTTGCGCGCTGTTCGACCGCCGCGCGCGGCTGATCGCACAAGCCGAACACATTCCGGTGCATCTCGGATCGCTGCCGTGGGGCTTGAAAGAGACGCTGCGCACCATTGAGGCGCGTGGAGAACGCATGGGTCCGGACGAGATGTGGGTCGTGAACGATCCGTACGTCTCGGGAACGCATCTCAACGACGTCACGCTGATCCGCCCCATCTTCTTCCGCGACGAACTCTTCGGATACGCGGCAAACAAAGCCCATCACACCGACGTCGGCGGCATGGTGCCCGGGTCGATGTCGGCCGACGCCGGCGATCTTTTTGCCGAAGGCTTGGTCGTGCCGCCGATTCGCTTGGACGATGCGGCCATCGCACTCTTTCGCGCAAACTCACGCACCCCGCAGGCGCGAAGCGGCGATCTGCGCGCGCAAACCGCCGGGAACTACACGGGCGAACGCCGCGTGATCGAACTGCTGGAACGGTACGGCACGCAGACTGTCGATGCCGCGATCGAAACGCTGCTGAACGACAGCGAGATCCGCATGCGCGCCGCACTGCGCGCGCTCGGCGACGGAACGTTCCGCTACGAAGACGTGATGGAAGATCGCGACGGCAGCCCGTCGATCCGCATCGCGTTAACCCTAACGTTGCGCGACGGTAGCGCCCACTTCGATTACACCGGCACGGCCGCGCAAGTGCCGTACCCGATGAATGCCGTCTACGGCGTCACACTTTCCGGCGTGCATTACGCGTTGCGCGCCGTAACCGATCCCGCGATCCCGATGAACGAAGGCTGCTTCCGTCCCGTGAGCGTCGAGGTGCCGCAAGGCACGCTGCTCAATCCCGTGCGTCCCGCACCGGTCGGCGGCGGCAACGTCGAAACGAGTACGCGCAATGCCGACGTCGTACTCGGAGCGCTCGCGTTAGCCGCACCCGAACGCGTTCCCGCGCAGAGCGGCGGAACGATGAGCAACGTGATGATCGGCGGCACCGCGCCCGACGGCACCTCCTGGGCGTTTTACGAGACGAACGGCTGCGGCATGGGCGCGCGTCCGAATGCCGACGGGCTCTCCGGCATTCAATGCCACATGACCAATACGCTGAACACGCCGATCGAAGCGATCGAACGCGACTTTCCGCTGCGCGTTACGCGCTATGAGTTTGCAGCCGGTACCGGCGGCAGCGGGGCGTTCCGCGGCGGCGACGGTTTGATTCGCGCGCTGGAACTGACCGGCGGTGCGGCGCGCTTCTCATTGCTGTCCGAACGGCACGCGGTCGCGCCGAAAGGTGCGCAAGGCGGCGGCAGTGCGCGCACCGGAGCGCATCGCGTTGCCGCGCAAGGAGCGCCCGCGCAAAAACTGCCCGCAAAAACAACACGAGCGTTCGCACCCGGCGAAACGCTCGTGATTCAAACGCCCGGCGGAGGCGGTTACGGTTTAAGCGAGGACAGCGGCGCCGGCGTCGGCGAGGGCACCGGAACCGCCGGTGCGGGCGAAGCAGCACCCGCAGGCGGGGGCACCTGACCGCCGCAAACCGGCACGGCGCGCATCACGGTGATCGTCGCGTGGCTTTCGCTCTGCGCGATCTGTGACTGGTACGCCAGCATCTGCTGGTCGAACGCGTTGAGCGGATTGTATCCGAGCGCGTTGTTGGTTCCCTGATACCGCGGATCGTTTGCGTGCGTGCTGTTCGGATCGTTTTGCGAACCGACGCCTGCATTTAAAATCGGATCCGGCGTGGCGGACGGCGAGGTGCCTTGATTGTTATAGTTCGAGGCATTCGTCGAGGGCTGCGGCGTCGCACCGCCGTTGATCGCCGAATCGTATTCGTGGCCTGCGGCTTTGAGTTCGCCAAGCTGTTCCGTATCGACGAAACCGCTGATGAGATCGAGCGCCGCCTTCTGCTGATCCAGAATCGTTTTGAGCTGCGCGCGCAGCGTCAGCAACTGCTTGTCGTTATCGTTCTGCGCTCGCTTCGCGTAGACCGGATCGTTCAAGAGTTGTTCGATGCTCTGCGTGTTCTTGACGAGCGGACCGACGAGGCCCTCGAGCCGCTCGACGGCGATATCGCGCCCGCCCTGACTGCCGAGCGAAGAACTCTTGACGAAATCTTGCAGCAAAGGACGGCTCGTTGCAATCGTCTTGTCGTTCTGCAGCATCTTGCCGATGGCCGGGCCGACGGAACGTTTCAGACCTGCGCAAAGGCGTGAAGAGGAGTAAACGTGTTTGATCGTTTTTAGCGGCGTCGCAGTCGGTACGGGTTTCGGAAGCGTTTTAATCGCGGCCGGTACCGGCTGGATGCTGAGAAGAACGGCGGCCGCAAATGCGGCCGGCGCCATAAGACGTGCGTACATTACGTCTATATATACGCTTGAACGCGGTGTTTGTGCCTGCTACCCTTGCTTATTGGCCTAAAGAAGCGCCGTCGAGCGACGCGTGCGCCTTGTCCCGCAGCGTCTGCGCCGAGGCAGGCTCGCAGGTCCGGGCGCTCTCGTGCCAAGTGCAGGTCTGAACGCCCCGCAGATTGGCCCCGTGCAGGTCCGCTCCGGACAAATCGCTGCAACTTATGTCGCCGTATGTCACGTGCCCGTTGTCGTCATCGGTGTCGCGCGTGCACAGAACCGCGCCCGATAGGTCGGCATTGCGCAGGTTCGTCTGACGCAAATCCGAGGCCACAAGCGAGACGCCGTGCAGGTTCTTACCGTGCAGGTCGACGCCGCGAAGCGTACATCCGGCGCAGTGCGAAAGCAGCGATCGCAGCTGGCCGTCGTCCACGTTCTGCAAAACGGCTCCGGTCAGATTTGCACCGGCAAGCCGGATGCCGTCGAGTTTCGCGCCGTCGAGCCGTGCATTTTGCAGATTCGCGCCGGCGAAACGCGCGTCGCGCAGATCCGCGCCGCGCAGATCGGCGGACCGCATATTCGCGCCGGCCATCTTCACGCCCGAGAGGTTTGCTCCGCGCAGATCCGCATGACTCAAGTCCACGCCGACCCAGGCGGCGCCGCGCAGATCTTGTCCGTGCAGATCGGCACCGGCGAACGAACAGCCGATGCAGCGCGCGGCAAACGTGACGGCCAGCAGAAAGGCGATCATTTATTGCGATCTCCGTCTTGAATCACTTGCGATGCGCGGCTGAAATCGACGTGCGATTTATCGACGCCGTCGAACGAACAGTTGATGAAGCGTGCTCCGTTCAGATTCGCTCCATCGAGCCGTGCGTTGTCGAAGTCGACGCCGCTGAACACTCCGCCGGAGAGATTGGCATTGCGAAGATCCGCACCGGTCAACGAAACGCCGCTAATCGAAACGTTGCGCAGATCCGCGCCTTGAAGATTGAAGCGCGACAGGTCGCAGCCGCTGCGGCATCCGCGGACGATCTGCGCGGCAGCGTTGGTGTCCATGACCGCCCCGCTGAAGTCGCACCCGGTCGCAACGATGCCGTCGAAACGCGCTCCGGTCGCATCGGCGCGGCTGAAATCGCACCCCATCATCCGCGCATTCGAGAAGTTCGCGCCGCGCAGGTTCGTGCTGCTGAAATCCGCTCCGGTCAACTCGGCCGAATGAAAATCCGCGTTTTG
>DASSRQ010000336.1:0-5384 GCA_035701665.1 Vulcanimicrobiaceae bacterium
GGCGATTCCTGCGGCTCGTAGTACGTCGGCAACGGTCCGTCGACAACGCCGTTCGGCGTAAAGATCCACCCGCGCCCGTCGTCTTGCATGATGAACGGATGCGTGCCCGCAATCGCCTCTTCGCGCGTCGCACCTTTGGGCGGAATGTAGTCCGGGCGTTTCGTCTTCTCGAAGTCGGGCGTATCCTCACCGGTCCACTCGCCCTTGGCTTCATCCCACCACACGAGCTTCTTGCGCTCGCTCCACGGCTTGCCGTCCGGGTCGGCCGATGCGCGATTGTAAATGATCCGCCGGTTCGCCGGCCACGCCCAACCCCACTCGGGCGCAACCCAATTCTGCTCCCAATGCGGTTTGCGCCGCGCCGTTTTGTTCTCGTCGTCCGCGAACGACCCACAGTAGATCCAGCACCCGCACTTCGTGCTGCCGTCCGCCTTGAGTTCCGTGTATGCCGAAAGCGCTTTGCCGCTCGCATCGTAGCCGGAGATCTCACGCAGAACCGCGTGCGCATCGGGTTCCTGAATCTCGCCGATCGTCGGATACTCCCACGTCAGCGCATCCATCAGTTCCGGGTGCGGCTCACTTCCGCCGCGCATGCGTTTCTTCAGCATCCGCCCCAAGTGATAGTAGAACCACAACTCCGATCGCGCATCGCCTTCCGCCTCGACCGCTTTGTGATGCCACTGCAGCAGCCGCGCCGTATTCGTGTACGATCCGTCTTTCTCGGTGTGGGCCGCGGCCGGCATCCAAAACACTTCCGTGCCGATCGCATCGCTGCGCGTCTCGCCGCTTTCGATCTCGGGCGAATCGTACCAAAACGCCGACGTTTCAATGTCGCTGAAATCGCGAACGACCAGCCACTCCAGCTTCGCCAGCGCGCGCCTATGCAACGCGGAGTTCGCCGAACCAACCGCCGGATTTTCACCGCAGACAAAGAAGCCTTTGACCTTGCCGTCCAGCATGCCCATGATGCTGCGGTACGTCGAATGGTCGCCGCTGATCCGCGGCAACGCCTGAAACAGATACTCGTTTTCCGCGCTCGCCGCGTCGCCGAACCACGCTTTGAGCAGGCTCACCATGTACTTGTCGGTGTTGCCCCAATAGCCGGTTTTCGCGCCTTCCGATTCGATGTAGTGCTGCAGGCTGCTGTGCTGCTTGGCATGTGGCATGGGCAGATAACCCGGCAGAATGTCGAACAGCGTCGGAATATCCGTCGACCCTTGAATCGACGAATGCCCGCGAAGCGCATACACGCCGCCGCCCGGCCTGCCCATGTTGCCGAGCAACAGTTGAATGATCGCCGCGCCGCGGATCATCTGCACGCCGTACGTGTGCTGCGTCCATGCAACCGCATACGCAAAACACCCGGTCCGTTCGCGCCCGCTGTTATCGCACAGCGCTTCTGCAACGGCGACGAGCTGCTCCGGTTCGATGCCGCAGATCCTCGCAACCGTCTCCGGCGTATACCGCGCGTAGTGCTTCTTCAGCACCTGATACACGCAGCGCGGATGCTGCAGCGTCTTGTCGATATGCGGCGGATTGCCGTCAACCAGCGCATCTTCTTTCTGCTCGAACGCCTGCGCACCGGCCAGCGACTCTTCGCCTTCGCGTTGTCCCGCCGACCCATGCAGATCCATATCTTTGTACTGCCACGTGGCGAAGTGATAGCCGTTGCTCTCGGGTTTCCATCCGCTGAAAAAGCCGCCGAGATCTTCGGTATCCTGATAATCGTCGCGCAGAATGACCGGCGCATTGGTATAGTTGACGACGTACTCTCGAAAGTCGCGTTCGTTCGTCAAGATATAGTTGATGATGCCGCCCAGAAACGCAATATCGGTGCCCGGCCGGATCGCGATGTGCGTATCGGCCATCGCACTCGTGCGCGTAAACCGCGGGTCGACGTGTATCAGGCGCGCACCCTTCTCGCGCGCTTCGACGGCCCACTGAAAACCGACGGGATGGTTTTCGGCCATGTTGCTGCCCATAATGACGATGCAATCCGAATACTGCATGTCTTGCAGAAAATCGGTGGCGCCGCCGCGTCCGAACGAGGTTCCCAAACTGGGAACCGTCGAGCTATGTCATATTCGGGCTTGATTCTCTACCTGCACCACGCCCAGCGCAGTGTAGAGTTTCTTCATCAAGTAATTCTCTTCGTTGTCCAGCGTCGCGCCGCCGAGACTCGCGATACCGTAACAGCGGTTGATCGTTTTGCCGTCTTTGTCGGTGGCTTCCCACGTCTCGCGCCGCGTCTTCAAAACGCGGTCCGCGATCATCTCCATCGCGGTCTCGAGCGGCAGCTCTTCCCACTGCGTGCCGTACGGCCGCCGGTATTTTACTTTGAATTCCCGGCTTGGACTTTGCACCATCGAACGCGTCGCCGCGCCCTTCGGGCACAACCGTCCACGCGAGATGGGACTAGCCGGGTCACCTTCGATCTGCGTGATCTTGCCGTCTTCGACATACACGTTTTGCGCGCAGCCCACGGCGCAAAACGGGCAGACGCTTTTGACCACTTTGGCCTTCGTGGTTCGCGCAGTCCATCGTTCGGTTTTCGGCGACCGCACGGCAGCACCAAGCCCCAACTTGTCGTCCCCGAAAAGCTGACGCAACAGCGGCCAGCGGCTAGAATCCTGGCTCATGCTTTTTAGCATTTCCGAGCCAATTCCGCACTAAACAAGTGACGCTCGTCAAGCTCATCGAACCCTCAACCTATGAACAAACGTGCCCTCGCCCTAGCGCTCGTCGTCATGGCATCGGCCGCAGCACCGACGCCCGCGCCGCAACCGTCCATGCCGTCGTTCTCCGCCACCGGCGCAATGAACCTGAAAGGCCAGACGCCGGACGGTAAGTCCGGAACCGTGCAGATCCAAATGCGCGTTGCCCACCGCAACTTGCTGACGCGCGTCGACGTGCTGCGCATCGTTGCCGCCGCCGACGACCCCAACGCCAACACGATGATGGCGCAGTTCATCCCGAAAGGCACGATCACTGTGGTAGTTGATCAAAGCAAAAGCTTGCTGACCATTTGGTCTTCGTCACACCCCTACTACTATCAGAGCAAGCTTGCCGTACCAAAGCCCACGCAAAAGAACAACGGCAAATCGAGCTCGTCCTCGATATGGACGACTATCTCGAATGGCTTAAGTTCGATGACGAAGTACGACTCGTACAGCAGTTCCATCGATCTCACGGGCCACAAAACGGTCAACGGGCACACCGCGAGCGTCTTTGCTTTCACGCATAAGAGCCAGAAGCACGGCGAGCCGGCTCAGACCAGCTCGGGCACGTTTGCGCTCGCCGACGATTTGAACGGCATTCCGCTTCACGCCGACGTGACTGCCACGGGCGGCCCCGTCGCATCCGTCAGCGCCGATCTAACGCAAGTGTCAACATCCGCACCGCCGGCGAGCACGTTCGCAATCCCGAAAGGCTACAAAAAAACCACGCAACTTATGAACGTACTGATGGAAACCGGCCGCGTCACGATGCCGTAGGCCCGTTACCTAGCCAAAACAACGTGCGTAGCACGCGCCGTAGCAACGTGCTCCACCGTACGATACCCCAGCTCGCGAAAATCCAGGCCGTCGAACAGCGACTCCCCGTGCCCCAACACCACCGGCGCAACCGCAAGATGCAGCTCGTCAACGTGCCCGGCCCGAACGTACTGCCGCACCGTCTCCACACCGCCGCCGATCTTGACGTCTTTCGCGCCCGCCGCTTCACGCGCAAGCTTCAACGCCTCGTCGATCCCGCCGGTAACAAAATGGAACGTCGTTCCGCCCAGCATCTCGATGGACGGACGCGCATAATGCGTCAGCACGAACGTCGGCGCATGATACGGCGGGTCTTCGCCCCACCAGCCTTTCCATTCGTCGTCCGGCCATTCGCCGCGGATCGGCCCGAACATATTGCGCCCGAGGATGAACGCCCCGAACCCCTCCATCGCGCGCCGGGCAAAGTCGTCGTCGATGCCGGTCTCGCCGTCCCCTTGTCCGTGCATATGACGGAACGTCCGCGTCGGAAAGAACCACTGAAAGATCTCCGGCCCGCGCACGCCCAGCGGGTTTTCCAAGCTCTGATCGGTTCCCGCAGAAAACCCATCGAGCGAAACGCCGAACCCGGCAACTCGTACTTTACTCATGCGCGTAAATGATAGGGCCATCCGCTATTCGAATCCTGTCAGCGCATATGAGTGCGGCGCTTCCCGATCCCGATACCATCCGCAGTTTCAAAATCGGCGGCGACGTTCCGAACGTGGCTCGCAAAGAACCACGCGAAGAGCGACGGCTTTTGGCTTCGCATCTACAAGCGCAATTCGGGGCAGCAAACCGTCTCCTACGATGAGGCCGTCGAACAGGCACTCTGCTTCGGATGGATCGACGGCAAGAAACAATCGTACGATGAAGATTCGTTTCTGCAGCGCTTCACGCCGCGCCGCGCGCGAAGCCCATGGTCGAAAACGAACACCGTTCGCGTGGAACGGTTGATTGCTGACGGCCAAATGCAGCCCGCCGGCATGGCGCAAATCGAAGCGGCAAAACGCGACGGCCGCTGGGATCGCGCCTACGCCGGCCAAAGCGAGGTGCAAGCGCCCGACGATCTCCTCGCCGCGCTCGCCAAAAACAAAAAGGCCCGCGCGCTGTACGAGCAATTGACGAAAAGCGAACTCTACTCGGTGCTGTACCGGCTGCACAGCGCAAAGCGCCCCGAAACGCGCACCAGACGCCTCAAGCAAACGTTGGAAAACCTCGCAGCCGGCCTGCGCCCGCGCGATTGGTAAGGGCGGCGAAATCGGCGCTAAATCTTACTTAAAATCCCGCGAACGAACTCCGGCTCGAAGTGCTGCAGCACTTGCGGATTGCTCTTGATCAACGTGACGGCCTCGCCGACAATACCCTGACCGCCGCCATGCTGATCCAGCATGTTGCGAATGGTCGACGCAAGTTCGCCGTTGCCGTTGTTCTCTGCGTTATCGGCAGCGGTTTGCAGTTGCTGTTGCACCTCAGACGGAGGCACGCTGTTCAAATGCTGGTCCGCCGCTTGACCCACTTGCTGCGGGTCGGCCTGACCGCCCGTGAACTGTTGTACCAAACCCGATATCTCGTCCATGCCGCTTCCGTACCCGGCTAACGAGTGCAAATCAACAAACGACAAACCCTCCCTTGCTTGCCAAATGCGCTCGCAAAACTTTAGACTGCTAACTGAAATGACGCTACAGCCAATCGTACATGTCGAAAACCTCGCGGAGTCGATCCGCTTTTACGAAGCGCTCGGCGGAACGGTCTCCAACCGCAGCCGGGATGACGATTGGGCTGAGATCGCGATCGGCGGCGCAACACTGGGTTTGCTCGCGCATCCGCCGAACCCGGAGCAAGGCGAAGGCC
>DASSRQ010000337.1:0-2115 GCA_035701665.1 Vulcanimicrobiaceae bacterium
GCCGAGCTCTTCCTGAATCGCGCGCAGCTGCTGGCGCAGATAGAACTCGCGCTGATTTTTCTCCATCTCGCGCTGGATGTCGGACTGAATCTTGTGCCCGAGCTCGACAACTTCCAGCTCTTTGGTGAGCAGCATCGTGAGCTTGCGCATCCGTTTGGCCGTGTTGCGCTCTTCCAGAATCGCCTGGCGATCCGCGGTCTCCAAACGCATCGTCGAGGCGACGAAGTACGTCAACAGATTCGGATCCGTGATGTTCTGGACTTCCATCTCCATCTCGCGCGGCGCTTGCGGCAGATAGCCGAGCAGCTTCTGAAACAATCCCGCGAGGTTGCGCTGCATCGCCGTCAACTGTTCGGAGGAACCGGTAACGTCGGGCAGCTCGGTGTACGCCGCGACCATATACGGGTCGGTTTGCTCGAACGAGGCGATCTTGAAGACCTGCTGTCCGGCAACGATGCAGCGCAGCGTGCCGTCCGGAACCTTGAGCATCTTTTGCACCGTGCCGATCGTTCCGATGCGGTGCACGTCGTTCGGCCCCGGATTCTCGATGTCTTTATCTTTGAGCACCGTCAACCCGATGGGCTTGCCTTCGCGCAGCGCCTCCTCGACGAGCTGAATGCCCGGCTTCTTGACGACCGCGAGCGGAATGACCGTGTTCGGAAACAGCACCGCGTCTTGCAGCGGCAGTATGCCGATCGAATTCACTTTAAATAACAACCCTTTTTACGACGACGCGAATCTCCGTATGCGCCAGCGGAATGAATGCAGATGCGGATACCGGCAGCACGATGGTCAGCATGCCGTCCTGATAGGTAGCCGTGACGTCTTCGAACTGCACCGCAGCCGGCAGATAAAGTTTTTTGAGGAACTCGCCGTCGGAGATCTCTTTTTGGAGCAGCGACCCGTCGCGCCAGCGCATCGTGTCCGCGCGGCGGCCGGTGATGAACAGGAAGCGGTCGTCGACGTGGGCGCGCAGACTCTCGGGGTCTACGCCCGCAGCCTCGACGCGCACGACGACGCGGCGAGCCGCCTCTTCGATGACGAGATCCGCGTTCGGCTCCCACCGGGCCGAATGCGGCCGCCGGACCAGTTCCTGGTAATCCATCGCGCTCTACAACCCTCGCTTTTAGCAATCGGATGCACTGTCTGCTAATGCCCCGGCCAGTCCGCAACTTCCCGCCGTCGCGGGGAATCATAGTCGGCGATGAAAGCTACGGTATACCACGGCACGCACGACGTCCGTCTCGAGACTGTACCCGACCCGGCGATAGCCGAGCCCACGGACGCCATCGTCCGGGTCACGCGCGCCGCCATCTGCGGTTCGGACTTGTGGTTCTACCGCGGCGTGACGCAGTGGACGCCGGGCGACCGCACCGGCCACGAGTTCGTGGGCGTAGTCGAAGAGGCCGGCAAAGGCGTGACCGGCGTCCGCAAGGGCGACCACGTCATCGCGCCGTTCGTTTCGAGCGACGGCACGTGCTCGTATTGCCACGAAGGCCTGCAGACTTCGTGCATCCACATGAGCAACTTCGGCGACTTCGAAAACGGCGGTCAAGCGCAGTTCGTGCGCGTGCCGTATGCCGATGGAACGCTCGTCGCGATGCCGGAGGCCGTGGTAGAGAACGCGGGCAAATACGATGCCGCGGTGACGCTCACCGACGTTATGGCGACCGGCCATCACGGCGTCGTAGCGGCGCACACGCGTGCGAAGGGAACCGTCGTCATCGTCGGCGACGGCGCGGTAGGCTTGTGCGCGGTACTTTCCGCAGCGAAGTTAGAGCATGCCGAGACCATCGTCGCGGTCGGTCACAACGAGAAGCGCCTTTCGATCGCGCGCCAATTCGGAGCCACGCATACGTTCAACTCGCACGACGACGTCGCCGGCGCAATCAAGGAGCTCACCAAGGGCGGTTCGGCGAGCGTTGTCGAGGCCGTCGGCAACCAAGAGAGTTTGGATCTCGCGATCGAGGTCGCCCGTCCGGGCGGGACGGTCAGTTTCGTCGGTGTGCCGCACAACGTCAAGACGCCGCCGATGCGGACGATCTTTTTGAACAACCTCTCGTTGCGCGGTGCCCTCGCGCCGGTGCGCGCCTATCTGCCCAGACTCGTGGATGC
>DASSRQ010000338.1:0-12575 GCA_035701665.1 Vulcanimicrobiaceae bacterium
GTCAAAAAGAGCTTGGTAGTGCGACGCCGAGGTCTCGAATTGTTTCATGCGCCATCCGGGGCGCTTAGCAGCTAAGCGCTCGCAAAAAACGGGTAGGTCGGTTTCTCCTTATTCCCACCTACGACCTGGCGGAAGCACAGCAAACATCCGTACGGAAAACCGGATGATTGTATTGCTCCAGACCATCGCCGCCCGACGAAAAAATCATATCCCTACGAGCTTTTCAACGCCAGATGCCGGCGCGCCGAGATCGTTAATTTTTCCGATATCGAATCTTAACCGTGCCTAAAGACCCATCATTCGAGCGATCACGACGCGCTGGACCTCGTTCGTGCCCTCGCCGATCTCGTTGATCTTCTGGTCACGGTACATCCGCGAGACGGGGTACTCGTCCATGAAGCCGTACCCGCCGTGGATCTGCACGGCCTCGTTCACCACGCGGCGCGAAACCTCGGCCGAATAGAGTTTGGCCAGGCTCGCGGTTTGACCGAAATCGCGCCCGTTGTCCTTTTCCCACGCCGCTCGCAGCACCATGAGCTGCGCATGCTCGATCTCCATCAGCATATCGACCAGCTTAAATTGGATCGCTTGAAATTTGCTGATCGTGCGGCCGAATGCGACGCGTTCTTTCGCATATTTGAGCGCTTCGTCGTATGCGCCGCGCGCGAGTCCGACCGATAGCGCCGCAACGGAGATGCGTCCGCCTTCCAAGATCGTCAAGAAGTTTTTCAGGCCGTCGCCGCGTTTTCCAAGTATGCCGTCCTCGGGCACCTGCGCGTCGACAAAGGCCAGTTCGCGCGTATCCGACGCGCGCCAGCCCATCTTTTTATATTTCTTACTGCGCGTAAAACCGGGCGTGTTCTGCTCGACGATGAGATTGCTGATCTCCGGTTTTCCGTCGGGACGCGTACCGGTAACGGCGGTAATCGTTGTGCCGCCCGTCAGATCCGTGCCGCTATTGGTGATGAACGCTTTCGTACCATTGACGATCCACTTTCCGTCTTTGAGCGCCGCTTTGGTCTGCACGTTGCCCGCATCGCTGCCCGCGCCGGGTTCGGTCAGACCAAATCCCCACAGCATCTTGCCTTGCGCGAGCGGCACCAGGTATTTCTGTTTCTGCTCTTCGGTTCCGAACAGGTAGAACGGACTCGCACCGAGCGAAACGTGCGCCGCCATCGTGATCGCCGTGGATGCATCCACGCGAGCGAGCTCCATCACCGCGAGCGCGTAACTGACGGTGTCGGCGCCCGCGCCGCCATACGCCTCGGGGAACGGCAGGCCCATCAGGCCGAGCTTGGCCATCTCCGTAACGAGATCGTAAGGAAAGGCCTCTTCCCGGTCCATCGCCTCGGCTCGCGGAGCAACCTGCTCTTGCGCAAACTCGCGGACGGTATCGCGAATCGCCTTTTGTTCGTCGGTTAAGTCAAAGTTCATACAGGGGGACAGGTATCCGCCCCGGGGGTTTGTAAAACCCTT
Source organism: Vulcanimicrobiaceae bacterium (assembly GCA_035701665.1). GTDB lineage: Bacteria > Vulcanimicrobiota > Vulcanimicrobiia > Vulcanimicrobiales > Vulcanimicrobiaceae > DASSRQ01. The sequence continues at coordinate 1,477 of DASSRQ010000338.1, forward strand.
CTCCAGCGATGATCTCACTACGCGGCGTTTCACTCGTTTATCCCAACGGAGTGCGCGCGATCGACGGCATCGATCTCGAAATCGCTAAGGGCGATTTCGTTTTTCTCGTCGGTCACTCCGGAACCGGTAAATCCAGCCTCCTTCGCCTACTCTATCGCGAAATGATCCCGACCGGCGGCCAAATCACCGTCGACGGCATTCGCGTCGACCGCCTGAGGCGCGGCCGGATCCCGGCCCTGCGCCGGCATTTAGGCGTCGTTTTTCAAGATTTCAAGCTCCTCACCGATAAAACGGTGTGGGAGAACGTCGCCTTTGCGCTTCAAGTCACGGGCGCGCACACCAAAGACGTGATGCGCCAGGTGCCGCGCTGCCTGGAGATGGTCGGCCTCTCGCACAAGAGCCGTATGTACCCCGGCGAACTTTCGGGCGGCGAACAGCAGCGTACGGCCATCGCCCGCGCTCTGGTGAACAATCCCAAGCTGCTGCTGTGCGACGAGCCCACGGGCAACCTCGATCCGCAGAACACGACCGAGATCATGGAACTGCTCGGCCGGATCAACTTGAAAGGCACGACGGTCGTCGTAGCTACACACAACCAAGCGGTCGTCGACCGCATGCGCCGCCGCGTCGTCCGCATGGAGAACGGCCGCATCACCACCGACGAAGAACGGGGCTTTTATTTCCTTGGACTGGGGCAAGATCAAGTTCTTTCTGGGTGAGGTCGCCCGCAACTTCACGCGCAACGCCGGGATGCAGATCACGGCGATCGGTACCGTTGCGGTAACGATCGTTCTGCTCGGGGCTTTTCTTTATGTCCGGGCGGCGCTGGCACACGCCGGCAGCGACATGCTCAACCAGATCACGATCTCGGTGTACATGAACCCCACGGCTACTCAGGCGCAAGCCGATGCCGTGCGCACGGCGATTGCGAAAGACGCGCGCGTGCTCGACGCCGCCTTCGTGCCGAAGAAAGCCGGCCTCGAAGAGATGCGCGAGCGCATGAAGGGTCAGATCGATCTCAGCACCGCGATGACGGAGAATCCGCTGCCCGATAAGTTCCGCGTACACGTCCGCGCGCCCGAACAGGTCGCCGCCGTTGCCGCATCGCTCCAAAAGCTGCCCGGCGTGCAACTCGCCGACTACGGCCAAGACGTCGTACAGCGGATGCTTTCGATCGGATCGATCGCGCGCCGCGTCGGTATCGCGGTCATCGCGATCTTCATCTTGACTGCGGGCATCATCATCTCGAACACGATCCGCTTGACGGTCTTTGCGCGCCGCCGCGAGATCTCGATCATGCAGCTCGTCGGTGCGACGAACATGTACATCCGCGCGCCGTTTATCTGCGAAGGATTGCTTGCCGGTATTCTCGGCACCGTTATCGCAATCGGCGTTCTTGCCGTGGGACGCGCGGCGCTCACGCATCAGCTGGCGGCGATTCCGGCCGGTTTCGTGCAAACGAGCTTCGTGCAGGTGGATGCGGCCGGGCTCGTGCTGCAGTTGCTCGCCGTCGGCGGAGCAGTCGGCGTCATTGCCTCGTGGATAGCGGTCGGACGATTCCTGCGCACGTAGACACGTTCGCAGCTCTCGCGGAGATTGTCGGCGAGGGTGTGCTGGTTCTCGATTCGTCGGCATCGATCCGCAGCGTCAACTCCGCCGCACGGCGGCTATTGGGCTACGCGCCGGAGCGCCTGATCGGAACGCCGCTCGCGGAGATTCTGCACGAGTCGAACACCGGAGATCCATTCTCCGATCGCGCAACGCTCGTTTTGAGCGATACGCTCGGCTGCGCGATTAACGTTGCCAGCCGGCACGCGGACGGCGTGTTGGCGTTTGCGCCGTCGGCGCGCTTGGACGAGATCGAACAGCTCAAGAACGAGCTCGTGGCGACCGTCTCACACGAACTCAAGACGCCGCTTGCAGCCATTAAAGCGTACACGGCGACGCTGCGCCATCATCCGCAGATCTACGAATCGCACCGCGACGAATTTTTGAGCGTGGTCGAAGAGCAAGCCGACCGGCTGACGCGCGTCGTCGACGACATGCTGACCATCACGCGCGTCGAGAGCGGCCATCTGCTGCGCAAACGCGTCCGCGTCAAAGCCCTTCGCATCGTGGACGAAGCGCTGCTGGGCATCTCCTACAATCCCGCGCTGCATCCGATCGTGCTGGAACTGGGTGACGTCGATCTTTCCGGCGATCCGGAACGCCTGCGCGATCTCTTCCGCAATTTAATCGAAAACGCGATCAAATACTCACCGCAGGGCGGCACCATCGTGCTGCGCGGCGAGCAGGACGAACGTTCGACGTGCCTGGTCGTGCAAGATCACGGATCCGGAATCGCGCCCGAAGATCTGCCGTATATCTACGACCGCTTCTTCCGCGGTGCCGCGCACGAAGCGGGCGAAGTTCCCGGCAGCGGCTTGGGACTCTATATCGCAAGCGCTATCGTGCGCGCGCACGGCGGCACGATCGACGCCGTCAGCACGCCCGGCAAAGGTACGGCGTTCACCGTAAATCTGCCGCTCCGATGAAACGGCTCGACGATACCGAGGGGAAGCGGATTCTGGTTGTTGACGACGACCGCAACCTGCGAAAGATCATCCAAACGAATCTCGAACTCGCGGGATATTTCGTCGTCACGGCCGGCAACGGCAAAGAGGCGCTCGAAGTGCTCGACACGATGCAGCCCGATTTGGTCGTGCTCGACGTCATGATGCCGGTACTGGACGGCATCGAGACTGCGAAGCGTATCCGGGTACATCCGGTCAACGCGAACGTGCCGATCATCATGCTCACCGCTAAGGGCGAAGTCGAAGACAAACTTTCGGGTTTCGAGGCGGGCGTGGACGATTACATGACCAAGCCCTTCGGCCCGCAAGAGCTGCTCGCGCGCGTCAAAGCAAAGATCCGGCGCGTCGAAGTCGACGCGTCGCTTTCGCCGCTGACGCGGCTGCCGGGCAACCTTGCAATCGAAGCGGAGCTGCGCCGTCGTATCGATTCGCAGCAGCCGTTTGCGGTGCTTTATCTCGATCTCGACAACTTCAAAGCGTTCAACGACGTCTACGGCTTCACGCACGGTGACGAAGCGATCGTGCTCATCGCCTCGACGACGGTCGACGTCGTCCGGCGGCGCGGCACCTTGCAAGACTTCGTCGGACATATCGGCGGCGACGACTTCATCATCGTTACCGAACCGCCGCTTGCCGAAGAGATCGCGCGCGAAATCATCGATACGTTCGATCGCGACATCCGCAAACTGTACACGCCGCACGATCTGCGGCAGGGATACATCGAAACGCGCGACAGGCGCGGCACGCTGAACCGCTTTCCGATCATGTCGCTTTCGATCGCGGTGATCAGCTCCGAGCGGCGCAAACTGCAGAACTATGCCGAGATAGGCGAAGCGGCTGCAGAGCTCAAACGATACGCCAAGTCCATCGGCGGATCGGTCTACGTCAACGAGAAACGGCGGCAATAACATGCAGAATCGACCGGCGCTCCGAACCGTCCTTGCCTTGCTGGCCGCAGCCGGCGTCATGACGGCACCCGCGTTTTCGTCCGATATCAACGCACGCATCAGCGCGCAGCGGGCAAAGACGCAAGCGCTCCAGCAGCGCTTGCAGCAAAAGCGCAGCGAGCTGCATAGCGCCACGGTCAAGGTCGGCAACCTGCAAGCTGCACTGGATCAAACGAACGCCGCTATCGCTTCGGTCAACGTGCGCTTGGGCGACTTGGACGATCTGCAGAAGAGCACGCAGCGCAAGCTGTGGTGGAATACGATTCAACTGCAGGCAGCGGAAAAAACGCTCAAACTGCACGACGACCTGCTCAAACAGCGGCTGGTCGACGCCTACGAACACGGCGATACCGGCTACGTTCAGGTGCTGCTCGCATCGCGTTCGTTTTCCGACTTCGTCGAACGCTGGCAAGATCTGCGGCTGCTGATCGCCGCCAACCAGCGCGCCGTCGCCGAGCGCCGCGCCGCGGAGAAGAAAGTCTCGTCGGCACAAGCGGGTCTGCAAGCGACGCAAGCCGCGCTCGCCGCGCAGGCGCAAGAGCAGCAGCGCGCACGCAATCAGCTCGATATTCTTGCGGGCGAGCGCGCAAATCTCGTCGCGGTCGCCGATGCGCAGCGCCGGCACGTAGCCGGTGAAGTCGCCGAGATCGAAGACCTCAACGCCAGCGAAGAGGCCCAGCTCGAGGCGCTCATCGTCGAAAAACAGCGCGAGATCGCCGCCGAGGAGGAAGCGCAGCGCCGCGCTGCCGGCATCGTGGGGCAAGCCCCGTCGGCTCCGGGCGCGCTCAGCTGGCCGGTCTCCGGTACGATCACCTCGCCGTTCGGCTACCGCCGCAGCCCGTTCGGCGGCGGCATGGAGTTCCACCAGGGCCTGGATATCGCGGCCCCCATGGGCACGACCGTCACAGCCGCGAGCTCCGGAACGGTGTTATCGGCGGGATGGTACGGCGGCTACGGCAACTATATCGTGATCGACCACGGCGGCGGCATGGCGACCGGCTACGGTCACCTCTCGCAGATCTTCGTCTCGGCGGGGCAGAAAGTGCAGAAGGGGCAAGCGATCGGCGCCGTCGGCTCGACCGGCATGTCGACAGGCCCTCACTTGCATTTCGAAGTCCGCGTCAACGGAAAAGCCACCGACCCGGCAGCGTATTTGCACTAGCCGGGCGAAACTCCGGGCTCCCCAAGACGGTTCGATTTAAGAACCGCCCCCTTCTTGGGTAAGGAGAACCGTGCCCGCAGGAATTCGTGTCTTTATAGCAGGCCTCGTCGTCGCAGCAATCGTGTTTACCGGAGCGCTGTACGTCGGGTACCGCAACGGCCTGACGTTGGGCCGTGCAGCAGACACAACCGACTCGCAAAACGTCGCGTCGCTGAACATCGCCGACATCCTCGGCCCGAACGGCGGCGACGAGCAACTCGTAGCGCTGGCGTTTCACTACGTCGAGCGCGTGTATTACAAGCCGGTCGACGCGCAAACGCTCGTCGACGGCGAGCGTTCGGGTCTGCAATCGTATTTGAAGTCGCAGCTGCGTAAGAACGTCGCGCTTCCGAGCGTGCACGCCTCCGGCGACTCCGGCGAAGATCTGCGCGCAATGGACTCCGAGCTCGCGCTCGCGCAAGACAAATACGCGCACTCGTTAGGAACCAACGGCCGCACGAGCCTTACGCAAGCGGCCATCTCCGGCATGCTCGATTCGCTCAAAGATCCGTATACGGTGTATCTCGCGCCGGATCAGATCCGTGCGCTGAACGAACAGTTGAACGGCGGCAACTTCGGCGGCATCGGCGTCTTTATCTATCAACTCAAGAACGGCGGCATCGTCGTGCAGCCGATCGACGGCCTGCCTGCAGCGCGCGCCGGCATGAAGACCGACGAGATCGTCGACCGCATCGACGGCAGCAGCGTGTCCGGCATGCCCCTCGATAAGGTCGAGCGGCTTATCCGCGGCGCGCAAGGCACGCGCGTTTCGATCGTGACGCACGATTACGCCAAGAGCGGCGCTCAGCACCGGTACAGCATCGTGCGAGAGATTATTCACGTGCCGACGGTGCACCAGAAGATGGAGAACGGCTACAACTATATCCGCCTCTCCGACTTCGGCGAGACGTCGGCCGACGAGGTGCGCAAAGCGCTGCTCGCCGGCAAGGCACACGGTGCAAAGGGCACGATTCTCGACCTGCGCGACAACGGCGGCGGACTGCTCGACGCCGCGGTCAGCATCTCGAGTTACTGGGTTCCGAAGGGCGTGATCGTGACCGAGATCGATCGCGAAGGACATAAAGACGAGCAGTCTGCGAACGGCGGAACGATTTCGGGCGTTACTCCGCTGGTGATCCTGGTGAACTCGTTCACCGCAAGCGCTTCGGAGATTACGGCGGGCGCGCTCCAGGATTACAAGATCGCAACCCTGATCGGCACCAAAACGTTCGGCAAAGGCGTCGTCCAAGGCATCTACTCGATGCCGAACGGCGGGGCGCTGAAGATCACCACGCAACGCTACCTGACCCCAGCGGGCCGGGACATTCAGCATAAGGGCATTCAGCCGAACATCGTCGTCAACCAAAGCCCGCGCGTAGATTTGATCGATACGCCTGGGGATAAGCAACTTCAAGCCGCCAAGGCATTTTTGAACCGCGTAACGCGTTAAGGACCATATGAACCGCTCACGAGCCCCGAAATTTCTGAGCCTGCTGACGGCCGCAGCCGCAGCCCTAGCCTTCACTGCTGCCCAGATCCCCAGCGCTTCGTCGGCCGCCGCCGCTTCGTCGACGGTCTCGGCTCTCGATGCGAGCGAGATTCAGTTCAGCTATGAAAAGCTGCGCGCGGATTTCTACCGCAAGACGGATCCGCAGACGATCGCCAACAGCGCCCGCAAAGAGATCGGCGATGCGCTCAAAGCAGTCGGCGTGAATGCATCGCTTCCGCCGATCTTCGCAACGGCGGATTCCAGCCGCACGACGAAGGCCATCGGTCACGAAGTCGACGTTGCGGCACGCGCGGCGCACGGCAAAGTAAGCGCGCATCTGCTTTCGTATGCGGCTATCTCGGGCATCTTGGATTCGGTCCACGATAAGTACACGGTGTTCCTGAGTCCGAAAGACTATGCAGATCTCAATCAGGGATTGGACGGAACCTCGTTTGCCGGAACCGGCATCGTCATTCAAGCCGACGATACGACGAAGTTCATCGACGTCAGCAACGTCGTTCCGGACGGCCCGGCCGATAAAGCCGGCATTCTGCAAGACGATCAAATTACGGCAATCGACGGCGTGTCGACCAAAGGCATGACGATCAATCAAGCATCGTCGCACCTTCGCGGTAAAGCAGGCACGACCGTACAGCTGACGATCACGCGCGACGGCAAGCTGCTGTCGGCGCCGATCGCCATCACGCGCGCCGAGATTCATCAACTCTCGGTGTACGAACGCATGCTGCCCAACAAGATCGGTTACGTCGAACTGACGGTGTTCGGACGCGATACCGGTGCAGAACTTGCCCGCGCGCTCGATCGCCTGCAGCAGCAAGGCGCGCGCGCAATCGTTATGGATCTGCGCGACAACGGCGGCGGTTATCTCGAAGCGGCGCTGGACGTCAGTTCGAAGTTCATCGCCAGCGGTCCGATCGTTTCGGTCGAGTCGCGCGCGTCGAACGTAACGACCTACGAAGCCGAAGCAACGGCGATTCCGCCGATGCCGCTGGTCGTTCTCGTGAACGCGCACACCGCGTCGGCATCGGAGATCACCTCCGGCGCCATCCAAGACTCCGGTGTCGGCACGATCATCGGAACGAAGACGTTCGGTAAGGGCGTCGTGCAAGAGATTCTTCCGATGCCCGACGGCTCGGCGATCAAAATCACCGATGCACGGTATCTCACGCCGAAGAACCGTGACATCAACCACCTCGGCATCACGCCGGACATCACGGTTTCCGAAAACAAGGGCGCGCGGTACGGCGACCCGACGCACGACACGCAGCTCACGCGTGCGCTGCAGTATCTCAACGATCGCATCGCGCACACGGAAGGCACCGGCGCGACGCCCGGAACGTAACGTCCGGCTCGAGCAAAGAAAAAGAGAGCGGCATGTGCCGCTCTCTTTTTTTATGTCCGCGTCCGCGCTAGCTCTTTTTCTTGCGCGTCGGGGTTTTTGCCGCGGTCTTGCGCGTTGAAGACGTTTTCTTCACGGCAGCGGTACGCGTGCGCTTTGCCTTCGGCTCGGGCGCGCTCGGAGTTTCGGCGGCCGGCGCCGCCTTCGGCTCGGCCTTCTTGCGCGTTGCGGTGCGCTTGGGCTTCGCGCCCTTCGACACCGCCTCCGGCGTGCTCGGGCCCTTCGACACCGCCTCCGACGTGCTCAGGACGCCGTCGGCTGCCGCCGACTTCGACTTGCGCGTGGTCGTACGCTTGGCCTTAGGGGTCTCCTCGGGAGCCGGCAGCGCAGGCGTCGGCGCTCCGGCGAGCTCGCCGCCGCGAACGGGCGGGGCTTCGGCGGCAGCGGTGCGGCGGCGGCGGGCAGGCTTCGTCGGCTTGACGCCTTCTTCGGGGGCGCGCAGCGAGGGCGGAGGCGGCTCCACCGCGGGCGGAGCGGCTTTGCGGTTCCAAGGCGCAATGGCGCGCCCGGGCTCGCGCGGCGCGGTCTCACCCGTGGGCTCGGCGCTGCCGTCGGCTCCTACACGGAAGATATGCCGGTCGGGCATGCTCGGCGGACGAGCCTCGCCCTGGGGCTGTTCGTGGTCGTGGCGGTGGCCTCGGCCCCCGCGACGGCGGCGGCGGCGACGGCGGCGGCGGACTTCGCCTTCGCCTTCCGTGCCGGCAGGCGTTACGGCCTCGCCGGCGTCGGCGTCGATCTCGGCCTCGTCTTCGTCTTCATCCTCAAGCGGTTCGCTTTGAGCCTGAGCGCTCTGCGCCGGGATTCCGGCTGCCTGCGCTGCGGCAAAGTCTTCTCCGCGTCCGCGGCCCCCACGGCGTCGGCGGCGGCGGCGGCGCTTGCGGCCTTCGCCTTCACCGGCTTCGTGGCGCTCGTCGCCGATGACGATCGCCTCGGGCGCACGTTCGCCGCGCTCTTCACCGGCGACGGCCTTATCGGCGCGCTCTTCGTCTTCGGTAACGGTCGTAATACCGATCGGCGGCCGCGCGCTGGAGAACTTGGCCGCTTCTTCGGCCAGTTCGCGCAGCTGTTCGGTCTGTTCGCTCGCGGTGAGCGGCGCTTTGCGTCCGCCGCGGCGGCGTTTGCGTTTGCGTTCGCCCGGTGCGGCGGCAGCCAGCTCCGCGAGCGCCGAGTCGACGTCGACGTCGATCAGTTTGATGCGCGCGGTCTGGCCGGCCATGTTGGCGGCGTTCTCGACTTCGATGATGCGGCCGTCGATGACCGCAGCCGCGGACGTAACGTTCGGAAGACGGCCGGCAAGCAACTCGACTTCGTGTTCGTCGCCGACGCGCAGCGCGCCGTCCTTACCGATCTCGGCGACGTCGCGCAGACGGACTTTCTCCGGATGCAGCAGCGGATCGACGCGCACGTGGATCGCTTTGCCGAGCTCTTTGCTGAGTTCTTCGGTTTCTTCTTCGTACCAGAACTCGAGCTGGGCGGCGACCGTCGGTGCCGTCTCGAGCAGCAGGTAGTCGTGATCGGCATGGCCGTTGGCCGCATGCGCGCGAACTCTGCGCAGCGTTTCGATCGCAACCGACTGCGAAGACATCACGCTGCCGAGCCCGGAGCACGTCGGACAGCTTCCGCGCAGCTGCGAACCGAGATCTTTACCCACGCGTTTGCGCGTGAACTCCAAAAGTCCCAGATTGCTGAACGATTGAATCGTCGCGCGCGTGCGGTCTTTACGCAATCCGTTTTCGAGCGTCTGCACGACTTTGTTGCGCGACGACTCGGAGTTCATGTCGATGAAATCGCAAACGACGATGCCGCCGATATCGCGCAGGCGTACTTGCCGCGCGATCTCCGCAGCGGCTTCGATATTCGTTTTGACGATCGTGTCTTCGAGGTTCTTGCCGCCGGTGAACTTGCCGGAGTTGACGTCGATGACCGTCAGCGCTTCGGTCGTTTCGATCACGATCGATCCGCCGGAGGGCAGATTGATCTTCGGCTTCATGAGCTTCTGCAGCTCTTCGTCGATTTTGTAATCTTTGAACAGCGAGCGTCCCGAGTTGTAATACGTGACGCGGTCGAGATACTGCGGCCCGAGCAGTTGCAGGAACGAGCAGACCTTGCGGTACTCTTCCTCGTTGTCGATGTACACTTTGTCGACGTCGGCGGTGATGAAGTCGCGCGCCGCTTTGTACACCAGATTCATGTCTTTGTGCAGCAGCGAGGGAGATGGTGCGCGCTTGTACGACTCGAGAATGCCGTGCCACATGCGGATCAGCACGCCCAAATCGGCGATGAGCTCCGCTTCGCTCGCGTTGGCGGCCGCCGTGCGCACGACCGTAGCCATGCCTTCCGGGCGGATGCGCTTCATGATGCCTTTGAGGCGGTTGCGTTCGTCGGCCGAGTCGATCTTGCGCGAGACGCCGCTGTATTTGCCGGTCGGCATCAAGATCAGATAGCGGCCCGGCAACGAAATATTGGTGCTGATGCGCGCGCCTTTGAGACCGCGCGGTTCTTTGACGATCTGCACGAGCACGTCGTCGCCGCGGTTCACCTTGTCGGTGATCGTCCAGCCGCTTCGCCCCTGCGTGATCTCGACGTCGCCGATATTCAGCGGCGTCTTATTGATATCGTCGACGTAGAGAAACGCGTTGCGTCCCAGTCCGATATCGACAAAACTTGCGCCCATTCCGGGCAGCACGTTCTGGACTTTTCCTTTGAAGATCGAGCCGATGACCTTTTCTTCGCGCTCGATGTAAATTTCGGAGAGGGTACTATTTTCTAGTATGGCGACCCGGTTCTCCCACGGGTCGCTCGAGATTAGAATCTCGGTTGACAAGTAAAAACCTAATCCTTTAATGCGCGCGCGCCCTCGACACTCGGATCGACCTTACGCAGCCGAAGCCCCCGGAGCTTGACGAAGGGTCACGAGCCGGAGCGCAGCGCAGAGAAACCTTTTAAAAACTTTCCAGCGGTTCCCGTCGCGGGGATGGCGAACCTTCCAAGCGTGACGCCGGGGCATTTCACCGAAGTCTTGTTTGTCGGCTTCTTTACTGCAGCCGGACTTTATAGCGCCCTGATCTACCTCATCACGCGCGACAGGCCGTTCCTGCTCTATGCGGCGCTCATGGACGCGAGCGCTGCGGCGCAGTTCGTCTTCGCCGGCGATTTGCTCGGCCTGCAGGCAGGCACCGGACGCTTGCTCGTCTTTCGCTCGGTGTGTTACGCCGCGTTCTTTTTGGCCCAGGCCGGCTTTGCCCGCGCATACCTCCGCTTGTCCACGGCGCCCGAACGCACGTCGACCGTGCTCTCGGTCGTTCTTGGCTTGAATATCGTAGCGCTGGCCGCCGGAATGCGCGGCGGTCCGGCCGGGCCTTACCAGTTCATCGACCACGCGTTATTCGTACTGCTGCTGGCCGTCTGCGGCTATGCGGGACTGACGCAGGCACGAGGCGGCGACGAGGGCGCGCGCTTCTACGTCATC
>DASSRQ010000339.1:0-4114 GCA_035701665.1 Vulcanimicrobiaceae bacterium
GATGACCGAGGTGCAATAGGTGCCCGGCGGCAGACGCGGGGGGCCGCGTTTCGACAGAGCACGCGGAAGATCCGAGAGAGCGGCGCACAGCGCGACGCCTAAGGAAGAAGCGATCGAAGTCGAGGGCACTATCGTCGAACCTCTGCCGAATGCCATGTTTAGAGTGGAACTCGCGAACGGTCATAAAGTGTTAGCCCATGTGTCGGGCAAGATCCGGATGAACTACATCCGCATCCTTCCCGGAGACCGGGTCCTGGTAGAACTCTCGCCCTACGATCTATCGCACGGCAGAATCATCTACCGGTACCGATAAAAAAACCGCTAATGCGGCGCCCTCGGGGAGCGTCCAAGTTAGCAACAACGCCGAGGCGCCATGAGGTTAATGGGGGCCCCGGCAACGCCGGGGGGCGCGGAGCCTTAGGGCGCAGCGCCTGTCAAACAGAAAGTTGAGTTCATGAAAGTCCGTCCGTCCGTAAAACGTATCTGCGAAAAATGCAAAGTCATCCGCCGCGAAGGCAAAGTGCGTGTGATTTGCGAGGTCAATCCCAAGCACAAGCAAGTGCAAGGGTAAATAGGAGTTTATAAGAGTATGGCACGTATAGCCGGTATCGATCTTCCCCGCGAAAAGCGCATTGAGATCGCCCTCACGTACATCTACGGCATCGGTCTGCCGACGTCGCAGCGTATCCTCGCGCGCGCCGGACTGAGCCCGGATCTGCGCGTGAAAGAACTCACGGAAGATCACGAAAAAGCGATCCGCGATGCGATCGATGCCGAAGGCATCAAGGTCGAAGGCGATCTGCGCCGTGAAGTCGGCGGCCACATCAAGCGTTTGATGGACATCGGCTGCTACCGCGGCATCCGCCACCGCCGCGGCCTGCCCGTTCGCGGTCAGCGCACGAAGACCAACGCGCGCACGCGCAAGGGTCCGAAAAAGACCGTCGGCAGCAAGAAGAAAGCTACCGCGAAGAAGTAACCTCGCATCGTTTTTCACGTACGGATGGACGAAGGCCCGGCTTTTACGCCGGGCCTTTTCTTTTATTGCGCCGCTACGCCGTAGACGACTTCGTTGTTTGCCGTGGGAACGTAGTATGCGCCCTGGCCGGACGGGAGCTGCCAGGCGGTGATATCGATGCTTTGAAACTGCGGAAGCCAAAGCAAACCGAAGCGGCCGTTCGTGTTGACCGTCGAGCGATCGCCGAACGATCCGCTATTCCACATCGAAGTAATGCTGCTGCCCGTCGTGGGAATGACGTCCGCTTCATTATCGGAGCTTCCTCCGACGAGCGGCGGCCCGACGAGGAACATCGTGCTGCGATCCCACGAAGCGTTCATATCGAAGTTCTCGGACGTCGCGGGCGGCGCGATCGTGCCGAGAACGGCGGCGCTATTCGGATCCAGCACGAGCGTGTTGTAGTACTGCGTCATAAACAGCTTCGTGCCGGCAGCGTTCATCGCCAGGTTATCCTGCGCTTGATTCGGATCGAGATGATAGAAGACGCTGCTCGTATTCGTCACAAGGTTGACGGCGTCGATTTGCTTAGCGTTGACGTCCAGTACGTACGCTTCAGTGCCGGCCGGGTTCAACGTGACGCGATACGGAAAGACGCTGCCGGCCGGAAGCGGGATCCGCCCCAGTTGCGAGCCGTCGGCCGCGCTGAACGTAAAGAGCGCGAAGCCCGATGCATCGTAGCCCGCCGCGTAGAGCTTCGTTTGATCGTTACTGAGGATGCCCCAATACAGGTTTCCGGCGAACGTTATTTGATGCGTAATTGTTTGCGTGCCTAAATCGACGATGGTTAATGCCGGCTGCGGCGCGGTCGATTTGAAATCGTCTACGGGGGTGTTCCACTGAAAGACGTAGGCCATGGTTGCGTTCGTGGTCATGACCGCGTTGCCGATAACGATGTTCGGCATCGAGTCTATCTGAACGGTTCCGATCGCGTTTCCGGACTGCTCGCCGTAGATGTGCAGAACGGCGCCGGTGTACGAATCGTGCAGCGATTCAAACGTATTGGACGCCACGATGAACGTGCCGCTGGGGCATCCGGCGACCGGTGCGCCGCCGCCTTTCGGCAGTGTCATCGCGGGCGCGCCTGCGTTCGGCGCCTGGGGTGTGACGGCGGTGCTCGAGCCGCCCCCTCCGCATGCTGCAACGAGCAAACACAACGAAAGCGAGATAACCGGTATGCGCATCTGCGTTAACCCTCCGGGCTAAGAGTGCGGCAACAGCGGAACGGGTTTATAGCACCGAAGGTCCCTTCTCGTAAGGGCCTTTGGGAAGCAAGCGAAGAAAGAGACCGGATGTTTGCACGCATTCTTGCATTGACGCTCGTCATGGCTTGCGCCGCCGCACCGGCGATCGCGCAGCAAAGCAGCCTCACCGATTCCGCTTCGCCCCTGCCTCCGGGTATCACCGTCTCCGGATCCGGTTCGGTTCCGGTCGGATCGTGGCTGGCGGTCGTGACCTTTTCAAATACCGCGGCGAAGACGCCCTCGTCGGCGTCGATCGCGTTCACGCAAAGCGCTACGCAGCATTTCACGAAAGCGGTCGAAGCGCTCGGCATAACGCAAGAGAATATCATCGTCGTTCCGGACGCGGAGCCCAGCGGCCTGACACGCCTGATGCAGCCTAACTCCGCGCCGACGGCGCAGGTTCGCGTTACCGCACCGCTCGCAATGCTCGAAAAGATTCGTACGCTCGCAAAACAAGGTAACGTCGGAAGCGAAAGTTCGCTGCAGATGACGCCCGCCGACGGCGAGGTGTTATTCGAACAAGCGGAAGCGCTTGCCGTAAAACAGGCGCGCGCGAAAGCCGAAGCGATTGCGGCAGCGGATCATCAGCACGTCGGACGGCTGATCAACTTTACGCCCTCGCAGTTCGATCTCATCAAAGACGCTGCTGCCGGCGCATCGGGGGGCATGCTCGGCGCGATGTTCGGCAATACCTCGAACGGCATGGTCACCGCAAGCGGACTTGCAACCTTCCAGCTCATACCGTAGCGCCGTCATCACCGCCGGGGGAACGGTTGACGAACCGTTCGCGCGGCGGATCGGCACCCCGTATAAAGCGCTCGCTCGCGTGCGCGGTACAGCGCTGATCGATCGCACGATCTCGGCACTGCGCGGCGGCGGCATCGAGCGTATCGGCGTTGTCGCCCCGGACGAGGTCGCAGACGTCTGCCGCAAATCGGTGGACTTTATCGTGACCGCGAAAGAGCACGGCGGCGCAAACCAGTGGCTCGCATTGAACGCGTTCGAATTCGACACGCCGTTTGTATATGCGACCTGTGACATGCCGTATATCGACTCGAATGCGGTTTCGTGGTTCGTCGAACGTGCGGGGCTTCGCGAAGTGTCGATGGCGCTGACGGAGTTCGCCGACTTCGAGAAGCGCTTTCCGAAAGCGCCTCCGTTCGGCATCAAGCTGGGCGGCGAGCGCGTCGTCAACGGCGGTCTGTTCGCGGTCCCGGCTTACGCCTCGCACATGCTCGAAGCGATCGGCATCACGCTCTTCAATGCCCGGAAAAACCCGTTGAAAATGGCACGCATTGCCGGGCCGGGCATCTTGCTGCGATATCTCGTCGGTAACCTCGGCGTTGGCGACATCGAATACCGTGCGAAACAACTCTTGACGATTCCGGCGCGCGCTCTGCGGAACGCTCCGCCGGAACTTGCGTACGACGTCGACGTTCTCGAGGAGTATGAGTACGCAGATACGCACGCCTAACGCTGCACGGCTGGCCGCGTACTGGTTCGGCATTCAGGTCGTGTGGGGCGCGCTGCTCGGCGTCTCCCTTCAATCTCGCGCGAGTGAGCTGGCACCGGGCTGGGCGCTCGGCGCGTATCCGCTGCTTGCGGGTTGGGGCGCTGCCGTTGCCGCGATCACGCAGATTGCGGCGGGCGTTCTCTCCGACCGGCGCGCGCGCGGCGGACACAGCCGGCTTCCGTTTTATATCGCGGGTGCCGTTTTGGGGTCCGCCGGTCTGGTTTGGTTTTACGCGGCTCCGGTGTTTTCGCAAGCGTTCGCCGCCGTGCTGCTCGTGCAGTTCGGCATGAACCTCGCTATCGGCCCGTATCAAGCCGCGCTGCCGGATTATATAGAAGAAGAGCG
>DASSRQ010000340.1:0-2973 GCA_035701665.1 Vulcanimicrobiaceae bacterium
ACGTATTATTCTGGGGCTGAGAAATCGTATTGGCTTCGTGCGCCGTAATACCGGGAACGGCGACATCGCGAATAAGCGTCGAGTTCGGATTCATGCGTACCGTGGCAAGACCACCTAATACATATCCCTGCGCGTTGAAGCCGTGGTTGTCCGTGCAGGTATTTCCGGATTTCAGCTCGCCAAGCGGCGGAATACCGCTAGCCGGTACGAGTTGGTTGTTAAGTCCGGGTCCTTTGATCAGCGGCAGCGGGCTCGTCGTAGGATCGTACATACGATCGATTGCCGTTGCTTCCGGCAGTTTCGACGCCATCTCGTAGAGATCGGCCCACCAGCCGTTTTCCTGTCCGGGCGGAACTTGCGTACCGTGTTCGAGGGGATTCTTGTATCCAGTCGCGCCGAGGAAGCCACCCGCCTGATATCCGGCCGTAAGGCTGTCGCCAACACCGACGATGGTCGAGAGCAATCCGTGCCCGTGAGCGGTCACGCGATGCGCCGACGGAGTCGACGGTAAAGCAGAGCTCGAGGTTCCGCCGTTCGGCGAGCTGCACGCGCAAATTGCGGCGAGCGCCGCGAAGGCAAGGGTTTTTTTAAGAGTGCCGTTCATCATCGTCAACCTCTGACTAGAGCGGGAAGATGCCGGGAGTACCGACACCAAACTGGAGCTGCATCTGCGTTGCCTTGAGACCGCCGAACGCGAGGCCGCACGTGTTGTTCAGCGCCTGCTGCACGGTCAGGCACTTGATGGCCGTTACGCCGTCCGGGCCCATGTTGGTCGGACCGCCGCTGTTGAGCACGAACTGCACGAATCCGTATTTGCTGACGCGCTGCGAAACGCCCAAGAAGTATGCGAAAACGTGCTCGGGATAGGGATCGGTCGGCAGGTAATCGCGGGCGCTCTGCGGCTCCGCCCAGATCGTGGTCGTATCCGTCGGCGTATATTGCAGGTAGAGAATCTGCGGCGTCTGCCATGCGTTCTTCGTGTTGACGCCGTTGGTGTGAACCAGCCACTGCGTCGCGACGGTGAACGTGCCGAACATCTTCGGCGACTTCAAGAACGGCAGGGTGACCGCGACTGAGTTGAACTGCGCGGTACGCACCGGAAGACTTGGGAAAAACGGACCGTCGGGAGGGTTGTAAGTGAACGGAACGACGTCGTTGTTTCCCGGCGCGAATCCGACCACGCCGCTGCGCGCGACGTACGTGGGGCTGATGACCAGCGGCAGCGGTACGCCGATGTGCGCGAGCGGGAAGAGCATCTTTTCGAGCATGAAGACGCCGAAAGTGTCTTTCGTACGCACGTTGATGTTGCGTCCGGTTCCCGGTCCGCAAGCGGTGCCGTTGCTCAAATCGGCGCAGCCGACCGGATTGCGGAAGCCGGCGAGATAGACCGGTGCGAGGCCGCTGTTAAAACCGTACGGCCAGTGTTGCAGTTGGAACATGCTCGCAACCACGCGCGTCGTCGGATTGAATGCATATCCGAGCGAAACGTCGCCGCCCCCGTACAGCCAGCCTTTGCCGTACGTACCGATATTGCCGAACGGATAGGCCACCGAAAGATCCGCCGTATACTCAAAGCCCGACGGGAAGCCGACGACTTGGCTCACGGGTTGTTGGCTCACCGGCGGAGCTTGCGCGACCGTGCCAGGGGCTACCGCGTTCGTACCAGGAGGTACTTGCGAGGCTTGACGGCGTGCGCGCGCCTTAGCTTCGCGCTCCTTGCGCTGCGCTTCCAATGCATTGAAGATTGCACTGTTCGCTCCGGGCACGACGGTCTGTTCGTAAACGTTTTCCATGCCGTCGGCGCGCGCCGCCCGACACGAAAAGCAGAGCGTTGCGACGGCCGCAATCGCTGCGATTGCGCGCAAAGGCGTCTTGTGCATGCACCAGTCTCCAAGCAGAAGCGCCTAATTATTAAAAGTATCAGGCGCCGGTCCGCAAAGCTTGGGCCTGCTGCGACTAATTCCTCTAAACGCCGGTGGGCTGCGGAGCGCTTTCGACGACGTCCGTGCTCGCGTGACCGTCGGTGGAAGCCCGGCCGTTACGGTTCTTGCCGCGCAACTCGAACGTTTTGATGATGACGTAGAGCACCGGCGTGATCGCGAGGTTGAGGAACGTCGAGACGATCATGCCGCCGAACACGACGGTGCCGATCGAGTGGCGAGCCGCTTCGCCGGCACCGGAGGCGAACACGAGCGGCAACACGGCGATGCAGAACGCAATGGAGGTCATGAGAATCGGACGCAGTCGAACTTGCGCCGCGCGCAAGGCGGCTTGCACGACGGTCGCACCTTCGTGCAGCTGTTGATTGGCAAACTCAACGATCAGAATCGCGCTTTTACTTGCCAAGCCGATCAGCATGACGTAACCGACTTGTGCGTAGACGTCCTGCGACAAGGTCGGATCGAATAGGAACGGTACCGGCAGGTGGCTGCGGAAGTTCATGAAGCCGAGCGCGCCCAGCAGCGCTGCAGGCACCGCCAGCAGGACGATAAGCGGATCGATGAAGTTTTCGTACTGCGCCGACAGCGCGAGGAAAACGAAGATGATGGCGAGCGCGAACACCACCTTCGTCGGCCCTCCGGCGGCGATTTGATCGAGCTGCAAACCGGTCCACTCAAAGGTCACGCCTTTGGGCATCACGCTGCGCGCAATCTTCTGCATCTCTTCTATGGCGGTGCCGGAGCTGGTTCCCGGAGCCTGCTGGCCCGACAGCTCGATGTTACGATAAAGATTGTAGTGGCTGATGATCGGCGGTCCGAGGACCTGCTTGGCGGTCATCAACGCGGAGAGCGGCACCATAACGGCGCCCGTAGCACTCGTCGCGCTCGTGGCAACGGAAGATGCGGGGTTAGCCGTCGCCGCAGCACTCGCGTTTGCCGGCGGAGCGGCATGAACGTATAAGTTTTGCAGCGACGAGACGCTGTTGCGGAACGGCGCATCCGCCTGAACCTGAACCTGCCACGAGCGGTTCAT
>DASSRQ010000341.1:0-13289 GCA_035701665.1 Vulcanimicrobiaceae bacterium
CGTACAGGCCGTCGTCTTTGCCGCCGCTGTTCAAGTGATACGGCGTGCGCCACGCTTCCCACAATCCCGCAAATAAATGATTCGGATCCGACGGGTCCATCGCAAGGCCCGATGCGCCTGTGCGATCGCCCGCAGCGAGCACCTTCTCCCACGTCTTGCCGCCGTCGAGCGTGCGGAAGACGCCGCGCTCGGAATTCGGATGATAGAAGTCGCCCGAGACCGCAACGAACACGCGCTGCGGATCTTTGGGATCGATCGCGATGCGCGCAACCGAACCGCTCGCGTCGAGTCCGAGATGCTGCCACGTCGTGCCGCCGTCGTTCGAACGGTACATGCCGTCGCCGAACGACACGTCGTTGCGCAGATTCGGTTCGCCGGTGCCCACGTACACGATATGCGGATCGGACGGTGCAACGGCGACCGCACCGATCGAACTCACGTGTTGTTTGTTGAACACGGACTCCCAAGACACGCCGCCGTCGACGCTTTTGAACAGACCGCCCAATCCGCCGGCGTAATAGACGCGCGGATCGCCCGGAACGCCGGACACCGTGTCGATACGCCCGTTCAGCGGGCCGATATTGCGAAACTCGAGCGAGGAGAACATCGACGGCAGCACCGTCAGCAGCAGAACAGCGAGCAACTTCATCCGGCGCTCATTCGCGCGGCTTGCTTCATCTACTCCATGCCACTATATTGTCAAGATGAACGTTTTGGCAGCGCTCGCGTTTGGATTGGCCGCCGGGCTGCGTACCGTGACACCGGAAGCAGTCTATTTCGGACTGCACGGCGGCGGAGCGTGGCGCATCGTTTTTCCGCTGGCGGCGATCGGCGAATACGTGGGCGATCTTCTGCCCAACGTTCCGGCGCGCACCGAGATCGGACCGCTGCTGGCGCGCTGCGCAAGCGGCGCCGTCATGGGATGGATCGCGGCACGGTTCCCCGGCGCTGTCGCGGGCGTCCTCTGCGCACTAGCCGGTGCGTTCGGCGGCCTGCGCATGCGCACGTCGCTGATGCGCAGTATCGGCGCGATTCCCGCGGCGCTTCTCGAAGATGCGCTCGCAATCGGCCTGGCCTTCGGCGGAATGGCCGCGCTTCGGTTGATCTAGGGCTTACAGAGGCGTGCCGCTTCGAGCAGATGCGGCGTGAACGATGCCTCGAGCTTCTGCTCGCGCTGTTCTTCGCGTACGTAATCGGCGTAGATGCGCCCCAGCACGTTGTTGAATGCGAGCGACTGCAGCCGGGGATCTTTGAACTGCCCGTTTAGCTGAGCACCGCTCAGCGTCATCGATGCGGCAGCGGCGCCGACGGCGTTTAACGATGCGGGGCCGGTTTGAACGCCGGGTGCCGGTGTTGCTTGCGGCGCGTTCATGGGTCCGCCTTGAAAGAGGCCGGCATCGGGTGATTTGGCGCCGTTGGCTGAAAGCGCTCCGTTGGCACTGACGTCGCGCGAAAACAGATCGTCCATCGCATACTCTTCCGCCGTCCCCGTGATGACGTTGAGCGTTTCGTTCTGCGCCTTCGCGATCTTTAACAATTGATCGCGAAGTGCAAGAAGGCGGCGCTGCTCGTCGGTCGATGCCGCGGACGGAAAGCGTTTCGCATCGCTAAGCAGATCGTCAATCTTTTTCAAATTCTCGACAATCGACGTGGCGCGGTCGCGCAGGTGAGCGATATCGAACGTCAGGCGTGCATTGGCGTGCGATCTTGCCGGATGCGGGTCGTTGAACGACGACTCCATGTCGCCGGCGAACTCTAAGTCGTTCGCGGCCTGCTCGAACAGCGGCTCGGCTTGTTTGAACGCATCGTCGTCCGCGAGCAGTGTTTCGATACTGTGTTTGATATTGTCGCCGAGGGCCGTACAAAACGGCGTCGAGCGAACGCGCTCGATGACTTTAAGCGGCGTAACGGCGGGCGTGGGCGACGGCTGCGGCGTCGCTACGAGAACAGCCAAGAGCGCTGCAAGCATATGCTAAATCGCCGGCCGCAAATCGTTGTTTTCTTCGATGCGCAGCATGCGGATGTCGCGCACGGAAGGCGCAAACCATTCAAACGCATTCGTAACGTCCTGAATCGCTAAAACGCAGGTGACGGGCGTCACGGAGGTATTGCCAAAATAAACGGAGCCTTGCTGCCACTCGAATCCGTGGCGCGCGAGCACCGCGCGTATATCGTCGTAGGCATGTTTGAACGACGCCGAGGGATAGTGCCGGCGAAGGCTCTCGGTATCCAGATCGAAGGCGATGGCATACATCCGCTGAGTCCCCGGGGGCGGAAGTGAACTAGCGCGCAACGCTTCGAGAACGGTATCCATGCTGCGAGCATAGCACATTCACGGCGACCTGCGCTTTCCGCTAGCAGCGGATTTGTTTTATAACGCCCGGCGGATGCGGATTCCCACGTCGGCCTCAGGGGACTGCTCCAGCGCGCAGCTCGTAAACCTATAACGTTTGCCGTCAAATCTGTAGAGAATAAAGAAAAACGATAGCTCCGAGTATTGGCGGACGACAACGTCACGGTGGCCATTCGCTTCCGATGGGAAAATTTGTGCTGCTTGGAACTCTAAGTCCGTAAGCACTATTTGCTGAGGACCCGTGGCTGTCTTACGGACGATCCCGAACGAACAATTTCCGTTAGAGCCGCACAATCCCAAGGCGGCTGTGCCGGAGACGATGAGATATTGCATCGTCTGCGAGCAACGCATGGTGCTTCGCACAGACACTTCCGCGCTTGATGATGATGGCTGACACTGCCGCTTTATCGATGGCGGAAAGCGTGCCCACTCTCGTCATGACCATCTTTACCGGCGCCACGGAGGCGATCGATTGCGGGAACGCTTGCGGGGTCACGAGCGTCAGAATCAAGATGAGTACGGACACGCAACAAGCATAGCACGCAGAAACAAAAAAGCCCGCCGGAGCGGGCCTTCTCGTATCGCATACGTCGTAGGTTACGTCGTTGCGTGTTCCGGTTGCGGGGGAGCCGCGGGCGGCTCGATCCCCGGAATTTTGCTGAAGCGCAGTTTTTCCGGATTGTCCGGATCCACTTCGGCCAGGATGCGGTCGCCGCTTCCGAAGGTGCCGCGCAGCATCTCTTCGGCGAGCTCGTCTTCCACTTCGCGCTGAATCGCGCGGCGCAGCGGACGCGCTCCGTATTGCGGGTCCCAACCCTTCTTGGCAAGTAGCGCTTTGGCTTCTTCCGATACTTGCAGATGCATGTCTTGCGCCCGGACTTCGCGCATGACTTTCTCGAGTTCGAGGCTGACGATCTGCTCGATCTGCGGACGCGTGAGTTGGTGGAACACCACCACTTCGTCCAAGCGGTTGACGAACTCCGGACGGAAGGTGTGCTTGACCTCTTCCAGCACTTTGTTCTTCATGCGCTCGTACTGACGCGCTTCGTCTTCGTCCGTCGTCTTGCTCGTGCGGAAGCCGATGTCGGTGGTGGTCTGCAGACCGGTCGCGCCGACGTTCGACGTCATGATGATCACGGCGTTTTTGAAATCCACCTGACGACCCTGCGAATCGGTCAGACGTCCGTCGTCGAGCACTTGCAGCAGCAAGTTGAAGACGTCCGGATGCGCCTTTTCGATCTCGTCGAGCAGCACGACCGAGTACGGACGGCGGCGAACCGCTTCGGTGAGCTGGCCGCCTTCTTCGTAGCCGACGTATCCCGGAGGTGCGCCGACCAGACGAGAGACCGCGTACTTCTCCATGTACTCCGACATGTCGATGCGGATCATCGAATCGGAATCGTCGAACAGAAACTCGGCGACGCTGCGCGCGACTTCGGTCTTACCGACGCCGGTCGGTCCGAGGAACATGAACGAGCCGATGGGCCGGTTCGGATTCTTCAGGCCTGCACGCGAACGGCGAATGGCACGGACGATGACGTTCACCGCTTCGTCCTGGCCGACGACGCGCTTATGCAGCGAGTCGGCCATGTTGAGCAGTTTCTGCGTCTCGGCCTGCGCGAGTTTGGCGACGGGTATCTTCGTCCACGAGGAGACGATGTATGCAACATCTTCTTCGGTGACTTTGACGACCTTATCGCTCTGCGCGCGCTTCTCTTGCCATTCTTGCTCGAGACGCGTTTTTTCAAGACGGACTTTCTCTTCTTTGTCGCGCAGCGCGGCCGCTTTGTCGAACTCTTGCGCTTTGACGACCGCTTCTTTTTCGGCGATCACCTTACGCAACTCGCTGTCGATATCGCGGATCTCTTGCGGCGGCAGCGTCGCTTGCAGACGCACGCGCGATGCCGCTTCGTCGATCAGGTCGACGGCTTTGTCCGGCAAGAAGCGATCCGTGATGTACCGATCGCCCAGCTTTGCAGCCGCTGCGAGCGCTTCATCCGTGATCTGCACTTTGTGGTGCGCCTCGTAACGGTCGCGCAGGCCTTTGAGGATCTCGACCGTCTCTTCGAGCGAGGGTTCGCCGACCATAACCGGCTGGAAGCGCCGCTCGAGCGCCGAGTCTTTCTCGATGTGCTTGCGGAACTCGTTGAGCGTCGTCGCGCCGATGCACTGCAGCTCGCCGCGCGCAAGCGCGGGCTTGATGATATTGCTTGCATCGATCGCGCCTTCGGCCGCGCCGGCACCGACCAGCGTGTGCAGCTCGTCGATGAACAGGATGATCTCGCCGGCGGCGCCGCGGATCTCGTCCATCACGCGCTTCATGCGCTCTTCGAACTCGCCGCGGTACTTCGTACCGGCAACCAGACCCGCGAGGTCGAGCGTAATGACGCGCTTGTCGCGCAGCGGCTCCGGAATATCGCCCTTGATGACGCGCTGGGCCAAGCCTTCGGCGATGGCGGTCTTGCCGACGCCGGGCTCGCCGATCAGCGCGGGGTTGTTCTTCGTGCGGCGCGAGAGAATCTGAATGACGCGCTCGATCTCGGCCGCGCGTCCGATGACCGGGTCGAGTTTCGTTTCGCGCGCCAACTGCGTGAGATCGCGGCCGTAGGCATCCAGCGTCGGTGTCTTGCTCTTGCCTTTGGGTGCGGGCGGCTGGCCTTCGGCGCCCAGCAGCGAGGTCGTCTGAACGCGAACCTTCGCCGGGTCGACGCCGAGATTGGTCAGCACGCGCGCCGCGACGCCCTCACCCTCGCGGATGAGACCGAGCAGCAGATGCTCCGTGCCGATGTAATTGTGATTCAGCTGACGCGCCTCTTCAAACGCCAGTTCGATGACGCGTTTCGCGCGCGGCGTGAACACCATCTCTTGCTGAACCGTCTGCCCGCCGCGTCCGACGATCGCTTCGACTTCCTGGCGCACCTTGGCCAGGTTGACGCCGAGCGTCTCCAACACTTTAGCGGCAAGGCTCTCGCCTTCCGAGATGATGCCGAGCAAAATGTGCTCGGTACCGATGTAGTTGTTCCCCAAGCGCTGGGCTTCTTCTTGAGCCAGCACGATGCTGCGCCTTGCGCGCTCGGTGAACGGTTCCCACATTGACATGGTGTCTTCTTAAAACTCCTTCGAGCCGGTCCGCAGCTGGTTGTACTGCGTATACCCGTTTGTAGTTGCGGGCCGGTGAGAACGTATAACCCTGAGTTTAGTGCTTTGGTTCCTACTGGTCAGAAACTGAAGCGCAACCCGACGAAGCCGGCGGTCGCGCCTGAGTCATGCGTCTGCTTATATAAACGAAGTTCGACAGAAGTTAGTGGCGCTATGGACTTGCCTGCAAAGACAGTAAGCACGGTCCCCGCCGTCCGGTCGGCCGAAAGGTTACCCACGCCGGCGCCCGCGCCCACATACGCGCCCCCGTAGCCGCCCCCGGTAAACCCTCGGACCTCCGCCGTGGCCGCATAGCCGCCGCCCTGCGTCAGCGCTTGCATCAGGGTCCCTTGCACCTCGAGCGGCACCGCCGGGATGGACGCTCCCGTGCTGAACATGATGGCCGCACCGGTTTTCGAGGGAGCGCTCTGCGTGTAGCCGCCGACAGCGACCGACTGGCCGGCCTGGGCCGGGAGCGGCAGCAACGGAAGAGCCGCGAGCAGTGTTGCAAACGTGAGCAAGCGCTTCATGCGCGGGGGGTTCGCAGGCAACGTGCGAGCGCCTTGTGAAGGACCTGGACGAAATGCCGACTGTCGATCAAGTACGCGAATCACTCAAAGACGTAAACGACCCCGAACTGAACATCCCAATCCTCGATTTGGGGCTGGTCTACGATATCGTCGCTGAAGGTGAGAACGGAGAACACGTCACCGTTGTGATGACCCTCACCTCGCCGATGTGTCCGGTCGGTCCGCTGTTCAAGCAGTCGGTCGAAGACAACGTCAAGTCGATCGACGGCGTCAAGAGCGTCAAAGTCGACATCACGTTCTCGCCGCCGTGGAATCCCAAAGAGATGGCGACGGACGACGTCAAGGTGATGCTGGGCATTTGGTAGCACGCCGCATCGGCTTCGCTGCGTTCGCGGCCGCCGCGCTTGCGGCGGTCGCCGTGCTGACCTACGCGACGGTCATTCATCAATCGTACGGCTGGTATGCGCAGCGGCTGCGCATCGGCAGTAGAAACGGCGGAACGTTCCTCGTTTCGCCGCATCGTTTCAACTCGAAGCCGGAGTGCGAATCGGCGCTTACTTCAATGCCGAAGCCGGACGCGTTCGAACCTTATTTTTGCGGCCGCCTGCGTGACTCCAGCGCTAGGGCCTTGGCTCGGGAAGCCGGCTCATAAGGTCCACGTAGCCGCGTTCCACCCTTCGCTCACACCGTTGGGCGTGAAGTTCTGCAGATCGGTGCTGAGCGCGTAGCGCCGGCGCTGGTAGTATTGGAAGATCGCCGGGACGTCCGACGCCAGATGTTTTTGAATCTGAACGTAGTCGGCTTTACGTCGTGCGCGGTCGAAATGTGCGAGCGCATCTTTTTCGAGTGCATCCACCTGCGCGTTGCAGTAGTGCGAGATGTTGTTGCCCGCAGGCGGATTCAGGCTGCACATCCATTGGGATGAGTCGTCCGGATCGGCGCCGGAGATCCAGGAGTATTGCCCCAAATCGTACTTACCGCTGTTGAGAATTCCGCCCATCGCGTTCGTCGCGTAGAGCATTTCGTACGTGTACGTTTTGATAGGTACATCGATACCGACCGCCTTGAGGTCCGACTGCACGAGCACACCCATCGAGCGCGCCGTGCCGTTGCCTTGGCCGTAGACGAGCTGCAGCGACAGTTCTTTTCCGTTCTTCGAACGTATGCCGTTTGCGCCGCGCACCCACCCGGCGGAATCGAGTAACGCTTCCGCCCGCTTCGGGTCGTAACCGTAGTGCGGCACATCTTTGGTGTAGGCCCAATAAAAGTCGGAGAGATCGGCGCTCGCCGGAATCGCGGTGCCATACGTGAGAGACGAGATAATGCGGTTGTTGTTGATTGCGTATGCAATCGCTTGACGCACGCGCAAATCGTCGAGCGGCGGATGCGAGAGGTTCATCACGAGCGAGTTATACGACGGGCCGGGCGCAAGCATCGTCGTCACCCCGTTTGCCGGACTTCTGCGAAGATTCTGAAGATTCGGCGTTGGGATATCGATAACCAGATCCGAGTCGTGGGAACGCAGCTGCGCTTCCTGCGTATTGCCGTCGGGCACGACATACACGTTGATCTGCGAGAGCTTCGGCGCGCCGCGGAAATAGTCCGGATTTGCCACAAACTCGATGCGGTCGCCGTGAATCCACCGCGCCACTTTGAACGGACCGGTCCCGATAGGCTGCTGATTGTACGGAACTTGGTTGATATTCGGATACTGCGCGAGCAGATGTTTCGGCACGACGCGGAACGGATCGTCCGATTCGCCGAAGACCGTATCGACGAACGGCGCGAACGGCTGTTTCAAGTGAAAGACCACCGTGTAGGCATCGGGCGTGTCGACCGATCGCACTTGATCGTATCCGCGGCGCTCGACGACGTTGTTCGCTGGATTCATTACGGCTTGCCATGAGAACTTGACGTCGCCGCTGTCGAACGGTGCACCGTCCTGCCACTTCACGTTGCGGCGCAGATGGTAGGTTACGGTCAGCCCGTCCTTGCTGACGCCGCCGTTCGCAGGCGTCGGTACCACCGCCGCCAGATCTGGAACGTCATTGCCGTGCGTATCGATCGTGACGAGGCCGTCGAACGCAAGGCTGTCGACGAAGTTCTCGGCCGTATTAGTCGGCAGCAGCGGGTTGAGTGAGGTCGGCTCAGCGTAGAGTGAGGCGCGAAGCACACCCGGTGCGCGCGAACGGGTGCCGGTTTGCCCGGACTTGCTGCAGCCTGCGGCGGCTACGAGCAGGCAAAGAAAAGCGGCGGCAAGACGACGGTTCATGTGCGCTCCTTCAGTAGTGCGGCGGCCGGTGCGATGGCAAGCGACGACGTCGCGTGAACGATCGTTTTCCCGCGTGCGTCTTTGATCTCGCCCGTGGTGCTGCCCAACGTCGTACCGTGATGCAGCACCTCGGCGCGCGCGACCAAACGTTCCGACGAGATGCGTGCCGGACGAAAGAACCGCATCTGCAGATCGATCGTCGTGCAGGCGAACCCCTTCGGCAGTTTGGTAACGAGCGCGCAGGTCAGCGCCGAATCGACGAGCGTCGCCAGGACGCCGCCGTGCAGCGTGCCCGCCAGGTTCAACATAAACGGCTGCGGCTTCATCGCAAACTCGATCCAGCCGTCGCCGAGTGTGCCTTCCTCGATCCCCAAGATCTCGAGGATCGGCGGCAGCGTCACCTCGCGCCGGCCCATCGCCTCCAGAAAACTGCGGCCATCCATCTCCATCCAACGGGCGCTGATGGGCGCGGGATCGTGCCACTCGGCGTTTAAGATCGGCATCGTTCCATCATACACGACCCGGAAAGGACCCCATGGAAACCGGCGCAGCCATCGATTTCGAACGTCTGCAGCGCGATCGCGCTTCGATTGAAAGCGCGTTTCAAACCGGCGATCCGATCCGGCACGTTGTTATCGACGATTTCCTGGCGAAAGGCGTCGCCGATCGCGCGGCGCAGGCGTTCCCAAAACCGGAAGAGATGCAGATCGCGTTTGCCGGCCTGGCCGAGGTCAAGAATGCGGAACAAGCGCTGGAACGGCTCGACCCGGTTTTCACGGCTATCGTCGATGCGCTGCATTCCGCGCAGTTCGTCGACTGGCTTTCCGCGGTGACGCACATCCCGCAGCTCGCTGCCGACCCGGATTTGCACGGCGGCGGCCTGCATCAGGGTCCGGACGGCAGCTATTTGGACGTGCACGCCGACTTCAACATCCATCCGCAGACCGGACTGTACCGGCGGCTCAACGTGCTCGTGTACCTGAACCCGCGCTGGGAACCGCAGTGGCAGGGATATTTGGAACTGTGGTCGCGCGACATGAAAGAGTGCCGCCAGTATATCGAACCGAAACTCAACCGCTGCGTGATCATGGAGACGCACGATCGCGCGTATCACGGCTACAAAGAACTCCGCCTGCCCGCAGGCGTTACTCGCAAGTCGGTCGCGTCGTATTATTACTCACCCTCGCGCAGCGAGCAGCAAACCGAAGAGGGCCACAACACGCTCTTCCAGCTGCGCCCGGAACAGCAGCGCGCGACCGGCGTGCAGCTCTTCTTCCGCCGGCTCATCGCGCTTAGTCCGCCGGCACTGCGGCCGGCGGGGCGCATTTTGCGCGATGTGCTGCGTATTCCGAAGTAGCGGCTACGCCGAGAGTATCGGCTCGAGTTTGATCTCGAGATTGTTGCGCAGCGCGTTGGAAACCGGGCAACTCTTCTCGGCTTCTGCCGCGAACTGCTCGAACTCGCTTTGCTTCATCTCGGGAACGGACGCCGTCACTTGCAGCAGCATGCGCGTGATCTTGAAACCGGCGCCGACCTTTTCAATGGAACAAGTGGCTCGCGTCTCGACGCTGTTCGCCGTGATGCCTTTACTGCCCAGATACGCGCTTAGTGCCATGCTATAACACGCGGCGTGCGCGGCGGCGATCAGTTCTTCGGGATTCGTACCTTTCTCGTCGCCGAATCGCGTACCGAAACTGTACGGGACCTGCGGCAGCGCGCCGCTCGAAAAGTCGATCTTACCGTTTCCGGCCGGGACGCCGCCGGTCCAAACCGCTTCTGCTTTACGTTGAATCGCCATTGCGAAAAGGTACGGCAGAGCCGTCCCTTCGCCTAGCGGGCAGCAGCCGGGTTGCTCGTACCGCTCAGCGCTTCAATACACGACTCGCGGCGGAGCCGACAAAGGAACCGTAATGCCGGGAACGCCTCGCAGCGCCCTCGCCACATCATCCGGTCCTCCGGATACCGGCGAGGAAGGGCGAAC
The DNA here is from genome assembly GCA_035701665.1 of Vulcanimicrobiaceae bacterium. Taxonomy (GTDB): domain Bacteria; phylum Vulcanimicrobiota; class Vulcanimicrobiia; order Vulcanimicrobiales; family Vulcanimicrobiaceae; genus DASSRQ01. Next base: position 10,275 of record DASSRQ010000341.1, read on the forward strand.
GCTATAGCGGTCGTCTACGCGAGCAAAGCCAAGCGAAAACCACGCACTTGAATGATCTGTCAGCGTTATTATGATAGTTGGCGCTGCTTTTAAACAAACATCCAAAATCGTTTGAGTGTCGGCGGCGACTTGTCCGGTGGCCGCGTACACCTCATATTTCATTTTATAGAACGCGACCTTAACCGGCCCCGGAGCGATATCCGGAAAGACATAGAAACCGCGCGCGTCGGTCTTTCGCTCGGCGATGAACGCCGGCGATTCAATTGAGACCATCACGTCCGCAAGCGGCTTGCCGCGCTCGTCGGTCACCGTGCCTGCAATGCTTCCCGTCGTGCCGGCAAAGGCCGGCGATATCGTCAGCACGAGGAAAGCTATTAGAGAAATATATCGCTTCACGCGCGAGCGGCTCGCGGACGATTTGAGCCCTCAACCGGCACCAGCAGCACCGCCTCTTGCACTCCGTCCTTAATGCCTGTCGCCGCAATCTCGCCGCGACGGTTGATTGCGTGAGCGCACAGCAACTGCCATCCGCTTTCCGGCGCAACGAGTGCGTTTAAGTCCTGCATTTTTTTCTCGACCCAGCGCACGGCGCGGCCGCCCGAACAGCCCACGATAATGCCGCGGTCGTTTACACCGTACGCGTAACTATCTTCCGATCCGCGGCCGATATCCGTCATACGGCCCGCGTAGTGCATCCACGCATGACTGTGTCCGTAAACGCGCGTCCATTTGGGTCCGGACTGCATGCCGGAGTATCCGACGACCGTTCCATCTTCCGCGATTGCCGTTGCATACGTGTCGGGAAACCCGGGAATCGTTCCGAGGTCTTGCATCGATTGAATCCCTCCGGCAAACGATGCGCGAAACGCGTGAATAACATAGGAGTTCATATCCGGCCCATACATCGGCCGCATCGGACCGTTGAAACCGGTGGATTGTTCGCCGGCCTGCACGGTTCCGACGTGCGCTACATCGATGGTCGTGCCGCCGACGACGTTCCCTTCGTTGTCGATCGCCGTCGCGCGTGTTCCGTTGAACTCGGGGCGGTGTGAGAGCGGCTTTATCTCGAACGAGCTGCCATCCGCATTACGGACGAAACCGCGATACCCGTCGACGCCGACCATGGTGCCGGCATTGTTGATGCCGTTGACTTCATACGAGCACTGTCCCGATTTCGACTTGTCTAAGAACTCCGTCTTCGACCCGTGAAATGTGACGGCCGTCGCGAGTTCCAAACCGCTCATCGCGCACGGCATGTAATTGCCGTCGCTTCCGGCTGCCATCCCGCGATCGTTCAGCGTGCTCGCGACGCTCGAATACGGACCATCGAGATAAAAGTACTGAATCCCGGCGAATGTTTGGAGCACGCCGCGCCGCCAAATGAACGCTGCCCCGGCGCCATGTCCCGCAACGTCGCCTGCGGCATTGATCGCCAGCGCTTCACCGTCGGCGGAATTCGGCGCAATCGCCTCGATCCGGTAAAGCGTTTCCGCGTGCGCGGGCACGGCGGCAGCAAACGCAAGGATCGCAAAAAGCGCTGCACTTCTCATGTCCGCCTTAGCGGATAGAACTCCGCTCTTGTGACCGCTATTGGTTAGGATCGGGAACGAACGCGGAGGACGGAATCTCCTGTGGAAACGCGAGATCGTCCAGACGGTATTGCCACACAAAGTGGTGCGTCTTGATTCCGAGAATGCGCAGCGTGCCGTCGAGAAATCCGCCGGTTTCGATCCAGTATCCGCGTACGTTCGCGTAATGCTGCTCGATAAACCCGGTGAACCATAGTTCGCCGCTGAATCCGTAACGGATCGAACAAAACCGCATCGACTGCAGGTCGACGATCGCATCGCTCAATTGCCGCCGCGGATCGCGCCGTCGCGGAATCAGATGCAGTGCGCGCCCGGGATCGCCGTTCGGACACTCGGCAGCGCCTTTATCCTGTACCGCATAGATCGCCGGGCCGATAGTCGTGACGGAAGCGATCGTCGGAAGACCCGCATTTGTTCCATGCTTCGGGTCGGAAATCGCTAGCGCGCTGCGCGCCGGATCGTCGTTTTGGTACCCCAGCATCCCCTCGCGCAGCGCACGAAACGAGCCGAACCACGTCGGATCGAAAAGCGGGCGTTCCGAAACGTAACGCTCCGACGTATCGCCGACGCGCACCTCGCTTTGAAAGTCTTGCGTACGGTGCCGGACGTGCCAATCCGCCGGCGCGGATCCGTGGTTAAAACTCAACCACACTTTATGACCGCTGGTGGTGAGCCCGATGTGGATGTTGTCGCTTGCACCATGAAGGTCGTACGTTACGAGCTTCGGCTGCACGATGCGATCCATCTGCGCGACGGCAGCAGCATAAAACGCTTCCAGCGATGGTGAGGAGCTCTCTAAGGCGTTCGCCGCAAGCGCTTGCGCGATCTGTTCGCTCGCGCTGGAACCGGCTTGATCGTCCGTCGTATTCGTCAGCACGACGATCCGTAAGTGTTGATCCGGAAAAAATTCGTCGGTGGCGTCGAAGCCCAACGTATCGCCTTGAACCAAGGTCGATTGCTCGAGAAACCGCGCGTCAGCCGGAGAAACGATACGGCCGCCGGCCAGCGCCGCATGCCATTCCAGCAGATCTCGCGCAGTCGTGACGACGTCGCCGCTTCCGGCAGCCCACGTATCGTCGACGGGCGGAGCGGGTGAAAGCCGCCCGCTCGCATAGCGGTAGCCGCGCGCCATCTCTTTTATCGAGCGCTCCTGCGCCATCGTTGCGCTTTCGGTCATTCCGGCGGGCGCAAAAAGATGTTCGGAAAGATAGCTGTTCCACGGGCGGTGCGAAACGATCTCGACGACGTGTCCGAGGACGAGCGCCTCGCTGATGGACGGTGCGGTACCGGTTCCCGGCGCAAAGCTCAGCGGCCCGGAGGCGATGCGGCGCATCAGTTGCTCGAACGTGGCCGGTTTGCGCATTGCCGGTTCCATTTCGGGGCCCGCAAGATAGGGCGGCAAACCGCTCGTACCGTCCAGCAGCTC
>DASSRQ010000342.1:0-21286 GCA_035701665.1 Vulcanimicrobiaceae bacterium
TGGGACGCTGGATGAGCTTTCGAGTGTCATCGGTGTTGCGCGCAGTGCGATGGTGCCGTTCTTCGATCGGAAGCCGGAACTGAAGCAGTTCGATGAATGGCTTGCGTGGACGCAGGATGTTTTGTTTAATCTAGGCGCTGAACTTGCGACGCTCGTTGAGGATCGCTGGGAAGGCATGCTGCTCGTCGGGGATGATGAGGCCAAGGCGCTCGAACGTGCGATCGATGAGGCGCAAAAAGACCTCGAGCCGCTCGCGAACTTTATTCATCCGGGCGGATCGATGCCGGGATCGTTTTTACACGTTGCGCGAACCGTGTGCCGCCGGGCGGAGCGGCTGATCGTGACGTTAAGGGAGCGGGAGCCGGAAGTTTCTGCGAAGACTGTGCATTACGTCAACCGGTTGTCGGATGCGCTCTTCGTTTGGGCGCGCTGGGTCAACCGGGTCTTGGATGCGCCCGAGCATCTATGGAACGCTAAGACGCAGCCGCCCGGAGCGTAAGCCGTATCGCAGCAGCGCGGCGACCGTTACCGCGTCGTTGATTTGACCGTTCAGCGCGCCTTGAATCGCCACGTCTTCCGGAACACGAAGTAACTCTACGGATTCGAGCGCGTCTTCTTCCGGGTCGACGTGTTCGACGCCGTGCGCGAGAAAAAGCTGCACGGGCGAATCGACGAGCGACGGAATCTCATACAGCTGGCCCAGCGGCTCCCAATGTGCGGCCTCGATGCCGAGTTCTTCGCGCGCTTCGCGCTGCGCGCACGCAAGCGGCTCTTCGCCTTCGCACGCTCCGCCCTTGACGATCTCGATCACCTCGGCTTGAGCGCCGAACCGCGGTTGCCGGGCAAATAACAGATCGCCGCCGTCGGCGACGATAACGGCCGATGCCGGCGGTGAGATAAGCAGCGCATATTCGCCCGGCTTGCCGTTCGGATGCCGGACCTCGTGCGCTTCTACGCGGATATAGGGATTGCTGTACACCTCGCGAGAGCTCAGCCGCTCGTAGGACTTCATGCGCAGGGACTTCTTGTAGGGCCGTCCTTGGCCTTGCGCGAACGCGGCCCGCGATGTCATTTGCCGCACGCTTGTTCGAGACGACCAACGTAGACAAACTCCGCGCCCTGGCCAACCAAAAGATTCTTCGCCGGGCGCTGACTGCACGGGACCTGGTCGCCATCGGCCTCGGAACCATGATCGGCGGCGGTATCTTCACGACCATCGGAACCGGCGTCAAGGGCGCGGGCCCGGCAGTCATCGTGTCCTACTTGCTTGCCGGCCTCACGTCGTTCTTCGCGGCGCTGTGCTATGCGGAACTCGGCTCGATGGTCCCCATCGCCGGCAGCGCGTACACGTATACGTATGCGACGCTCGGCAAAATGTTCGCGTGGATCATCGGGTTCGCGCTGCTGTTCGAGTACGGCATCAGCGCCGCGCCGGTGGCGCAGCAGTTTTCGGCGGCGATTCAGGACGTGCTCAAAAGTGTCGGCCTGGCACTTCCGGCATGGGCGCAAACCTCGAATCTGATTATTCACGGACCGTGGTGGATGCCCGGCAGTTGGGACCTCGCGCATTCACAATGCGATATCGTCGCCGCGATCTTCGTGCTGCTGCTCAGCGGAATTCTTTCGCTGGGCATTCGCGAGTCCGCGACCACGAATAATATCTTCGTCGTTCTGAAGATCTCGGCGCTGCTCGTGTTCATAGTTGCGGGCATCGCGCTGTTTCACGGTTCGCACTTCGCGCAGTTCGCGCCGTACGGATGGGGCGCGCTGCAGCCGTTCGGCGGCATGGCGGACTACTCGTCGTCGGCGCAGCCGTACGGCATCGTCGCTATCGGCGCGTACGTCTTCTTCAGTTATATCGGGTTCGATACGGCAACCACAACGGCAGAGGAATGCCGCGATCCCAAGCGCGACGTTCCGCTCGGCGTCATGGGCGCGCTCGCGATCGGTACGCTGATTTATTGCGCGACCGCCATCATTCTCATCGGTGCGGTGCCGTGGAACAAAGTACCGATCAAAGACCCGTTGGTCTACGCGCTCGCGCCGCTGCATCAGCCGTGGATTTCGTGGATCATCACGATCGGCGTGCTCGCCGGTACCACCAGCGTCGCGCTCAGCTCGCTGCTGGGACAGACGCGCATTTTTTACGTCATGGCGCGCGACAAGATGCTGCCGCCGGCCGTTGCCAAAGTGCATCCGCGTTTTAAAACGCCCGTTATCACGACGATGCTCACCGGCATCGGCGTGGCATTCCTCGCGCTGATAGTTCCGCTGAACCAACTGCTGAACTTGGTCAACATCGGAACGCTCATCGCCTTTACCGTCGTCTGCGGCGGCGTCATCTATCTGCGTAAGCACCGCCCCGAACTGCCGCGTGCGTTCAAAGTGCCGTTCGTTCCCGCGTTCCCAATCGCCGGCATCGTGCTCTCGATGTTCCTCGCAATCTTCGGCCTTTCGCGCACGACGTGGACGTGGTTCGTGATCGCGCTGATCGCGGGGCTGATCATCTTCTTCAGCTACGGATTCCACAAGAGCATTCCGTCGGAGATCGAACCGGTGCAAGAGCCGGAGGCGCTTGCTGAGAGCGTTTAGCGCGCTCGCGTTGGCGCTGCTTTCGGCGTGCGAAGGCACGTGGGGCAGTCCGGAGTTCTATCCGATCGCGGGTTTGAAGGACGCTTACGCAATGGCTACGATTTGCACGATCGGGCGACACGCGTGCAGCGGCTCTAACGTGGAGATTCAAGTGCAAAGCCTCCATGAGCCTCGGCGCTACGTGGGCCTGATTGTGAGCGGCACGCCTTGCGGCGGATTAAGCGGCTGGACAATTGTGAAGCGACTTCCGCTTGAACCGCTGGCCGACCGCGCCGAAGGTATCGACGGGCGCGATAGAGTGATGGTGCCAATCCATCAACTGGTCAAAACGAATTTTTCGGCCGCGGTTCTCGACACGAAAACGCGCCGCATCATCGGTTGCGGCGCCTTATCATCTGACCGGCCGCTGTAAAAGTTAGCGTCCGCCTCCCGTTGGGAATGCTGACCGCATGGCAGCTAAAAAAAGCACCGCAAAAAAATCGACGGCGCGCAAAGCCGGCGCCAAAAAAAGCACCGCGCGCAAGAGTGCCGCAAAAAAATCGTCCGCGCGTAAAACCGGCGCCAAAAAGAGCACGGCCAAGAAAAGCACGGCGAAGAAAAGCTCCGCAAAGAAGACCGTAGCCAAAAAGGCAACCGCGGCAAAACGGACGGTCTCCAAGACCGTGACCAAAGCCAAGAGATCGGCGAAATCGGTCCCGGCCAAGGCGCATAAAGCCGCGACCAATATGATGGCGGTCGGCACCGCGCTTCAGACAGCGGCCGTGGTCGTCGAGAGCGTAGCGACGCAGCTCGATCACAAGGGCAGAGGGCGGATCAAAAACCGGACGTAGTCAGCGGCCGAACGACTTAGCCAGAATCTCGATCGTGTCCACCAGGCGCGGTCCGGGCCGGTTGACGTAAGCGTTTCCGTCGACCAGATGTACGCGCTGCTCGCGAACCGCGCGCAGCGCGTTCCACCGTTCGTCGCGTCCGAGTTCGGCTACGCACTCGGCCGTCTTCTGCAAGTCGAATCCGCAGGGCGCCACGACGATAACGTCCGGATCTTCCGCGGCGATCTCGTCGAACGTCAGGACGCGCGAGTTTCCGCCCGGATTGCCGAGTACCGGCGTTCCGCCGGCTGCTTCGATGAGGCCCGGCGTCCAATGGCCGGCGCTCATCGGCGGATCGGTCCACTCCAGCAGCAGCACGCGCGGACGCGGGCGCCCGGCAGAAACGTTGCGCACCGCCGATTCGCGCTCGCGCAAATGCTCGATAAGATCCGCGGCTCCGCGCTCGCATCCGGTTAGTTCGCCGACCGTCGTCACGTTCGCATAGACATCTTCCAGCGACGAAGGCTCGAGCGAAATCACGCGCGGATCGCTCTGCAATCGCCGCGCCGCCCGGTCGACGATCTCGTACGAAACGGCACACACCTTGCAGAGTTCTTGCGTGATAATCAGATCGGGCTGCAGCTCTTCCAACTGCTCCGCGTCCAAATGATAGAGGCTCGATCCGGCGTGCAGACTGCGGCGCACGTGCCGGTCGATCTCGCCCGGCGAACCGGAATGCGGCAGCGCCGACGACGTCAGGCGCGGCAGATGCTGCGCGTCGGGCGGAAAATCGCACTCGTGGGTAATGCCGACAACCCGCTCGCCCGCGCCGATCGCGAACAAGATCTCCGTGGCGCTCGGGAGCAGACTGACTACTGTGTTTGGAATTGTGAAGCGGTTGCGGACAGACCCGGCGTCTCGACATCGACGCGCGCAGTCATCTTATCGAATTTCACGCGTACGCCGAAGGCGCGCTGCACGGCGTGCAATCCGAGCATCACGCGGCCGCGAACGCGGAACGGCGCCTGCTTCAGCGTCATCGGCATCCCGTTGAGTTTCGCGTGGGTCGAGCCGATCTTCAGATGCAGTACTTGATCGCCGCGGGTGACGACGACGTCGCCCGACTTGCGTTCGTACTTCGTTTCGGCGCCCAGCGCATCGACCACCGGACGCAGCGGCACGTACACGCCGCCTTTGACCGACGTTACCGGCGGCACGTCGCTGATCAGCGGCTGCCCGTCCACGCGCATCTCGACCGGTTTCGCGAGCGCAAACGAAAGCGACGCGACAAGCGCCGTTGCGGCGGTCGCGATCAGCATTCGTTTAGACGGCGGCTGATATCTCATGGGTGTACTCAGGATACTTTTCGGCAATTACTTTTTCGATTTCCAGCCGCAGGGCTCCCAGCAGCTGGTCTTCAGGGAACGTACCCACAAGTTCGCCTGCGCGATAGATAGCGCCCTTGCCCTTACCGCCGGCCACGCCGACGTCGGCCATCTTCGATTCCCCCGGCCCGTTCACGACGCAGCCCATGACGGCCACCTTGACGGGAGCCGTGTACTCTTTGGCGATGGCCTCGACGCTGCGGCCCAGTTCCAGCACGCTGATCTCGGCACGCCCGCACGAGGGGCAGGCCGTGATCTCGAAGCCTTTTTCCCGCAGCCCGAGCGACTTCAGGATCGACCAGCAGACCGGGACTTCTTCGATGGGATCCGCCGCCAGCGAGACGCGGATCGTGTCGCCGATACCTTCGAACAGCAGAATGCCCAGGCCGATAGACGATTTGATCGTCCCGTCGCGCAGCAAACCGGCTTCGGTGATGCCCAGATGCAGCGGATAGGGCGTGTCGCGCTCGCGCAGGCGCTTGTCCATCAGGCGGTACGCGTGGACCGTCGTCGTGACGTCGTGCGCTTTGAGCGAGATGACGATGTCGCGGTGGTCCAAGCCTTCGAGGATCTCGACGTGGCGCATAGCCGACTCGACCATCGCCTCGGGCGTAAGCCCGAGCGTCTTCTCCAGGTCCGGCGCCAGCGAGCCCATGTTCACGCCGATGCGGATCGGAATGCCCTTTTTCTTGGCGGCTTCCACGACTTCGGCGGTCTTCTTCGGGTCCCGGATGTTGCCGGGGTTCAGGCGCAGTTTTGCCACGCCGGCATCGATAGCCGCAAGCGCCATTTTATGGTCGAAGTGGATGTCGGCGACGATGGGCACCGGCGAGCGGTAGACGATGGCGGGCATCGCCGCGGCATCCGGCGGGTCTTTCACCGTTACGCGGACGACTTCGGCGCCTTCCATCGCTAGCCCGTAAATCTGTTCGAGGGTCGCCTCCGCGTCGGCCGTGTCCGTGGTCGTCATCGTTTGAACGACGACCGGATGGTCACCGCCGATCCAGACGGACTTTGCATCGTCCTTGCCGGTCTTGTTCTGGAGGAACACCGGTTTGCTCTGACGGCGGATCTTAATCACTTAAAACGGCCCCTTGCCCTCGACAATTTTGATGATGTTGTTGAGGTTGATGACCACCATCAGCGCGATAAGCACGGCAAACCCCGTGATGTGGACCCAGGCTTCTTTCTCCGGATCGACGGGTTTTCCGCGTATGACCTCGCCGATGATGAATGCGGCGCGGCCGCCGTCCAGCGCCGGCAGGGGCAATAAGTTGAAAACGCCCAGCGCGAACGAGATCAGCGCGGCGAATTGGAAGTACGGCCCCCAGCCGAAGTCTTGAATCGTTACCGCTGCCTGGCCCATGCCGACGACGCCGTTCAACTGCCCGGCATATTGGCGGAAGTGGCTGGCTAACAGCGCGAGGCTTCCAAACGTCTGCTCCGCGATGCCCGTAAATCCATAGCCCGTCGCCGTAAGATCCTCGGCGAAGGTTCCGCGGCGGTACACCGGCACCGGCGCAAAGCCGATGCAGCCTTGCGGCTTGGTCGTGTTCGGACACTGCACCGGCGTGATCCGCACGGTCTTCTGCGCATCGCCGCGCGCATACGTAATATTCAGCGGCTTGCCGAGCGACCCGTGAATCAAATCGATGAGTTTGTCGCCGCTGGTGAGCGGGCTGCCGTTGATCGCGACGATGAGATCGCCAGGGTGCATCCCGGCCTTCGCTGCGGGCAACCCATCGATCATCTGTCCGACGCGCTGTTGCGAGGAATCTCCCGGAACGCCGAACAGTACCGCGCCGGCAAATAAGATCGCAAGCGCGACCAAGAAGTTCGCAATCGGACCCGCGACGATGATCGCCAGACGGCGGCCCGCGCTTTTCGCTTGGAAGTTGTCCGTATCGTACTCGCGGCCGTTAACCGTCACGGTTTCGCGAAAGTCGCGCTGCTGGTCGGCTTCGGAAACTTTATTGTCCTCGCCGTGCATCGCGCAGTAGCCGCCGATGGGAAACGCGCGAAGCGAGTACTGCGTACCGCTGCGCTTACTCGTCCATCCGGCGATAAGCGGACCCATGCCGACGGCAAACTCCATCACGCGCACGCGATTGAGGCGCGCGAAGATAAAGTGGCCGTATTCGTGCAGCACGATAAGGACCGAAAGCACGGCCACAAACAGCACCACTTTCAGGATGCTTGCTATCGATATGGTTGCCAGTAAAAGCACTTATACCTCGATGCGTCCCCGCGCGTCCTCGACCGCGGCTTTGGCGCGCGTGCGCGCCCATGCGTCGGCGCGCCGAACCCCGTCCAGCGACAACTCTTCGGCCGGGGCATCGGCCATCACCCGTTCGATAACGGCGGCAATGGATCCGAAACGGATCGCCCCGTCCACATATGCTGCCACAGCGATCTCATTTGCGGCTGAGAGCACCGCCGGCATGGTTCCCCCGGCGGCGAGCGCTTCGTACGCCAAACGAATGCACGGAAACCGAACCGCGTCGGCCCGCTCGAAATCATAACGCAGCGAAGCGGCCTCAGGATGCGCACCGGCAGCGCGCAGCGGGTCGCCCCCAGCGACATCCACGGCCGTCGAGGGCCCCAACCGGTCCGGGTAAGCGAGCGCATACCCAATCGGCAGACGCATATCCGGCGCGGCGGCCTGAATCTTCACGCTGCCGTCGGTAAAGACGACCAGCCCATGCGCGATCGATTGCGGATGCACGAGAATCTGTACGCGCTCTCCCGGCAAACCGAACAGCCGCGATGCTTCGATGACTTCCAGCCCCTTGTTCATCATCGTCGCAGAGTCGACCGTGTTCTTCACGCCCATGCGCCACGTCGGATGCGCGAGTGCCGCGTCGAGCGTGGCATCGGCCATCTCTTGCGCCGTCTTCGTTCGAAACGGTCCGCCGGATGCGGTAAGCACGATCGATTGCACGCGCTGCGGATCTTCGCCGGCTAAACATTGAAAGATCGCCGAATGTTCCGAGTCGACCGGCAGCAGTTTCGATCCGCTGCGCCGCGCCGCTGCAATGAGCAACTCACCGGCAGCGACGATCAACTCTTTATTTGCAACCGCGATGTCGATGCCGCGCTCGACCGCGGCAAAGACCGCATCGAACGAAACGAAACCGTCCGTAGCTGCCAGGACGATGTCGGCGTCCGACTCCGTTGCTACGCGCAGCAGGCCCGCCGGGCCATCTTGTGCGCTTGCATAAACGCTCACGCCGAATTCGCGCACCTGATCGTGCAGTTTATCGGTCTGTTTACCGGCTGCGAGCGCGGCTACGCGAAAGCGTTCGCGGTTCTTGCGGATGACATCGAGCGCTTGCGTTCCGATCGAACCCGTGCTGCCGAGAATCGCAACGCGTTTGGGCTTAGCCAAGCGGCACCCTACCTACGACATGCAGCATCGCGAAGAACGCCATGCCGCCGAATAGATATGAGTCGAACCGATCCAGCACGCCGCCGTGGCCTTGGATAACCGTCCCGGTGTCTTTCACACCGGCGTCGCGTTTGAGCGCGGATTCCACGAGATCGCCGGCCTGGGCGGCGATGCAGGTGATCGCACCGAGTGCGGCACCTTGCGGCCAGCTCAATTGCAGATACGGCAGCATCGCGCCGAGCGCTCCGATCGCCGAGACGACGACGAGCGCACCCACCGCACCCTCGACCGTTTTTTTCGGCGAGATCTTTGTCAGCGGATGGCGGCCGATCAAGGATCCCACGAGCATAGCGAACACGTCGGTCAAAGCGATAAGCACGATAACGAAGATGGTCATCGCAATGCCGACGTCCGGCAACTCGCGGATAAAGACAAAATACGTGATCAGTTTGCCGAGATAGAGCACCGCGAGCAGCGTATGCGCCGTGCGGGAGAAGTATCGCTCGCGGTCGCCGTACATGCCGATCCAGAACGCGGCGATGATGATGCTCGCGAGCAGAACACCTTCCCACTTCGCGGTGAGATGGAAGATCGCGAGCGCGACATAGCCGACGACACCGGCAACCGCGACCTGAATCTCGAGCGGTTGACCTTTGATATCGCACAGACGCGAGAGTTCGAACAACATCGCAATCGCGAGCACGAGGATCAGCAGATAGAACGCCGGCGCGTAAAACACGCAGCCGATTCCGAGCACCGCGAGCGCTACGCCGACGACAACCCGCCGGCCCGTGATTACCGGCGCCGCAGCTGCGGGCGCCGCAGCCGGCGCGCTTGCGCTCATGCCCCGCCGAACCGCCGCTGACGGCTTTGGAACTCGATGAGCGCGCGCACGAACTCGTCTTTATCGAAGTCCGGCCAGTACACGTCGGTCATCACCAGCTCCGTGTAGGCGACCTGGTAAAGCAGAAAGTTCGACAACCGGTGTTCGCCGCCCGGACGGATCAGGAGGTCGGGGTCCGGCAGATGTCCGGTATACAGATACGAGCCGATCAGATGTTCGTCGATCGCCTCGGGATGCAGGCGCCCTGCGGCAACTTCCGCCGCGATCGTCCCGACCGCGCGCGTGAGCTCGCTGCGCGCGCTATAGTTCACGGCGAGGTTCAAAAGCAGGCCGGTGTTGTTCTTCGTCTTCTCTTTGAGCGTCTCGAGCGCCGCGCGCGAGGCGGGCGGAAGCGCGCGATAGGCGCCGATCACTTCGACGCGTACGTTATTCTTACAGAGCTCGGACAGTTCGTTCTGCGCGAAGTACACGCACAGGTCGAGCAGCAGCGAGATCTCGGTCGAATCGCGCCGCCAGTTTTCCGTCGAGAAACCGTAGACCGTGAGCGCTTTCATGCCCAGGTCGCTCGCCGCACGGGTGATGTGCCGCAAGGTAACCATGCCGCGGCGGTGCCCTTCGATTGCCGGCAAACCGCGTTCTTTGGCCCACCTGCGATTGCCGTCCATGATGATGGCAATATGCTGCGGAAGCCGCGTGGGATCGAGTTGTCCGGCCAATGCCGGAATGACGCCAGCGATAGTCATAGCGATACGTACGACTCATACCCGCAAACGAGCTCGATGAATTCCTTTTCGGAGTTCACTCCTGAGCCGGTCGACGGACGGCAGCGCAAAACGCGCATCACGCCGCGGCCGGCGAACGGCCCCAGCGGTGCGAGCACGCGCAGGCGCAGCGATTTTCCCGCTAAGGCTTTGCGCGCTTGCGTTTCGGGCATGAGAACGAGATCTTCGAGCGTCACGGTATCGGAGGTCAAACCTCCATGATCTCTTTTTCTTTTGTGCTCACCAAACCGTCGATCTCTTTGACGTATCGATCGGTGAGTTTTTGCAGCTGATCCTGAAAACGTTTGCTCTCGTCTTCGGTAATTTTGTGGTCCTTGAGCTGCGATTTGAGCTCGTCGTGGATCTTGTGGCGCACGTTGCGGACGGCGACCTTGCCGTCTTCGCCTTTCTTTTTGACGACCTTCACCAGGTCTTTGCGGCGCTCTTCGTTCAGCGGCGGAATCGACAAGCGGATCTGATTGCCGTCGACGTTCGGCGTCAGGCCCAAATCGCTCTTTTCGATCGCTTTGCGGATATCGCCGACCGTTCCGCGGTCGAACGCCTGAATCACCAGCGAGCGCGCGTCGGGAACGCTGACGCTTGCCACTTGTTTGAGCGGCACGGACGACCCGTACGCCTCGACGTGCAGACGATCCAACAATGCGGGCGTCGCGCGCCCGGTCCGGATCGCACCGAATTCATTGCGCGTGGAATCCACGCACTTTTGCATGCGGCTCTCCGCGTCTTTCATGCTCTCAGCCATGCCCGTCTTATACGGGGTTTAGGGAGCTAATCTTGCCGACGAGCGTTCCGATGGACTCGCCCCACACGACGCGGCGGATGTTGCCGGGCGTGGCCATGTCGAAGACGACGATGGGCAGATTGTTGTCCATGCAGAGGGTCAGCGCCGTGTTGTCCATTACTTCGAGGCGCTTCTGCAGGACGTCCAGGTACGCGAGCTGCTCGAAGCGCGTCGCGTCCGGATGTTTCTTCGGATCGGCCGTGTAGATGCCGTCCACTTTGGTTGCTTTAAGGATTGCTTCGGCACCGACCTCGACCGCGCGCAGCGCTGCCGTCGTGTCGGTCGTGAAATACGGGTTACCGGTGCCCGCCGCAAAGATGACGACGCGGCCCTTTTCCAGATGGCGGATGGCACGCCGGCGGATGTACGGCTCGGCGATTTGGTGCATCGCAATAGCGGTCTGCACGCGAGAGGGCACGTCCATGCGTTCCAGCGCGTCTTGCAATGCGAGCGCGTTGATGACCGTGGCCAGCATGCCCATGTAATCGGCGGTCGCACGGTCCATGCCCGCTTCTTCGTGCACTTTGCCGCGCCAAATGTTGCCGCCGCCGACAACGACCGCTACCGAAACACCGTCGCGATGGATCTCGGCGATCTGACGCGCCATACTTTCAGTCGTATGGACGTCGACGCCGGTCTCCGTTCCGGAGAATGCCTCTCCGGAGATCTTTAAAAGGACGCGACGGTATTTCGGTGCAGTGCTGTCCAGAGTTATTCTCCGAGAGCGAACTTCGTGAAGCGGCGGACTTTGATCTTCTCTCCGAGCACGCCGACGGCGTTGTTGATCAGATCGCTAATCGTCAGCGAGTCGTCTTTGACGAACGGCTGCTCGAGCAGAACGTTCTCCTCGAACCACTTGTTGAGTTTGCCGTCGACGATCTTCTGCGTCACCTCGGGCGGTTTGCCTTGCGGCACGTTCGCAAGCAGGTCCTCGCGGACTTTGCTCACGACGTCTTCCGGAACGCTCGCACGGTCGAGATACTTCGGCGACATCGCCGCGATGTGCATCGCGACGTCGCGCGTCAGTTCGCCGAACTTCGGATTGCGTGCCACGAAGTCGGTCTCGCTGTTGACCTCGACGAGAACGCCGATCTTACCGCCTGCGTGAATATAGCTGGCAACAAGACCTTCGTTCGCAACGCGATCTTCTTTTTTCGCAGCCTTGGCAGCGCCGGCTTTAATCAGCGACTCTTTCGCCTTGTCGAAATCGCCGTCCACCTCGATGAGGGCCTTGCGGCAATCCATCATCGGCGCGTCGGTTGCTTCGCGAAGTTTTTTGATTTCGTCGGCTTTGGGTGAATAGGCCACCGTAGACACTCGTTGCTCCTAGATTCCGGCTTCCGCCATGGTCGTTACTTGTTCTTCTTCCGCTTGCGGTGCGGCGTAGTCGTCGTAGTTCGGCGTCTCGTAGTCGCCGGCGCTTTCCGTCTCGGTGCGGCCTTCGATGATCGCATCGGCGATCTTCGAGACCATCAGTTTGACGGCGCGGATGGCGTCGTCGTTGCCCGGGATCGGATAGTCGATCTCGTCCGGATCGCAGTTCGTATCGATGACTGCGATGATCGGGATCTTCAGCTTGCGCGCTTCCATAACGGCGATGCGCTCTTTCTTCGGATCGACGATGAACACGGCGTCCGGCAGGCGGTGCATGTCTTTGATGCCGCCCAGGAAGCGCTCGAGCTTGTTCATCTCGTCCTGCAGACCCGCGACTTCTTTCTTGGGAAGACGGTCGAAGTCGCCTTGCTGCTTCATGTTCTCGAGCTCGCGCAGGCGCGCGATGCGCTTCTGAATCGTCGAGAAGTTGGTGAGCGTTCCGCCCAGCCAGCGCTGGTTCACGTAGAACGTTCCGGCGCGTTCCGACTCTTCTTTAACGACGTCTTGCGCTTGTTTCTTCGTGCCGACGAACAGCACGACTTTGCCCTCGCGCGACATCTGCTTGACGGCTTCGTAGGTTTCGCGCAGACGCTGGACCGTTAGGGCCAGGTCGATGATGTAGATGCCGTTACGCTCTTGAAAAATGTACGGCTTCATCTTCGGATTCCAGCGGCGGGTCTGGTGACCGAAGTGGACGCCCGCCTCGAGCAGGGCGCGCATTGAAATAACTGACACGTTCAGTAGCCTTTCTGGACCCCGGCCGGCCGCCGTCCTGGCACCGGTCTTTGTGAGGCCATCGACGCCCCCCATCCATGCGGGGCGAGATATACACATGTGTCACCCTGAGCCTCTTTAGGGCCCGGAGGACAGCCGTTGGAGTATAACACGGGCCGGGCTCCCTGTCACCGACCAGGGTCAGCAGGCCGGCCGGGCTCCCGTTCCGGATGCCGGAAGCAAGCGGGCGCCGCATAAATCTGCCCTCCGGACGTTCATTATAATAGAACGATGAAATCTGCCCTAGCCGCTTTAACCGCCGCGTTCACCGTTCTGTCGTTTGCAGCCGCGTCCGCCGACACGAGTCCGGTTGTGAACCGCGTCATTATCCAGCAGTCCGTCCAGCAGCAGATGAACAATCAGCTGCAAACCGAGTCGCTGCAGTTACAGATGCAGCAGCAGCAGTCGCAAGCAACGCTCGCGCAGCAGATGCAGCAGCAGTTCGTCCTGCAGCAATTGCAGATGCAGCAAAATCAGATGACGCTGATCGAACTGCGCGCGCTTTTGAATGCACGCTCATCTAAATCTCATAAACGCAGCCCGCATTCTCGGTAATTTGTCAGCATTGCGCTCTACGATGAGCGCATGAACAAGAAACTCGTTCGCTCGGCAGTCGCAACGCTCGCTCTCAGCGGTGTCCTGGCCGGTGTGGCCAGCGTACCTGCGATGGCGGACACGACGTCGACGAAAAACATCATCTACGGCGCGGCAGCCGCAGCCGCCGCGTTCACCCTCTACAACGTCGAGCATAAACACCAATTGGCGTCGACCGTTAGCGGCCGATTAGCAAATGGCGCTACGGTGTATGCGGACGGCCACGTCGTCGGACGCAACGGCCAGGTGTGGTATCCGGGCAACAACGGGCAAACCGTGGCGTGTAACAACGGCTACTGCACGATGAACGGTAATGCAAACGGCAACTACGGTTACGGCTATAACAACGGTTACGGCAATAACAACGGGTACGGCTACAACAACAATTACGGCTACAGCAACAACACGCGCCGTTCGGACAACGGGAACCACTACGGCTGGCAAAACGGCAACGGAAATCGTAACCGCGATCGCGATCGCGACGGCGGCCGCGGCCACTAGCATCAAACGCAGCGAACGAAGATAAAAAAGGGGACGGTCGGAGGCCGGCCTCTTTTTTTCAAGAATAAGCGAGCAACCATGCCCCGATATGAGAGGTGTCCTATGAAACGGGTGCTCGTTCCGCTTATTCTTCTGCTTGTTTCGGCGTGCCCGGCCGTCGCGACGCCTACGCCGCCGCTCCAAACCGGCATCGCCTTCGACCAAGTCATGACGTTCTATGCCGAACAATCTCCGCTTCCCGCACCATCGGACTTCGATTCGGTATTCGCGCGCGTACAGTCCGATTTAGCGCAGCACGCGAACGAAAGCCGGTTCGAACGGGATACAAAGTATGGCCAGATCTTCCGCATCGCAATCTCCGGCGATCTCGAACGAATCGACACGCCCGGCAATCCGGTTTATCGCGTGTACAATAGTAAAGCGAAGTGGATAAAGATCGTCGATACGCGCAGGCACACGTTCGTGCGCGAGACCGCGCCGGGCCCACAGGTTGCCAGTATTCCCGCAGGCAAGAGCGTATCGCCCTCGCCGCGACCCTCGCCGTGGCCGGACGTCGAAGCGAAGCTCGGCATCGATACGACGGCGCTTCCGCCGCAAAGCGCAGACGGGCTCACTCTTACCGGTGCGAAGAGTACCGTCATCGCACGGGTTGACGCACCCACATGCCGCCCGGTGCAACTTCGTGCCGAAATCACCATGTATGCGACCGATGCATTCGCCGAACCGGCGGCGGACAACGAGTACGAATCGCCGTTTTCGTTTACGAACTTGACGGCCGGCTCGCAATGCAACGTCCCGGAGTTCGCGAAGCAGGCCGCCGCGCTGCTTCCGACCTTTCCGCACTTCGTCATGCTGACGGCGCGGGAAGTCATCGAAGAACGCGTCGAGCAGCAAGGACAGCACCCGCCGTTCGTCACCAACATCCAGGTCGTCATGCGCGGCCACGTCCGCGCGCTCAAGCCGGCGGATACCGCGTCCCTCTTCGAGACGCCCGCGGGCTATAAGTGGGATCCGAGCCTGGCAGACTAGCCGCCTCCTCAGGATGACGGATGGGCTTGCCGAAGCCCTAAGGGATGCGCCTCTTAGTTACGGGCGGCCTCGGGTTCATCGGGTCCACCTTCATTCGCCAACTGCTGCGCGAGCGGCCGGACGTTCAGATCGTCAACCTGGACGCCATGACGTACGCCGGCAACCCGGCAAACTGTGCCGCGGTGGAAAGCGACGCGCGCTACCGCTTCGTCAAAGGCGATATCTGCGACACGCGGGCGGTTGAAGCGGCCATCGGCGAAGGCGTGGACGCCATCGTAAACTTCGCGGCCGAGACGCACGTGGACCGCTCGATTCTCGACCCCGAGCAGTTTCTGCGAACCGACGTGCTCGGCACCCACGTGCTCCTCGAAGCGGTGCGCCGCCACGAAATTCCGCGATATCTTCAGGTCTCGACGGACGAGGTGTACGGCGACGTGAGCGAGGGCGAGTCCGCGGAGAGCGATCCGCTCCGGCCCCGCAGCCCCTACAGCGCCAGCAAAGCCGGCGGCGATCTGCAAGTACTGGCCTACTGGACGACGTTCAAAACGCCGGTGATGATTACGCGCGGCTCCAACACGTACGGGCCATATCAATATCCGGAGAAACTCATTCCCCTGTTCGTGACAAATCTGATCGACGATCAGCAAGTGCCCGTCTACGGCGACGGTCTGCAGATTCGCGATTGGCTGCACGCCGAAGATCACGCGCGGGGCATCTTTCACGTACTCGAGCACGGCGAGCCCGGAAACGTTTACAACATCGGCGGTGGTAATGCGCGCACGAACATCGAGATCACGCGCGAGCTTCTCTCACACACGGGACGCTCGATGGAAACGCATGTAAAACACGTCGCCGATCGCGAAGGCCACGACCGGCGTTACGCCGTCGACTGCGCAAAAGCGCATGCGCTCGGCTGGAAACCGCAGATCGGGTTCGAACAGGGCCTGCGTGAAACGGTGCAATGGTATCGCGAGAACGAAGCGTGGTGGCGTCCGCTCAAGAGCGGCGAATTCTTGGCTTACTATAAGAGGCAGTATGCGCATCGATAGCAACAAACTATTGCAGCGCCCGCGGGGAGCGGCCATGTCGGCAGCGACGTTGAGGCGCCTTGAGGTGATGGGGGCCCCATGCTTGAGCGTGGGGGGCGCGCAGCCTAGGGCGGAGCGCCATTCAAAATGAAAGGCATTATCCTCGCCGGCGGTCTCGGATCGCGGCTCAAACCGCTCACCAAAGTCACCAACAAGCATCTGCTGCCGATCTACGACAAGCCGATGATCTACTATCCCATCGAAACGCTGGTGAACGCCGGGATCAAGGACATCATGATCGTGACGGGCGGAAACTCCGCCGGCGATTTTCTGCGGCTGCTCGGCAACGGCAAAGAGTTCGGCCTGAAAGATATCTACTACACGTATCAGGAAGGCGAAGGCGGCATCGCGGACGCGCTCAAACTCTGCGAGCACTTTGCCGAAGGCCAGCGCGTCGCGGTCATCTTGGGCGATAACATCATTCAGGACGACATCACGCCGTACGTGCAAAAGTTCGAAGAGCAAGATTCGGGCGCGCGCATTCTGCTCAAGGAAGTGGACGATCCGGAACGCTTCGGCTGCCCCGAACTCGACGGCGAGCGCATCGTGCGGATCGAAGAGAAACCGCAGACGCCCAAGAGCCGGTTTGCGGTCACCGGCATCTACATGTACGATCGCCGCGTTTTCGACTTCTGCAAGCGGCTCAAACCCTCGGCGCGCGGCGAACTCGAGATCACGGACGTCAACAACGCCTACATCAAAGAAGGCGACCTGTACTACGACATTCTGGACGGCTGGTGGACGGATGCCGGCCAGTTCGAGAGTTTATACCGGGCGAACGAACTCGTCGCCCGGGAACGGATGAAGGCGCAGCCCGCTTAGAGCTTCTGCGCGACGATCGTAAACTCGAGACAGGTCTTGTAAATGTCGGGCAGCGCATTCGCTGCCTGCAGCCGCTTGATCTCCCCGGCGAATGCGCGTACCGCATCGCCGTCGCGAAAGACAATCGGGTCGGGCGTAATCTGGGCGGTAGAGTTATGAATGCGGCTGTCGCGATGTTCGCGATAGAGCACCGCGTGCAATCGGACGCCGAGCGCATTCAGCAGCGCAGCTACCTGCGGCCCGGTGACGTAGAAAAACGTTCCGATTCCCGTAGCCGGGCGCCCCATCGCCTCGCACCACGCCCGCGCTTGCTGCGGCGGCATGAAACGCGGCCACGCCATGCAGTAGTGCGTGTCGTACGACATCCGGTAGTCCGGAGCGCACAGTTCGAGCCAGCCGCCGCGTTTCGTTACGCGGACCGCTTCATACAGTACGGACGGCAGATCGGACACGTGCTCGAGCACGTGATAGCTGCTGACGATATCGAACGAGTTCGAATCGAAAGGCAGCCTGCCGGCGTCCTGAATCTGCACGCGCGCTTCGCGCTCGGGTTTCCCTTGTGCGCGCGTCCACGAGCGCGCGAGTTCGATCTTTTCCTCGTTCAGGTCGATTCCGGTCGCGTCGTGTCCGAGGTCGAGCGCTTTCCAGACGAGCGTCCCAGGGCCGCACCCTACATCCAAGATGCTGCGCTTCTCGGCCAGGATGCCCGGATCGCCCGTCAGTCCCGGCAAATCGGCCAAACGAAAGTCGTGCGCGTTCGGGTTTAACAGATACGTGACGAGGTTCTCGAAAAGCGGTCCACTCGAAGGCAGGCCGTAGACGGCGGAATCCTTGGCTACGTAGGCCCTCGCTCGCGCCGCATACTCGGCAAGCGGATCGGCGGCGGCAATCTGTATCATGGTCAAGTTATCGGCGCGACCTGCCGATTGCAGTAATCGTGACAACGGCGGTCGTTATCCAGCCTTCGTTTCTGCCGTGGCGCGGATATTTCGACATGATCCGGCGCAGCGACGTCTTTGCCTTTTACGACGACGTGCAGTACGACAAGCACGGCTGGCGCAACCGCAACCGCATCAAAACCGCGCAAGGCCTGCGCTGGCTGACCGTTCCGGTGCGTTCCAAAGGGAACACCGTCGCGCACACGCCCATCAATGAAGTCGAGATCGACTGGACGCGCGACTGGCGCCGCACGCATCTGGAACAACTGCGGCACGCTTACGGGAAAGCGCCGCACTACGATCGCTACGCCGGGGAAATACAATCGCTGTACGCGCAGGCATCTTCATCGCTAGCCGAGTTTACGATTCGCAGTACCGAAGCGATCGCCGGATGGCTCGGTATTGAAACGCAGTTCGTGCGTTCGTCGCAGTACGAGTTGAACGGTTCGAAGACGGACCGCCTGCTGGACCTGTTGCAGCAGATAGGCGCGACGCATTACATCAGCGGTCCTTCGGCACGCGCATATATCGAGCCGGAAAAGTTCCAGCGCGCAGGGATAACGCTCGAATATATGACGTACGACTACGAGCCGTACGAACAGCTGCATCCGCCGTACGAAGCCCACGTTTCGATCGTCGACTCGCTGTTTATGCGGGGCGCGCAGCTATGATAGGCCAGACGAAGACGGGCGTGCCGTTCAACAAGCCGTACATTACCGGTAACGAGATCGAGTACTTGCGTGAGGCAATTGCGAACGCTCATCTTTCCGGAGACGGGCCTTTCACCAAGCGCATCCACGAGTGGCTTGAGCAGCGCACTATGGCGCAAGCGGCATTCCTTACGCACTCGTGCACTGCGGCGTTGGAGATGAGCGCTTTATTGTTGGATATCCAGCCCGGCGACGAGATCATCATGCCGTCTTATACGTTCGTCTCGACAGCAAATGCGTTCGTGCTGCGCGGTGGCGTGCCGGTCTTTGTCGACGTCCGCGCGGATACGTTAAACTTGGACGAGGCTCTGGTCGAGCGAGCGATTACCCCTAAAACGCGTGCTATTGCGGCTGTCCATTACGCAGGCGTCGCGTGCGAGATGGACGAGCTCGTGCGAATCGCGCGCGAACGGAACATCGCCCTTGTCGAAGACGCGGCGCAGGCGCTCGGATCGACCTACCGCGGAAAACCGCTCGGCTCGATGGGTTCGCTTGCCGCGCTCAGCTTTCACGAAACGAAGAACGTCATCTCCGGCGAGGGCGGCGCGCTACTCGTCAACGATCCCGAACTGATCGAACGGGCCGAGATCATCCGCGAAAAAGGGACGAACCGATCGAATTTTCTGCGCGGAAACGTCAACAAATACCGTTGGGTCGATATCGGCTCGTCTTATCTGCCCAGCGAGATCATCGCTGCGTTCTTATGGGCACAGCTCGAGGCAGCGGACGATTTACTCGAACGCCGCCTGGCGTTATGGAACGCTTATCACGCGCGCATGGAGCCCCTGGAACGCGCCGGCAAGCTGCGGCGGCCAATCGTCCCTGCGGAAATCGAACACAATGCGCACCTTTATTACGTGCTTGTGCCCGATGCAGCGACGCGCACGCGCGTCCTCGCCGAGCTAAAAGCCGAAGGCATCGGTGGATTATTTCACTACGTGCCGCTGCACTCAGCGCCCGCGGGCGAGCGGTTCGGCCGCACTCACGGCGTACTTGCGAACACCGACGGCCTTAGCGCACGTTTGATCCGCCTGCCGATGTTCTACGAGATGGACATGCAGGACGTCGATCGCGTCTGCACCATCCTGGAACGCGCGATTACCGCATCCTAACCGGCAAAACGCGCTAGGCGCCACACTTTTGCGTACGCGCCGTTCCAGAATGCCTCACCTTCGAGCGTAGCCTCAACGGTAAAGCCCGCGCGCTCGAACGCCGCCCGCGAACGCACGTTCCGCTCGTGTACGTACGCGTAAACTTTATGCAAGCCGAGTGTTTGGAAAGCGTAATCGCAGAGCGCCCCAAGCGCGTCCGGTCCGTACCCTTTCCCGGCTGATGAGGGCGTTATGGCAATTCGCACTTCAGCGCGGCGATGGCGGTTATTGACGTCCCAGAGCCACACGATTCCAGCAAAACCGCTCGTGTCCAGCGGCTCGATTGCGAACCAAACCGCGTTCGGATTGTCCGTGACGTTCGCCCGAATGTAGCGTTCGTGCTGCTCAGCAGTCGCGGGCAATGCGCGGTCGAGGCCGTCCATAACCGCCGGATCGTTTATCATTTCGAGCCACGGTGCGTGATCGGCCGCTTGCACCGAACGCAACCGGACCAGGCGTCCCGAATTGGTCATCTTGGCCGCCGTTCGACGCTTCCTTAATGTGCTCATGCGCCTCCATGGTCATGCCGATAACCGTAGGGACATGGAACCTACCCGTACGCTCCAAGCAAATATCGAAGTCCATACACGCATGGCCGACAGCTATGACACGGACGAGCCGCATTTCCGTCCCGAGAACCAGCAAAAGGTTCGACGCACGCTCGAGGAGCTCGCGAAGCGCGCCCGCGGCGGGCGCTTATTGGACGTAGGCTGTGGTACCGGCTTCATCATACGTTTGGCGCACGATCTTTTTGAGTCCATCGACGGCATCGATATCACGCCCGCAATGCTGGCGCGTGTGGGAAGTTGGAACAACGTTACGTTGCATACCGGTGCAGCAGAAAACATGCCGTTTGCAGACGCCTCGTTTGATATGGCAAGTTCCTACGCGTTCATGCACCACGTTGAAGACCACAAGCGCGTGTTGAAGGAAGTCGCCCGGGTACTGCGTCCCGGCGGATTGTTCTACGTCGATCTCGAGCCGAACAAACTGTTTTGGAACGCGATGGTCGACCTTGAGAAAAAGGGCAGCGACTACTCGGACATTCTGACGCGCGAAATCGACTCCGTGTTGCATACCGATGAATCCGTTGAGAACGAATTCGGCATTGCGAGCCAGACGTTTAAAGATGCGGAACCGATCAAGTCGGTATTAGGCGGCTTCGATCCCGAAGAGTTCCAGCGGGCTGCGATCGAGGCAGGCTTCGCGTCGTGCGAGGTCACCTTCGACTGGTACGCGGGGCAGGGAGCCATCCTTCACGGACAATCCGAAGAGGCGATGCAAACGATCGACGCCTATCTGCGCCGGGTTCTTCCGCTATCAGGCCATCTCTACAAATACCTTCGTTTCGTCTGCATCCGATGATTAACGGTACGGCCGCGCACCCCGGCTTGCTGAACGAGATCGCTCAGCGCGGCTTCACCGTTGTCCCGGAAGTAGTTTCTCGCGAAGGCGTTGCGCGCCTGAAAACTGCGTTAGAGAGCGCAATAGCAGAAGATTTGGCGGCCTGGCAAGGACGCGAATACAACGACGCTCATATGGTCATGAATCTCATGATGCGCGGCGAGCCGTTTATTGAATTGCTGGAAAACCCCGTATTACACAGCTATCTCTCACCGCTTCTCGGTGAGACCTGTATTCTATACGCCTTTACGTCTTCCAGCATGCCGGCCGGAGGCACAAATTACTCGCGCCGCGTGCACGTCGACTGCCCGCGCGTCATT
>DASSRQ010000343.1:0-4160 GCA_035701665.1 Vulcanimicrobiaceae bacterium
TTCCGCCGCCGCCGCTCGTTTTATAAATGTAGAGGTCGGACGGCGGAAGCTGACCGTCGTTCGCCGGCTGAATCCGCACGGCAACCAATTTTGCATCAGGTGAGACCGCAGCACCGAGCACGTCGTGTCCCGCGAGCGACGCGATGCGCGTCTGGCCGCTGCCGTCTGCACGGACGGCGTACAGCGAACCGGCTGCCGTGCCGTGCGCAGGGCCGAGGATCCCGAGCATGGTGCCGTCGCCGAGCGGCGAGGCGTACTGCGTGAAGAAGCCGAGCAGCATCAGCACCGCGATCGACGCCAAGACGGCAGGCCCGAGCGATCGCCAGCGCCGCTCTTGGGACCCATACTGCGCGCCGATGGACCGAAGCGTGCCCGCGAAGACGAGCATTCCGCCGAACGCCAGCGTCAGGTGCGAGGGGCTGATGAGGCCTTCGATGTCCACCTCAATGCCGAACATCGAATGCCACCAAAAATCGAAGACGCCGCCCAGCAGAAAGACCACGACGCCCAGCGCGGACGTCCAATACCCGAACGGCAGCCCGTTACGGAACGCGTAGCCGCGCCGCAGGTTGCGCAGCCCGGCGCCCAAGAGAAAAAGCCCGGTCAGGGCCATGGTTCCGTACAAGATGGCGTGCCACGGCGTGAGGAAGCTCTGGTCGACCAAGCCGTGGTTGTGCGCCCAGCCGTCCTGGAAAACGCCGATCATAATAAGAAGCGAGAAGACGCCCATCGTCCAATCGAAGGCGGGGGACGACGGCGGGCTGACAGCAGACGTGCGCATGCCTCTGAGTTGGTCGGCAATGCAAAGAAACCCCGCCCGAAGCGTTTGACGCCATAGGCGGCTCCTGATATACTCCCAAGGTTCGGTCCCACCCAGCCGGTGTGGCCGACTTTGTGTGTGCGTGGGTTCTGCCCACTGTTTAGGAGTTTTTCAGCGTTGCCGACTATCAGTCAGCTGGTTCGTAAGGGCCGTCAAAAAGCCGAGAAAAAGGTGAAAACGCCGGCGTTCCGCGTCATCCAGACGGGTCCGAAACCGGGCCACCCGGATCTGCCGCTGCGCACCTTTGAAGTGGCCGGCAACCCGCAGCGCCGCGGCGTCTGCACCCAAGTCAAGACCGTGACCCCGAAGAAGCCGAACTCGGCGCTTCGTAAAGTCGCCCGCGTACGCTTGACCAACGGCGAAGAAGTGACGGCGTACATCCCCGGCATCGGCCACAACCTGCAGGAGCACAGCGTCGTGCTCGTGCGCGGCGGCCGTGTAAAAGATCTGCCGGGCGTTCGTTATCACATCATCCGCGGCACGCTCGACACCTCGGGCACCGCGAACCGCAAGCAAGGCCGCTCGAAATACGGCGCCAAGCGTTCCACGAAGAAGTAAAAGGAAGCTCGTTTTAAATGCCACGTAAAGGCCCCGCACCCAAGCGACAGATTCTGCCGGACCCGCGCTTCAACAGCAAAGTCCTCGCGCGCTTCATCAACAAGATCATGCTGCGCGGCAAGAAGTCCACGGCAGAGAACATTACGTACGGCGCGCTCGACATCGTCGCAGCGAAGACCGGACGCGAAGCAATGGACGTGTTCTCGCAGGCGCTGAGCAACGCGATGCCGCTTGTCGAAGTGCGTCCGCGCCGTGTCGGCGGTGCCACGTACCAGGTGCCGATGGAGGTCCGTCCGGATCGCCGTCAAGCGATGGCCATGCGCTGGCTGATCGGTTATGCGCGCGCACGCGCCGGCCGTTCCATGGAAGAGAAGCTCGCAGCCGAGCTGATGGATGCCGCCAACAACCAGGGCGCGTCGATCAAGAAGCGTGAGGACACGCACAAGATGGCCGAGGCAAACAAAGCCTTTGCGCATTATCGCTGGTAATTTTTTCTTCCGTCTTTTTGAATTGAATCATGGCAGCTAGAGAGCATTCCTTACAAAATACGCGCAACATCGGTATTGCCGCTCACATCGACGCAGGCAAGACCACGTGTACCGAGCGCATCCTGTTCTACACGGGCCGCACGCACAAGATCGGTGAAGTGCACGACGGCGCCGCTACCATGGACTGGATGGTTCAGGAGCAAGAGCGCGGCATCACCATTACGTCCGCCGCAACGGCGTGCACGTGGAACGACACCCGTATCAACATTATTGATACGCCTGGGCACGTGGACTTCACGGTCGAGGTCGAGCGTTCGCTTCGCGTGCTCGACGGACTCGTCGCGCTGTTCGACTCGGTCGCCGCAGTGCAGCCGCAGTCGGAGACGGTGTGGCGTCAGGCCAACAAGTACAAAGTCCCGCGCATCATCTTCGTCAACAAGATGGACCGCATGGGCGCCGACTTCTTCAACGCGGTCGCCAAGATCAAAGAGCGCCTCGGCGCGAACGCCACGCCGATCCAAGTGCCGATCGGTGCCGAAGATAACTTCAAAGGCGTCGTCGATCTGTTCACGATGAAGAAGATCGTGTATACCGACGATCTCGGTTCGACGATGGCGCAAGAAGACGTTGACGGCGAACTCAAAGAGCTCGCACTCGAATGGCGTCAAAACTTGGTCGAAAATATCGCCGAGCAAGACGAAGAGCTGCTCGAGATGTTCTTCGACGGCAAAGATCTGCCGATCGACCGCATGAAGGAAGCGCTTCGCAAGGCGACCATCGCCGGCAGCGTGCTCCCGATGCTTTGCGGTTCCGCGTTCAAGAATAAAGGCGTGCAGCCGCTGCTCGACGCGATCGTCGAGTATCTGCCCTCGCCGATCGACGCAAAACCGATCACCGGTATCGATCCGAAAGACGATAAAGAGATCACGCGTCAGCCGGACGACAAAGAGCCGTTCGCCGCGCTCGCGTTCAAGATCGCGACCGATCCGTACGGCAACCTGACGTACTTCCGCGTTTACTCGGGCACGCTTGAGAAGGGCTCGTACGTCTACAATGCGCGTTCGGGCAAGAAAGAGCGCATCGGCCGCATCCTGCGTATGCACGCGAACCACCGCGAAGACATCGATTCGATCGGCGCGGGCGATATCGCCGCAGCCGTCGGTATGACGGATACGCGCACCGGCGATACGCTGTGCGACGAAAAGAACCCGATCATGCTCGAGTCGATCACGTTCCCGGAACCGGTCATCTCGCAAGCGATCGAACCGAAAACCAAAGGCGACCAAGATCAACTCGGCAAGGGCCTCGCGCGCTTGGCGCAAGAGGATCCGACGTTCCGTATGTTCACGGACGAAGAGACCCAGCAGACGATTATCGCCGGCATGGGTGAGCTTCATCTGGAGATCATTCTCGACCGTCTGCGCCGCGAGTTCAAAGTCGAAGCGAACGTCGGTAAACCGCAGGTCGCGTACAAAGAAGCTATCACCAAGAACGTCGAGAAGCAGGGCAAGTTCGTCCGGCAGTCCGGCGGTAAGGGTCAGTACGGCGACATCTGGCTGCGCGTCGGTCCGGGTGAGCCGAACAGCGGCTTCACCTTCGATTGGAAGATCGTCGGCGGCGCCGTGCCCAAGGAGTACCAGAAGGCCGTTCAGGAAGGCATCAAGGAAGCCTCGCAAAGCGGCGTGCTTGCCGGCTATCCGATCATGGACTTCAAGGTCGAGGCATTCGACGGTTCGTACCACGACGTCGACTCATCCGAAATGGCGTTCAAGATCGCCGCGTCGATGGGCTTCAAAGAAGCCAACCGCGCAGCCGGCCCGATTCTGCTCGAGCCGATCATGAAAGTCGAAGTGACCACGCCCAAGGACTACATGGGTGCGATCACGGGCGACCTCAACCGTCGCCGCGGCATGATCCAGGCAACGGAAGAAGCGCCCGGCGGCGCTCAAGTTATCACCGCGCAAGTTCCGCTCTCGGAGATGTTCGGATACGCCACCGATATGCGCTCGGCCACGCAAGGCCGCGCGACGTACACGATGGAGTTCTCGCACTACGAGAAGGCGCCGCGTTCGGTCGAAGAAGAGATCGTCGCGAAGTCGGGGACCAAGAAACCCGCCCACGCGTAAGCGCGTCTCGCTCGCAAACAGGAAGGGCACCGGATAGCCGGTGCCCTTTTTCATGCCCGGGAGGTTTGCTTGCTATGAGTGCCTACAATACATACAATAATTGCATGCAGTATACGATCAGGGGGGTCCCGCCGGAGGTCGATCGAGAGTTGCGAGCCCGGGCCAAGG
>DASSRQ010000344.1:0-4275 GCA_035701665.1 Vulcanimicrobiaceae bacterium
CATCTACAGTCAGAAGGATCGCGGCATGCTCGGCAACGCTTAGCGCTTGCGGTAAACGGCGCCCACCGCCGTCTGTGCGACGGATTCGAACGCCGGATCTTCGTCGAAAACGTGGCGATGGACGGGCGTGTGATACAGCACGTAGACGTCCGCTGCATGGGTCTTGAGCCGCTGCGCGAACCGCGCTAACGTGCGTTCTCCGAACGGATTGAACAGATATACCGCAAGCGGCCCCGCAGGCAGCGGCGACGACGCCGCATCGCCGCATTTGATGCGTACGTCTTTGCACGCTAATTCGTCGAACTGCCGCCGCCAGCGCACGACGTTGTCGCGCGCAACCGCACACAGCGCCGGCGAGACTTCGACGCCGACAATCTGTTTGAATGCGAATCGCGTGGCGAGCAGAACGACGCGCCCCATTCCGGCGCCGATATCGTACAGGGTAAAGCGATCGAGCGGTTCCGGAATCGCTTTTGCAAACGCTTCGAACTCGCCGAGCGGCGTCGGTTCGTAGTGCGTCGCGTCTTCCATCGCCTCCCCGATCGCTTCGGGATCGAGTTCGCCCAGAAAGATGAGCGACTCGGTAACGACGTTCGCATCTGCGTCGAAACGCTGGCCGCGCCGGCGGCCGGATGTCGATGCGCGGTGATGTAAGGCCATGAAGCGGCGCTACAAACCCGGCGATTGGTTCCGCGTGCCGCTGGCGGCACCGTGCGATGCGATTGGCGTGATCACGCACGCTTGCCGTTCGCGTCTGTTCGCGTATTTCTTTGCCGCGCCGCTCGATCGCGATCCGTCCTTCGAAGAACTGAAAGCGCTCCGGCCGGAAGGCGCGCGGGCACGCTTCCTCGTAGGCGGCACGCCGATCGAGTCGCTGCGCTGGCCGGTGATCGCAACGTCCGTTCCATTCGATGCGGCGCTTTGGCCGTTTCCTCAGGTCGCGCACCGCGGCGCGTTCGGCCGCACGTGGATGGTGCGCACGTACGATCCGCTCACGATGCAGCGGATCGATCAGCAGCCCGCGGATGCGCACGCCGCGCGTGACTTGCCGCCCGCGCATTTTTTGAACGAAGACGAAGCGGAAACCGACCTGCGCGAGCGCATTGCCGGAATTGCGCCGGCGGAACCGGCGATCGTGTGCGAGGTCCGCCCGCCGCTCGATCCGCGTTCGCTGGATCCGGTCGCCGCGGGCGGGCGCGTGCAGTGCGCGCAAACGCTCGATGCCGGCGCAATCGAGCGCATTGCACGGGCCGCCGGGCCGGCCGCCGAACTGCGCCTGCACGGCATGTATGCGCATCCGTTCGACCTGCGCGTCCTGGCCGCGTGGCCGCAGCTGCGCGCGCTGACGATCGACACGGTGAACGTCGAACACCCGCACGCGCTCGATGCGCTGGGCGAACTCTTCCGGCTGCGCGTGCCCGCAGCGATCTTCAACCGTCTTCCGCCGCTCGAGAGTGTACGCGATCTGTGCATTGCCGGCGATACCGGACCGGTTACGCTGCGCGCGTGGCCGCATCTGCACGAGCTGACGGTTGAGAATGCGCGCGTGGATCTCGCCGAGCTGACGCGCGCGCCGCTGCAAGCGCTCGTGCTGCGTCATTGCGCGTTCGATCCCGTGCAGCTCGAACAGCAGCCGCACCTCACCCACCTGGAACTCGACTCGCTTCAGCTCCTCGATGCCGGGCCGGTTGCGCGTCTCTCGCGGGTGGCCTCGCTGGTATTGCGCAACGTTCGTTTATTGCGCGATCTGGCGCCGCTGGCACAGATGCCGCACTTGCGCGAGCTGCGCGTCGTGGGAATGCCGCAGTTGCGCGCGGCCGATTTGAGCGCGCTGGCTGCACGCGGCGATATCCGCGTCATCTCGGATTCCGGCAACCGGACGCTCGACCGCGAAATCCACCGTGCGTTCGCGGCGGGAATAACCCGCACATGAAGTTCGAAGTCTTGGAAACCGGCAAAGGCGCGCAAACCGCAACCATGATTCTCAAAGCGGGCGAGAGCAGCGGGCCGAAAGAGAACGAGCACGCTCAGAGCGAGCAGGTGCTGTTTCTCCAATCGGGCGAGCTGCATGCCGAAGTCGGCGAACGCACGTTTACGATGAAGCCCGGCGACGCCGTCATCGTCGGCATCAACGTGCCGCACCGGTTCGAAAACCGCGGCAGCGAAGACGCCGTAACGTTTAACGTCTATTCGCCGCCGGCGTACTGACGCAGCCGGCTTTTCAACAACGCCTTCGCGTCGTATAACGCCGCGTCCGAGCGCGCGACGAGCTGGTGGGCCGACGTCGTCGTTTCGTCGAGCACCGCCACGCCGACACTGATCGTTACCGGGCACGACTGCTCGACGATCTCCCGCATGCGGCGCGCTACGCCGTTCGCGTGGGATGCCGAAACGTGCGGCAGGATCGCGGCAAATTCGTCTCCGCCGTAGCGCGTGAAGATGTCGCTGCGCTCGCAGCAGCTGGCGCACAGATGCGCGATCCGGCGCAAGAGATCGTCGCCGGCCGGATGGCCGTAGGTATCGTTATAGCCTTTGAAATCGTCGACGTCGATAAAAAGCAATGCGAGCGCCGTTTTACCGCGCTGCGCCGCCATCCAAAGCGTGGGAAGCGCTTCGTCGAACGCGCGCCGGTTGCCGACGCCGGTCAATTGATCGATCGTCGCAAAACGCGCGCGGCCCGCGAGCGCCAGCGCGAGAAACAATCCTTCCCACGCCATGCCGGTTTGGAACGAATACGCAGCGATCGCATTGTGCCAGGCCAGATCCTGCGCGACGTCGTTGATGACGACACCCGCACACGCTCCCGCAAATGCCAGCAGATAATACCGCGCGTTGTAATGTCCGAGCCGCCGGCTGCGCGCGCCCGCAGCCGCGCAGGTGCCGAGAAATGCAAAGAGGGCGAGGTCGTCGAGCACGCGGTGCAGCGCCGTTGCGGGCAGGGCGTTTTCTAGAATAATGCCGGCGATATTCACACTCAAAAGCGCGGTGATCGCGCGAACGTACCGCGGCAAGTGCTCGGGCAGCCGTAGAAAGCTTATCGCGAATCCGGCTTCGCTCGCGAAGAACGCGATCAAGATCGCCGGGCGCAGAACGTTCAGTCCGAACGAGTTCCGTGCGACGCTGATGCCGAGCAGCGAAGGTTCGAACAGCACTTCAATGGCCGCCATGGATGCCATGATCCCGAAATACCACAGAAACGGACGGTCGCGTGTCGTGCAATACACGAGCGCGTTATATAAACCAATTGCGCTAAAGAAGCCGACGAACAGCAGCGCTGCGCCGGCGCTCGTCATGCCGTTAAACGCGAGATCGTGTCGCGCGCGCTGCGCCGGGCAGCCTGCTGCACCAGCGCTTCGGGCGAGATCGCATTTTCGATCGACGAGACCCCGACGCCGACGGGAAGCAAACAATCTTGCGCAACGGTTTCGCGCATGCGCAGCGCGATCTCGTCGGCTTGTTCCCGCGTTACGCCGGGGATGATTGCCGCAAACGCTTCATCGCCGTAGCGCGCGAACAGGTCGGCCAGATCCCGGCAGCATCCCGAACACAGCTGGGCGATGCGCCGCAGCACGCCGTCCGCCGCAACGCGTCCGTGCCGGTCTTGGTAGTCGCGCACCCCGCCCGCCGCAACGATGATGACTGCCAGTCCGGCGTTCTCCGCCTTTGCGCGCGTCCAAGCCGCGGCCAACCGCTGGTCGAACGCGCCGCGGCTCTTGACGCCCGTGAGCGGATCGACTTTCGCGTAGCCGTTCGCCAAAGCCAGGGCGAGCAGCGCGCCCTCCCACGCGACCCCGAGTTGAAAGAGATACTCCGGCCAGGCGCCGGCATGCAAGGCGTCGGCGGCAGCGCTCGCCACCATGGCAAGTGCCGCGCCTGTGAAGGCGATGACGTAGAAGCGCGCGCCCTCGTCGCCGCCCCGCGCCTGCGCCAGCCCCGCAAAGCCGCAGACGGCCAGCAACAGTACGAAGAGGATATGGTCGATAAACTGAGGGGGGCCACCGGTTCCCCATTGCATAGAGACGGCCAACGCTGCCATGTTCGCGCTCAGCGCGAGCGTGAGGATGGTCGATATTCCGCCGGGAGAAGCACCAACGCGCAGATAGGAGCGGGCGAAGGCTACTTGCGCTAGGAAGAACGCGGCATAGCAAACGCCGCGAAAAATCATCAAGCGTCCGGTGCCTGCCTGCAGGCCGAGCAAATCGCCGGCGAAAACGAACTGCGCCGCAGCGCTCGCGTCCATGAGCGCCGCATAGAGCAGGAACGGCCTGTCGCGCG
>DASSRQ010000345.1:0-3835 GCA_035701665.1 Vulcanimicrobiaceae bacterium
CGCCCGGAATCGCCGTCGTAACAGTGTTGCTGTTTCCGTAGATCGTTTTCGTTCCGCCGGACGGCGTCTCTACCGTGACCGATGCCTGTTTGCCGACGGAAACCGTCGCGCCGCTTGCGGGCGTCAAGCCCGTCGCCGACAAGAAGTTGCTCGTATCGCCGGACGCGCCGAGCACGATGCTTTGCGGGCCGGTCGCCTTCGAAACCAGGGTAATCTGCCCGCTCGTGGCGTCGTACGAGGCGGTAACGCCGGCGGCCGACGAGTTGATGCGCTTTATCAGCGATGCAAGGTTGTCGCCCGAGTTACTGACGTTGATGGTGACGCCGTTGATGGTAAACGTTCCCGACGTCACGGGCGTCAGATAGTTTGCGTTCGTCGCTTGGCCCAGCGCGTTTTGCGAGTTGAACGCGAGCGCTTGATTGACGCCGCCGATCCCCGTCGTCGCAATCGCCGAACCGGAGGTTGCGGTGTTGTTGACTTGCGCCGTATCCAGGTGAAGCACTTGCAGCAAGTTGCCCTGATCGCTCGGCGATCCCAGCGAGATCGGCTGCGAGCCGTCCGTAATCTGCGCGGTGTTTCCGGAGATCGAAATATTGAACGACGCGTCGCCGGCAGCGTGTTCGGCAGCGTTGATGTTGCTCAAAATCGTATTGAGCGATTGCGTGGTGACGTCGTAGTTGACGCTCACGCCGTTGATCGTGATGCTGCCCTTCGACGTCCCGCCGTTCGTAGGCGTCACGGCGGCATAGGAGTCGATCAGCGGAACGTCCGCGCTCGAGGCCGTCGTGCCGGGCATCGTGTCGGCGATCGCATGTCCGATCGTTGCAGCGCCGGTGACAACGGTTGCCGTTGCCAGGCTCGTCGCATCGATCGTATACGTTCCCGGAGAGGCGTAGACGCCGGGAATGCCGCTGGCAGTCGCATCCGCCGGATTGCTGGATGTCGCGCCGACGGCGTTAAAGTTTGACGGCTGCGAAAGCTCCGTGAGCGAGTTCTGCACGGACGCGAGCATGCCGTTGATTTTTATCAGTTCCGCATTCGCCGAGTTGAGCGTCGCGATCTGCGAGTTCAACGTAACGGTCGGCGCCATCGAAAGGGACGTCAGCTTCGTGATGATCGAATTGTAATCGATACCCGAAGAGATGCCCGGAAACGAGATCGGAGCAACGTTCGTACCGGGAACGCTCGAGGAGACGCTGGCTGTGCCCGACACGTTATGCGCTCTTATCCAACGTGACGCCGCTGTGCTTGTCGAAGAATTGCGCGATCTGCACCATCACCTCGGACGGCACTTGCGTGATCTCTTTGCCGGTCGTCGGATCGGTGAACACCGTGATGATCGCATCGTTCTCAACGCGATAGGAGACGTTCACGCTCACCGGTTGAAGGATCGCTCCTTGAGAAAAGAGTTTCGCAACGACGGGTGACAGCGTGCCTTTCGCGTCTTCAAACGCGGGCAAACCGGGGTCTTGCGGTTGTGTCCCTGCCGGCTGGGGAAAGCCCACCGGCGGCGCCGCCTGTTGCTCGGCCGCGGTCGCGGGAGCAACGCTCGGAACGTCCATGTTTTTTTCGCCTCCTACTACTATGTGTTTCGGCCTGCGGGAGCACAATTTGAGTAGGCGAGGATGACCTCGGTCAGCGGGTCGGCCTGCGGCACCAGCGCGCCGGGTGCGGGCTCGTCCCATGCAGCCTTGAGCGCCGCCGCCAAAGCCTCTTCGTCCGCCGGGTCTGCCGTCGCGATCCGGCAGCCGACCGCGCGGGCCAGCGCCAATCGTCCCTCACCCAAGCGCGTCCAGGCAGCGGCCGCATACACCCTCGCGCCCGAGTACAACCCGAGAAGTTCTTCGACCGACTGCGGCTCCGGCACGAACACGCTTCCGGCGGGCGCGTAAGCGCGCACCTGTCCGGCATACCAGCCATCGGCGTCCGGTCCCGCGAGCACGATGGGCAGGCCGGCTTTTGCGGCCGCGCGCACCGCCGCGAACTGGTTGCAGCGCGGGTGCAGCGGAGCGTGCACCAGCACGTAGCCACCCTCTACAGGCGGGCGCGCCGCCACGGCCGCTTCAGGAAGAAACGGCGCGGCCCCGGCCGGAACGCTCGCGGCAACGAGGCTTTGCAGCTCGCGCTCCGCCTCCCGAAATCCGGGGAACGGCTCCTGCGCCATTGTGGCGCCGGGCGCCTCGAGCTTACGCGCGCGCATCAGGCGCAGGTGATCTTCGAGGATCGTTTCGTCGTGCGCGATGCGCAAAATCTGCGGAACGACGCTCGTGCCCCACGAAGCCTCGCCGTCGCGCGTTCCGGGCGAGAGCGTCATTACAACGGGAATGCCGAGCGCGCGCGCTCTGCGGACGGCAAACAGCGCCTGCTCCGGATACTGCGCGCAGCAGCAATGAACGAGATCGTAGCCCGAGGGTTCGGCCGCCGACGCGGCCACCGCGTCGACCGTGAAGCCTTCCGCCCGCAGCCGCTGCGCAAGCAGCAGCGCCGCATCGCTATCGGCGTCGGGCGCAAGCGCGAAATCGTCGCGCAGCAGCAGCAAGATCCGGCCCGACGAGCCGCCTGCGGCAGGGAAGGCGGGCAGCGGAATCTCTTGCGGCTCGTGCGCGGGCAGCGTTATCCCGAACTCCATCGGAACGTCGAGCGGAAACGGCGCGGCAAAGCGAACGGGCGAGCCCGTCGCTCCCAAAAGATCGACGTGCACGGCCGCGCGGTCCGCGCTGCCGATGCTGACGCCGGCGTTCGCGCCGTCGCGCCCGAAGATATCGCTGTCGAACCAGCGGTTGGCAAACGTATCCGCGTCCTGCGAGCCGAGCGTCGCGGAAACCGATGCTGCAGCGTGCGACAAGAGCGCGGCACCGCTCGCGCCGCCGGCGTCGTCGCAGCGGACGCGTTTGTTCCGGGCGTAGCGCGAGACGTAAATATAAGGCGCAGCAGCTCGCAGCACGTCTGCATACGGCGCAGCACCGAGAAACCCGGACGTCCTAGCGCGATCGAAGTCGGCACGGTGCCCGGCACCGCCGAAAAAGCGCAGACGCTCGGAGTTCAGCGGACGATTGAACGCTTCCGATTCGACCCACGGTAAGAGCGCATCTTCGATTGCGCTTGCCGCTTCGTGCGAGATGTGCTGCGCAGCGGCGTCGGGCCAAACGAACGGCGAGGATTCGCGCCGGTCGAGCATCGGCATCGCGACTTCAATGAGCGCGATCGCTGCGATCGAGTCGCCCTGCTGAAAGACGCAGTCTAAAAAGACGGTCCCGCCGGGCACCGGCTCGATGCGCGCCGCAGTAAGGTTCGGAAGTGAAACGAGATCGCGCAGGCGCGCTCCGGAACGCGGAAAGCTCAGCGCCGCGTACTTGCGGTGGCTTCTCACCGGGCGTTCTCCTGAAGGATCCGCCGCAGCGCGCTCGGACTGCGTTCTTCGAGTTCGGTAACCGCAAGCGTGCGTTTCGCGGAAAACGAGGACTGCCAATCGCGTTCGTCCTCGGTATCGCAGACGTCGATATCCGCGCAAGTATCCAAATCGATGCCTTCGCGCTGCGCAAGACGTTTGATCCGTTCGCCGATCGTCAGCGCATCCGGTTCGCCGAACGCCGCTATGGCAAGCATGACGGAACGCTCAGCTGCAAATGCGCGCAGATATCGGCGAACGAACGCACCCATGTCGTCCCAATCGTTCTCGCCGCGCACCGCGGCAAAAAATACCGCATCGTATTCGCGTGCGGAGCGTTCGCCGTTTTGCGGCGACGGCAATGCGACGTAATGCCGGCGCCGGTCGAAGCCGCCGCGAATTGCAATCGCGGGAATATAGCCGCCGTTTTCCTGCTTCGGCGGAAGG
>DASSRQ010000346.1:0-12969 GCA_035701665.1 Vulcanimicrobiaceae bacterium
GCGGTAAAATCCGAGCCCGAAGATCTCGCCGTTTTTTCGTTCGACGGGTATTCGCAAGGGCGCACGCCGTCCGCGGTAGTGCTCCCGTCGTCGGCACGCGATACAGCAGCCGCGGTAAAGATCGCCAACGACTGCGGCGAGCCGATTGTCGCGCGCGGTGCCGGTACCGGGCTGTGCGGGGGCGCCGTTCCGGCGAACGGCGGCATCGTCTTCTCCTTCGCGCGCATGAACCGTCTGCTGGAAGTGGACGTGCGAAACCGCCGCGCGCGCGTGCAGCCCGGCCTGATCAACTTGGAGCTCTCGAACCGCGTCGCATCCGACGGGTTGTTTTACGCGCCGGATCCGTCGTCGCAAAAAGCGTGCACCATCGGCGGAAACATCGGCACGAACGCCGGCGGTCCGCATTGCTTGTCGTACGGAACGACGGTGAACCACGTGCTCGCGCTCGAACTGGTCGATTCGAACGGCGACGTGTTCGAGGTTGGCGTCGACGACTGCGGCTACGATCTCACCGGCGTGCTGGTGGGCAGCGAAGGTACGCTCGGAATCACCACGTCGGCATGGGTGCGTCTGCTGCGCGCGCCCGAGGCCGTACGCGTCTGGCTCGCGGCCTTTACGGATGTTGAAAGCGCGTCTGCCGCCGTTTCCGCAATCATCGGCGCGGGCTTGGTTCCGACGGCGCTCGAGATGCTCGATCGGCTCGCACTGGAGGCCGTCGAGGCCGCATTTCACGCCGGCTATCCGACCGACGCGGAAGCGGTGCTGCTCGTCGAGGGCGCGGGATTCGAAGACGATTTGAACGCCGACGAACACGAGATCGCGCGCATCGTGAAAGAGTGCGGCGCAACGTCGTGGCGCTCGGCGCGCTCGCAAGCGGAGCGCGATGCGCTCTGGGCCGGACGCAAAGGCGCGCTCGGTGCGGCCGGGCTGATCGCGCCCAACTACTATCTGCAAGATATCGTCGTTCCGCGTACCAAACTGCCGCGGGCGCTTTCCGTCGTCAACGAAGCATGCGCGGAACGCGGTTTGAAGACGATGAACGTCTTCCATGCCGGCGACGGCAATTTGCATCCGCTGCTGATGTACGATCGCAGCGACAAGAAGCAAGTCGGCGCGGTAATCGACGCCGGAAACGAAATTCTAAAAACCGCGATAGACCTCGGCGGAACGATCAGCGGCGAGCACGGCGTGGGGCTCGAAAAACGCGACGCGCTAGCGAAAATTTATTCGACCGAGGATCTGGCAACGATGGCGCGCGTCCGCGACGTCTTCGATCCGCGCCGGATGCTGAACCCGGAGAAGATCTTTCCCGCGGGCGTCACCTGTGCAGAGATTCCGCGATGACGCTCGACGATATTGCAAACACCCTGCGCGAACGTAACGACGCGCGCGAACCGCTAACGGTCAAAGGCGGCGGCACGCTGAGCGGAATGGGAACGCCGAGCGCGGCAGCGCCCGCAATCGAACTCAAGAAACTCGATCGGCTCGTGGCGCACGAACATGCGGATCTCACCTGTTCCGTGCAGGCGGGAATGACACTTGGTTCGTTCGCGCGCGCGCTCGCCGAACGCGGACAGTTCGTCCCGCTCGATGCGCCCAATCGTGCGAAAGCGACCGTCGGCGGAACGCTCGCCGCAGGGTGGCTCGGCCCGCGCAGGCACCGCTACGGCAAACCGCGCGATCTTGCCATCGGTTCGCAAGTCGTTCTTGCGGACGGCACCGTCGCCAACGCCGGCGGCATGGTCGTCAAGAACGTCAGCGGCTATGACATGACCAAACTCTACATCGGATCGTTCGGAACGCTCGGCGTAATCACGCGCGCGAACTTCAAAACGATGCCGCTGCCGCGCTCGAGGCGAATGCTGCTTGCCGCGCTCCCGGAACGCTCGCGAGACCGCGCTCTTGGGCAAACGGCGCAGCTCGCCGCGCAGCCGGCTATGGCGGTCTGCGTCGAGGGCTTTGGCAAAGCGATTGCCGGCGAGGATGGGATCGACGGCCGCATTCTGCTGCTGTTCGAAGGCTCGGCCTCGTATATCGAACGAGCAACGCGCGACGCCCGCTCGGCGTTGGGCCGCGCCGGCGTACCGGAGACGTACATCGTGGACGCCGGCGTGGAGCAGCAGTTCGAACGGGTTCTCGACGCGTGCGTTATAGAAACCGGCGAGCGCACGATGATGTACCGTTCGCTAGGGACGCCGGGGACGGCACAGGAGCGTGCGACGCTGCTGCGCGACGCCGCGAACCGCCACGAACTCTTTACCGACGTGCTGCTGGACGTCATGAACGGCGACGTCTTCGTAAACGTGAGCGATCGCGACGCGCGCGCGTTCGCGCAAAAGATCGAAGCGTGCGACGACGACCTTCGCGCTATCGATCCGCATAGCGTCATCGTTGCCGGACGAGCGCCGATCCGTTCGTCGCTCGACGCCTGGGGAAAACCGCCGGCAGCCATCGACAAAATGCGTGCGATCAAAGCGCGCTTCGATCCGAACAATATTCTGAATCCCGGACGTTTTGTCGGCGGTATCTGACGGGCCGCTTAGCGGCGAGATCCGCTGGGCTGCGCTCCGCGCGTTCACCGATCCGCTTCGCCTGCGCCTGCTCTTTGCGGGCGGTCTCTCCGACGCAGCTGCGCTCCGGCGGTTTTTGTTCGAGATCGTCCCGCGCGCGCGGCGCGAGATCGGCCGCATAGAGCTTCTGGCGCAAACGATACCGGATGCCGGGCTGCGCGCGAAAGCCTTGCACGGCTTGCATGCGAAAGCGTATCACATCGCGGGAGCATGCGTCTTCGCGACCTTTCTTCCGCGGCTGCAACGCGAGCAGTACATTGCCATCGTCGCTCCGCTCGAAACGATTTACGATTTCCTCGATACGGTCGGCGACAGCGAGCCCGTTCCAAGCGAAGAGGCGTCGCGCGCGATGCACGTTGCGCTCGCTGATGCGCTCGATCCGCAGCGCGCGATTTCTCACTACTTTCCGGACGGCCCCGGCGACGGCGGGTTTCTTACCCGGTTGGTGACGGACGTACGCACGCGCCTGAGCCGCCTCCCCGGCCTGGACACGCTGCGCGAACAGTTCGCAACTGCGGCCGCGCTGTATGCGGAGACGCAGACCCTCAAACATCTTCCGGCGCACAAACGCGAACGCGCCATCGAAGCGGCTTTCGCAGCGGACGCAGCGGGCGCGGGCGTTTCGTGGTTCGAATATGCCGCCGCCGCAGGTTCGCAGTTTCACGTCTACGCGCCGCTGTTTTCGCTGCTCGCCGGCCGCGTGGCCGAAGCGAGCGCGGCGTACGACGCTTATTTTCCTCAAGCGGCGGCACTGCACGTACTGCTCGACGCCTTTATCGATCGCGACGAAGACCGAGTACACGGCGAACTTAATTGGATCGACTGCTATACAACGTCCGAAGCGTTCGAAGAACGCGTTCGAGAGCTCGCAAAAGAGAGCGGCGAGAGCGTTAGCGCCCTCGCCGCACCGTCGTCTCACCGCTTCGCTTTGCGGCTTATGCTCCTGTTCTACCTGACCCACCCGAAAGTGTGGCAGCAGCGCCTTCAGTTTCCCGCTCGCCGCTTGCTGCAAGTTGCGGGACCAGAAATGACTTGACCATCGCGTCGGCGTGCGTTGCCATGTCG
This sequence comes from Vulcanimicrobiaceae bacterium, assembly GCA_035701665.1. Classification (GTDB taxonomy): domain Bacteria; phylum Vulcanimicrobiota; class Vulcanimicrobiia; order Vulcanimicrobiales; family Vulcanimicrobiaceae; genus DASSRQ01. The sequence goes on from DASSRQ010000346.1 coordinate 3,636, forward strand.
TAGTAAAACGCGGGCGCGTCGTCCAGCGACCCGCGGTGCGTGATGATAAATGACGGATCGATTTCTTCGCGCCGTATGCGATCCAGCAGCGGACGAAGATAGCGCTGCACGTGCGTCTGGCCCGTACGCAGTTGCAAGCCCTTCTCGAACACCGCGCCCATCGGCACCTTATCGACGAAGCCGCCGTAAACGCCGGGTATCGAAACGGTGCCGCCGGGTCCGACCGACTGAATGGCCAGCCGCAGGACGTGCGCGCGATCGAAACTGAGTTTGACGGACTGCTTGACGCGGTCGGCAACTGCGTCGGGCGTATGTCCGTGGGCTTCCATGCCGACACAGTCGATGCACGAATCGGGGCCGCGCCCTCCGGTCAGTTCGTTGAGCGCCTCCAGCACGTTGACGTCGTCGAAGTTGACGGGCGTCGCACCGCCGTTCGCGGCCATCTGCAGGCGCTCCGGAATCCGATCGATGGCGATTACGCGTTCTGCACCGAGCATGAATGCGCTGCGTATGGCAAACTGACCGACAGGTCCGCATCCCCAAACCGCAATCACGTCGCCGCGTTTGATGTCGCAGTTCTCGGCGGCCATGTAGCCGGTCGGAAAGATATCGCTCAGATATAGGACTTGCTCGTCGCGCAAGCCGGAATCAACAGCAATGGGTCCTACGTCGGCGTAGGGAACGCGCACGAACTCCGCTTGTCCGCCGGAATATCCGCCGAACAGATGCGTGTATCCGTACAACCCCGCGCACGAGTAGCCGTAGAGCCGCTCCGCAATCGACGCGTTTGGATTGGAATTTTGACAGAGGGAGTATTTTTCGCGCAGGCACGATTCGCAGTTGCCGCACGAAATGGTAAACGGAACGACAACGCGATCTCCGCGCCGCAGATTCGTAACCGCCGACCCGACTTCTTCGACGATGCCCATGAACTCGTGACCGAGAATATCGCCGGGCTGCAGCATCGGCATGATGCCGTTGTAGAGATGCATGTCGGATCCGCAGATGGCCGTTGCCGTGACGCGCACGATTGCGTCGCGAGGATTTAAAATTTCGGGATCGCGAACGTTCTCGACACGGATATCCCCGCGTCCGTTCCATACGACGGCTTTCATGCTGCGTACCGCTTTCCGGTCGGGATCTCGCCGGCCTCAATGCACGATTTTACGCGGCGCAGAATATCTTTCGTCGCATATTTTCCGATGCCGCGCATCGTGAGATACATCTCCGTACCGCGCCCGCCCGGCGCACTGCGCAGTTCGAGGCGGTCGATCTTGCCGAAGAGGTCCCGATCGCCGAGTGCTTGATTCATCTGTTCGCGCGACTCGAGGAATTGTTCGACACGATCGCGGCCCGCGGCAATCGTTAGGACTTGCGTTACCGGTTTTCTCAAACGCGCACGCGTGCGGCGCGTGAGGAACGTTAGCGTTGCGCCAGCAGCGGCGCCCGCCGCAATAAGCGCGGCAGCCTTTCGTCTATCGCTCATGGCATTTGTGTTCCCGAAAATGGGTATTCGTAAGGCATGCGCCTGCCGAAACCGGCCATTCTTTTAGCATCCGCGATTGCTATTGCAGCAGGCGTGCGAATCGTTTCCCGCTTACGTTCTAACCGCCGGATGGACGATGAAGTAACGTTCGTTACCGGTGGATCCCGCGGTTTAGGGTTGGCGATTGCAATGGAATGCGCGCGGCGCGGGTCCCGCATTGCTATAGCCGCGCGTTATGAAGACGAACTCGAGCGGGCGTGCCTTCAGTTACGTGAGATGGGGACAGCCGTACTGCCGATCGTTTGCGACGTGCGCGACCGGGATCAAATGCAGCGCGCCGTAAGGCGAGTCGTTGCTGGGTTCGGACGCATCGATACGCTTATAAATAACGCGGGCGTCATCGCCGTCGGTCCGATGGAAACGATGGACGAGAGCGATTACCGCGCGGCGATGGAGACGCATTTTTGGGCGCCGTACCACGCAGTCGAAGCTGTTCGCGCATTTTTCGAACTGCAGCGGGCCGGCCGCATCGTCAACATTGCGTCCATCGGCGGACTCATGTCGGTGCCGCATCTGCTGCCGTACAGCGCATCGAAGTTCGCATTGGTCGGTTACTCCGAAGGCTTGGCGGCGGAACTCGCGCGCAAAGGCATCAGCGTTACGACCGTTTGTCCAGGACTGATGCGCACGGGAAGTCCGCGCAACGCCACATTCAAAGCGCAGAACGAAAAAGAGTACGCTTGGTTCATGCTTTCGGATTCGCTGCCGGGATTTTCAATCGGCGCGCGAGCCGCGGCACGCACGGTTGTCGACGCCGCGCTCGCAGGCCGGCGTCACGTGACGCTTTCGGCACCCGCTCAGGCCGCCGCGTTGGTGCACGGCATCGCGCCGGGATTTGTGGTTCGCGTGCTTTCAGTCGCCGCGAGACTGCTGCCGGGGCCCGGCGGCATCGGCAGCGCAAACGCGCGCGGTTCGCAGAGCGAAACAGGCGTTACGCGCTCGCCGCTGACCGCGCTCGGGCGCAAAGCCGAGCGCGATTTCAACCAGCTCTCTTAAGACGTCGCCTTACGCGATCGCCTCTTCAATAGGGAACTCGAGCGCCTCGAGATACTTCTCGGCGTCCATAGCGGCGCGACATCCAGAACCCGCTGCCGTAATGGCCTGTTTGTAACGGATATCGTACACGTCGCCCGCGACAAAGACCCCTTCGACGTTGGTCGACGTGCCGTCCGCAGAGAGAATATAGCCTGCCGGATCGAGATCGATGTGCTCCCGGAAGATGCCGGTGTTCGGATCGTGTCCGATCGCTATGAAGAGCGCGTCTGCGGCGAAGTCGTAGTGTGTGCCGTCGACGATGTTGTGCAGTCGCAGCGCCTCTAGCGTTTCGTTGCCGATCGCTTCTTCGACGACCGTGTTCCAAATAAACTCGATTTTATCGTGCGCGAGCGCGCGGTCGGCCATGATCTTCGAAGCGCGCAGGTGATCGCGGCGGTGAATGACCGTCACCTTGTGCCCGAAACGCGTGAGAAACAGTGCTTCTTCCATTGCCGAGTCGCCGCCGCCGATGACGACGATGTGCTTGCCCCGGAAGAATGCGCCATCGCAGGTCGCACACGTTGAAACGCCGCGACCGCGCAGTTTTTCTTCGCCGGGAATGTTCAGCCAGCGGGCGCTTGCGCCGGTCGCGATGATAACGCTCTTGGCTTCGTACGACGCATCTGCGGTTCGCACGACGAGCGGACGCTTACTGAAATCCACTTCCGTAGCGTCGACGTTTTCGATCTTGGCACCGAAGCGCTCGGCCTGTTCGCGGAACTTGATCATCAAATCCGGTCCCATGATGCCTTCCGGGAAGCCGGGAAAGTTCTCGACCTCGGTGGTAAGCATCAATTGCCCGCCATACATCCCGCCGGCGAGCACGAGCGGCTCGAGATTCGCGCGAGCGGCATAGATGGCGGCGGTCAGACCCGCGGGTCCGGATCCGATAATGATGAGTCGTTCCATGGGCGCATCGTTCGACCGCCCGGCGAACGCTTCCGGTTGCAAAGGGGCAAGCAGTGGCGCTAGAGGACGAATTTAGCGACGTTCTGACAAAAGCGATGCGGGGCACGCGCATCACGCCGGCCGCGCTCGCCAAGGCAACCGGGCTGGCGGGCACGTCCATCACCGCCTGGGCCAAGGGCACCGGCTCGCCGACCGATGAGGAGGCACGGGCGCTAGCGCGCGAGCTTCGGCTCGATCCCGGAAAATTCGCCGACGCTGCGGCGCGGCGCTGGCACCCGGACGAGCTCCGGCTGCCGGACGTACGGCACCATCCGCAAGATCCGCATCCGAGCAACGGTTACGTTTTCTTTCTGGACGGCGGGAAGCGGGCTGCACTCGTCGATCCCGCCGGCATTCCCGGGAATCTGCTGCGCGTTCTTCGCGACGGGCACTACCATCTCGAGTATATTTTGATCACGCACAAACATGCGGATCATTGCGATGCAACGCCCGAGATTGCGTCGCACTTTCCGAACGCAAAGATCGTGATGCACGATGCGGACGTGCATGCCATCGGCGGCCTCGCGGAAAAAGCGCTGCGCGTCCGTGACGGCGACGAACTGCCGTTCGGAGATGTGCGAATCCGCATGCTGCACACGCCCGGACACACGGACGGTTCGTCTTCGTATCTGTTCAAGTCGACGTTATTCACCGGCGATACGTTGTTCGCGGGCAGCGTCGGAGGCGCATACGGCGACGAGACGACGTATGACGACATTTTGAACAGCGTGCGATCGAAGATTTTCACGCTTCCCGAAGACACGGTCGTGATGCCCGGGCACGGCCCGCCGAGCAAAGTAGGCTGGGAACGCGCGCACAATCCGTTCTTTCCGGGATAGCACAAGAGGGGTACCTCTAAGCCGCTAACCAACCGAAAATGCGTTGACATCAAGCACGCGGTGGCCCATAATCCTGCTCTCTAAAGAAGTGCCGGAAATTGGGTGGTGCCGGGTGTTAAAGCACTTTCTTTGTTCGTCCTTATTCGTGTTTTGTCGACTGCACAGCCACCGGCATTCCTTTGGTTGCAATTTCTATCGCAACGATAGGAGGGTCCGGGTGAAGTATCAATCTTTGAAATCCGTGGTGTTGTTCGCCCTAATCGGCGCGCTTTCTCTTACAGGCGCATCTGCCGATCCAAGCCAGGCGGTCTCGAACTCCGCTTCGGCGGCTGTCCCGAATACCTCGCACATTTATACAGAAACAGAGCTTAAACAGATGACGCCCGAGCAGCTTCGTGCGCTCGTTATGGCGCTACAAGCACCCGCACAACCGGGACAACGTTTTGCATTCGGTTCGCACGCACCGGCGCCGGTGCGCCGGCAAGTGCTCGCCCATCTCGGCATATTTGCGGCGTCGCTGTTTATCCAAAGCCGTTTTCACGGAACGGGCGCTGTTGCCGCGGGGATTGCCGTTCCAATCTTGGGCTCGGCCGCGTTTATGCCTCGGCATAATTTTGGACCGACGGCGCAACAGCCGCAGGTCATTGCGCTAACTGCCGATCAGTGGAACTGGTACAATGTCCTATGCGAATCGAACAGCCTGCTCGACGCGACGTATGGAGGAACCGGCCCATGGTCGCAAACGGATACGACGGGGAGCAAGTGGACTCACGCAGAGGTCGGCCTGGGATTAGGGCTCTTTACGATTGTCACGCAATGCAACCACTACAAGCCACCGGCCGAAGCAATAAACGCGATGAGGAGCAATAGCCCGGCGACGCAATCTTCAACGCCCGGCGCCACAGTTGCGCCGACGGCAACGCCTGCTCCATCGGCATCGCCCAACGTCCACGTCTAGAAAGTAACGTTCTTAAAGCGATCTGAACCGCATGACCCGTCGAGAGACGGGTCTTTTTTTTGCCGCCTAGCGCAAAGCGCTGATAAAAACAGGTGATGCGCCCGGCGCGGTCACCGAAATGCGCAGACGGTGCGGCGCCGCATCGTCCGTGCGGATCAGGCGCATGTGAATCTGTCCGTCGCCCTTTTCGTCGAGCGGCAGCGCATACGCAAACGGCGAGCAGAGCGTCGCCGTGCAGAACGCGGCAACCCAACCGTGCGGAACGTTTTCCGCCTTTAGTTGCACCGTTGCACGCGGAGCGCCGTGGGCCTTAACGGCATACTCGGTTCCGGCCGGTGAGATATGGAGAACGAGCGCCAGCAGCGGTGCGATCATGTACGAAGTTTATACCCAGCGAGCGTCATGCGCAAGGCGATGGTCACTGCCAGGACCGCCAGCGCGCAGATGACGGCGAGTGAAACCCACAACTGAAGATAGCTTTGCCCCGTGTAGCTGTACCTGAACGCGTCAACGGTATAGAACATCGGGTTGAACAGCTCGGCCTTTTGCACCGCCGCAGGCAGTAACTGCGCCGAGGTGAAGACGCCGCCGACAAACACCAGCGGCGTGATCGCGAACGTCGTCAGCACCGCGAGGTGATCGAACTTCTCCGCCATCAGCCCGAAGATAAGCCCGAGCGCGGAGAACAGCACCGACACCACGCACATTACGAAAAAGTACAGCGCCCAGTTCGACGGGATCGTGTGCACGAAAAAGAAGCCGAGGACCATGATGATGTTCGCAATAACCAGCGCGCGCGCCAGGCTTCCCAAGATATAGCCGGAGACCATCTCGTACGCCGACATCGGCGCGATGAGCAGTTCCTGAATCGAGTTCATGAACCGGCCCTGAAACACCGAACTGCTGCACTCGCCGTAGGACGAATCGATAACCTGCAGCATGATGAGTCCGGGAATCAAAAACTCCGCGTACGAGACGCCCTGCACCGTCTTGATCCGGCTGCCCAGCGCAAGACCGAAAATCGTGACGTAAAGCACCGTCGTGATAACGGGCGGCCAGATCACCTGATTGATGACCTTGAGCGTTCGCACCATCTCGCGCTTGATGAGCGTGACCAGCGCCACCCAATTGACCGTCATCGCGTAAGCTCCAGGAACACGTCCTGCAGCCGGGTGCCCTCACGCGCGAGCAGTTCGGTCGTCGGTGCGTGAGCGACGATCCTCCCGGAACGAATGATCGCGATGTTCTTACACAACTGTTCGGCTTCTTCGAGATAATGCGTGGTCAGGAAGATCGTCATCCCGTCGCCGTTGAGCGATCGCAGCAGATCCCACAGTTCCAACCGCAACTCGACGTCAACGCCCGCCGTGGGCTCGTCTAGAATCACGAGTTTGGGTGAGTGGATCAATGCGCGCGCCAGCGTCAAGCGGCGCTTCATGCCGCCCGAAAGTTTCATGTAATCTTGTTTGGCTTTGCTTGCCAGACCGAAGCGTTCCAGCAAATCGTCCGCGCGCGCCGCGACCTGCTTTGGTTTCAGTCCGAAGTAGCCGCCCTGATAAATCAGAATATCCCGAATCGAAAGATAACGGTCGAAGTTGTACTCTTGCGGCGCGAGGCCGACGAGCGCGCGCGCCGTGCGCCAATCGCCGACGATATCGTGGCCGAAGATCGAGATCGATCCGTGCGTCATGCGCGCGAGACCGACGATGGCGTTGATCGTCGTCGTCTTGCCGGCGCCGTTCGGGCCTAAAAAGCCGAAGAAATCTCCGGCCTCCACGCGCAGCGAAATGCCGTCGACGGCGGTGAAATCGTCGTAGCGTTTGACAAGGTCTTTGATCTCGATAGCCGGCGCCGTCGCGCCGTTTAGGGAATGAGCGTCTTTAATTTTTTGTACCGGTGTCGGCGAAGGGTGCTGATGAGGTCTGCACTATCCGGAATCCCGCAATCCGTCAATTGGGTTGCAACTTTTTTCACGTCGAACGCGACGCGCCGGTGCTTGACTTCCCAGCCGCCCTCGCGTTCGGTAAGAATTGCGTAGCCGGCGCGAGCGTCGCCGTCTTTAGGCAGCCCTGCGGAAGAAACGTTTGCCAGGAGTTTGCCGCGCCACATGCGTGTATAAGGCAAGTGCAGATGGCCGAAGGCGATCGCGGTCGCGGTCTCTGAGCCGACGAGCCGTTCGAGCGTCGCTTCGTCCGCATCGGGCCAAAGGTGCTCGTCGTCCGAGACGGGGTTCGCGTGCACCACCAGCAGTTCGTTGTCCGCCGGCCCGAAGCGCAGCGAAAACGGCAGTTCGCTAAGCCACGCGAGCCACTTGTCCCCGATCTGCGCGCGTTGCCACGCGGCTTGCTTGCGATCCGCGTCGCTCCATTCGCCGTGCGCATTCTCCGGATCGCACAAAAAGCGGTCGGTATTCCCGCGCAGACAGCGCGCATCGATCTCGATAAGCCGCTGCAGCACTTTCTTCGGACGGGGCCCGTCCATGCACAGATCACCTGCCGCGACGACGACGTCGGCGCCGCCTTGCTGCGCGAGGTCGGCCAGACATGCATCCAGGCCGACGAGGTTGCCGTGCACGTCGGATACGATTGCGACGCGCATGCGGTTACCCTCGTTTGAGGTCGAGTACCAGCATCGACGGCGTCAATCCGACGCGGCTGTAATCGTACAAGTCGATGGCTTCGACCGTTACGCCGGCTTTGCGCATCACGTCGTTTGCGCGAGGAAAGCGCACGTCGGCCAGAACGTGATGCTCGCCAAGGTTCAGCACGCCCGCACCGAGTTCGTCGCCGGGCGGCACGATCAGCGTTTTGAATCCGGAGAACGCGCGCGGATCGACGTACCGTTCGCCCGCGATGACGATCGTGCCGGCGGCAATCACGCCGGCGACCGAACGCAGCGAACGCACGCCGGATGCAAGCGGGACTTCGACCGGGTCGAATCCGTGCGCGCGCGCCACCTGGGCAAATCCGTTGCGGCCGAGCGAATTGCTGCGCGCGCTCACGCCGATGAAGGCCGTGTGGCCGGCCATCAGCACGTCGCTGCCGTCGAGCAAACCGGGCGCCGCGATGTGTCCGGCGATCGGAAAGTCGCGCTTTTCAAACTGGTGCTCGAGCCACGTGCTTTCGGGACGGCGGCGCATCGAACTCGGGCGCAGCATCACCGCGCCGTTTTCAAAAACGATCGCGGTATCGGCAACAGCCGACGCCAACGGATCGTCCGTATGCGCGTCGAGCAGCGTGACGTCGCAGTTAAACTGCATCAGCGTCTTGATGAGGATGTTCTGTTCGTGAATCGCGCGTACGTGAACCGCATTCGGCTCGCCCGGTAAAGGGCGCGCTTCTTCGATCGCTTTTCCGGGCTGCACGACGAGGGCCGCGCGCAGCGCGCCGGTCGGGTCGGCATTCAATCGGGGTCCGTACGAGAGTTTTCCAGTGTGCACGTTTGTTAGTCGCCTGCAGTTTGCAGCGCGCGCAGCGCTGCGGAGTAAAGTTCGGCTTGCGCCTGCGCGTAGGCAGCGGCGCTCATAGTGGTGCGCTTGGCCGCCAGAGCGTCGGCGCGGCGCGAATAATCGATGATCCGGGCGGAACGTTCGACATCGGCGTCCGGACCGCTTTGATCGGTCTTACCCAGCAGCGCTGCAATGCGCGCGCCCTCGGCGCTGGCGGTCTGCGTTGCAACGGGAAGGGCCGTGAACGGCGTTGCGTCCGGCGTTTGGGTGAAAAAGTTTGCCATATCCGCCGAGAGCAAGTCGCCGAGCGAAAGCGGCGGCAGTCCCAGCAGTTCTTCTTCCGTCTTCAGCACGCTTACGGTCGAAAGATGCTGCGTACCGGTGAAATGCCGGCGCGCGAACGGCGAGATAACGAGCGCATAAGAACGGTGCTCGTTGACGTGGTCTCTCGAACTCTGCGCGTCGTCGGGCGAAACGAAGATCGCCGTCGACGACCATTCCGGCTGATGGCTGAGATAATCGACGATCGTTCCGAGCGCGCGGTCGCCGTCGGCTACTTC
>DASSRQ010000347.1:0-7038 GCA_035701665.1 Vulcanimicrobiaceae bacterium
GCCGATCGTTTCGACGGCACGCATATCCGCAAGGCCGGCGATCAACTCGCCGGCGGGGCTCACGATCGCCGCATACTCGGGCGTTACGGCCGCTGAATCACGAAGCACCAGATTCGTATCGATCCCGCTGCGCTCGGCATCTTCGAGCAGCGCCACGCCGTTTTCGTCGTTGCCGATCACCGAAAACAGCGAAACGGGCACGCCGAGGCGCGCTACATTCTCGGCAACGTTGCGCGCGACGCCGCCGAAGTTGCGGCGTGCTTTTACCGGGTTCGACGTTCCGGGCTGCAACTCGGAAAGGAGGCTATATTTGCGATCGACGGACGCACCGCCGATACAGACGACGCTCAAACGTCCGCCGCTTCTTGCAGCGCGCGGTTGGAATCCATGCTCCGGCCGATGCGCCACTCGCGTTCGAACGCCTCCTCGCCGCAGGTTTGCCGCAATTGCGCGATCGTATCGTCGTGCAGTTGCTCCAGGCGCCGCTGCTGGCGGGGACCCGAAGCGAAGAGCGAGTCGGCGTATGCCATCAAACGGACGGCGCGTTCGGCGTTGTCTGTCGCGCGCGAAAGAATCGCCAGATTCGCGAACGTATTCGCGATGCCGTACTCGTGGCCGTAGCGGCGAAGCAGTTCCAGCGAGCGCCGCAGATTTGCGCGCGCAGCGTCGTAGTTTCCCGCGAAGGTTTCGAACAAGCCGAGATTCATCAAATGAAACGCGAGATTCCACGGCTCCCCGGTCTTCTCGAGCAGCGAGATGGCGGAGTACGAGATCGAACGCGCTTCTTCGTAGTCGCCGCTCCAGAATGCGGAAACGGCAAGGCGGCCGAGCATGCCGCCAGAGCGATCGTCGTCTCCGCTCTCGCGAAGCAGCTCGTACGCTTCCAACAGCACGGCGCGCTCCAAAATCTCATCTTCTTTGAGCGCGTAGACGTCGGCGAGCGTGCGCAAAAGAAATGCCGCCAGGCGTTTGTCGCCGCTGCGCTTAGCGGCAAACACGCCGTTGCGTATGGGCGTCTCGAGCTGCGAATCGACGCCGCCTTCGAGATAGCGCTGCGCGGTGGCGAAACGTTCGAGGGCGTGCGCCGCTCCGACGCCGTCGTTGATCTCGCGGTACAGTTTTAGCGCGCGTTCCGCAACCTCGCGCGACCGCCGCAGATCGCGTGTCGCGTAGATGTCCGATGCGGCAAGCGCGACTGCGGCGACGACGCCGTCGCCGAACTCCGCCCGGCCGAGTACCGTTTCAAACTGCGGCAGCAATTCGCCGAAGTCGATGGCACCGCGTTCGTGCATCCAGTGCCGGAGCGATTCGAGAATCACCTCGATTTGTTCGGGCCGGATGCGCCGCTCGAGCAGGTAGCGCAGCGATAAAATGAGATTCTCGCGTTCGGGCAGGCGCAAGGCGAGCCACACTCGCATCGGCATCGTCGCAAGCGCCCTTCCGCGCTCGGCGGCAAGGCCGGCGAAGTAGTTCGAAAGCCGGTCGAGCATCTCGTCGCGCTCGCCGGCATCGTCGAGGAAACGCTCGGCATAGCCGTGCGTTACGTGCAGAAAACGGTACCTTGCGCGGCCTTCGTAATCCACGCGCAGCACCAAAGACTTCGCGAGAAGCGCGTCGAGCGTTTGCGGGTCTTCGGCCGTAACGGGTTGCACGGCATCGCGCGACCAGCTCGCCGGAAAGATCGCGAGGCGTCTAAACAACCGTTTTTCGCGATCGTTCAGCAGATCGTAGCTCCAATCGATCAATGCACGAAGCGTCTGCTGGCGAGTTGGGCGCGAACCTTCGCGCTCGTGCAGGACGTTCAGGCAATCGTCGAGGCTTGCCGCAAGATCGTCGATGCTCATCGCGTCCAACCGCGCCGCGGCCAGTTCGATCGCGAGCGGCATGCCGTCCAGCGTGCGGACGATCCGCTCGATAGCGGGTCGCCGATCGCGAACGTCGAGCCCCGCCTGTGCGGCGCGATCCAAAAAAAGCTGAACGCCGTCGGCGGTATCGAGCATCGGGAGCCGGTACACGCGTTCGCCGGGAATGCCCAGCGCCTGGCGGCTGGTCACGAGCATCTTCACGCCGGGCGCGTGCGTCAAGAATGCGTTGACGACGCTGCGGCAGTCGCCCAGCAGTTGTTCGCAGTTGTCGAACACGAGCACCATCGAACGCTCGCGAAAGAGCGTTGCGAACCGTTCGATGTCCCCGTCTTGAAGAGCGCCGAATCCGGCGGTCGATGCCGCAAATTGCATCAGCCCCGGCAGATCGTGCGTGCGCGTGACGTCGAGAAACCATACGCCGTCTTCAAACTCATCGACCAGCGCGGATAACGCCTCTACCGCCGTGCGCGTCTTTCCCGCGCCGCCGGGACCGAGCAGCGTCACCAGATGCTCCGACTGCAGCAGCGATCGAACGTTGGCAACGTCTTGCGCGCGCCCGACGAACGACGTACGCTGCGCCGGAAGATTGTGCTGCACGCGCGGTTTGCGAGGCGCATCGCCGTGCGCCGCCTCCACGCAGTCGCCGCCGTGCGCAAGCGCTCGTTCCAACCGTTTTCCGGCGGCTTCGAAGTAGTCGGCGATACCGGCTGCGCGCGACGGAATCTGCGACGACGTTCCGGCGGTGAGAGTAAATCCCGCAGCATTCAGCGCAGATCGCATGCGTTCTGCGACGACCGCCGCACCTTGCGCGCTCGTAAAGGGCAGAAGTACAACGTACCGCGATCCGCTTACCGGCGCCAAACGATCGCCGGGGCGCCCGAAGCACGAGCGCACGCGTTCTTCGACACGATCCGCAGCGGTTTCGAACAAGATGAGGCTCAACGGCACGCCCGCGCGCTCGCAGCGCCGGCATTCCGCTTCGAAGGCCGCGTCGAAATCTACGGCGTGCCCGCGCTCCATACTCGTTCACGTTTCCCGAGCAGCCAATGCGTACCTGGCTTCGGAATGAGGTCGAAAACGACGGCTTCGTTGTTCCCTCGACGCAGCCACGGAGCCGGGATGTAAAGATCGCGTTGCGGCCCCTTGTTCCAGAAACGGCCCGCGCACGAGCCGTTGATCCAGAGCACGCCCTTCTCGAACGAGCCGGTGTCCAAAAACGTGTCGGCGGGTTCGTCGACTTGGAAGAATCCGCGCAGAAAGCGCGGCCGCAGCGCCGGTTGCGAACCGGACACGAGTCGCGGCGATTCGCAGTCCAGCAGACGCATCTCCCAGCCGCTCAGCTCGCGGCCTCCAGCCGATACCGTTCCCACGATGCCTTTTCGCTGATCGTGCAGCGCGCTTCCGTAGTTGACGCGCCCGAGATTCTCGACGAGCAGTTCGAGCGTATCTCCCGCTTTCGCATCGATCTGCGCCGTGCACGGCTCACCGTTAACCATAACGATGACGCTATCGCGCAGATCGCATTGCAGCGCACCGCGCGTATCGTGCTGCAACACCGTCTTGTAAAGCACGAAACCGCGCGAGCCGCCGAGCTGCTCCATGGTCAACGGATCCTTCGCAGCGACCGGATCGCCGAGAGCGCCGTCGAGCGTAAATGCATCGTCGCAGCGAAACGCGGGAAGGTCCGAAACGGCTGGAGCGTCGGGAACGCGCGGCGCAGGCCCGAGATATTTTTCGGCTATGCTGCGCAGCCGGAAAAATTTTTCCGTCGGACGCCCCGCTTCATCGATCGGCGCTTGATAATCGTACGACGTTACCGTCGGCTGCAGCGTGCCGTCCTTCGCCGTATTCGCCCCGTTGAAGAGCGCGGCATTACTACCGCCGTGCAGCATGTACAGATTGACGGCAACGCCGTTTGCAAGCATCCAATCCAGATCGGCGGCTTCGGTTTCGGCCGGAATATGCGAGCGCGGTTCGCCCCAATGGTCGAACCAGCCGGTCCAAAACTCACCGCACGCCAACGGCTGGTCCGGGCGCAGCGCGCGAAGTTCGGCGAACTGCGAACCGGCATCGCCCGGAGCGAAGGTGACCGCTGCCGCCACGCCGTCGAGCGCGCCACGCGCGAGATCGTGCGGCTGATCGATCGTATACAGCGGAACGCCGCCTAAGCCGCATGCCTGCAACTGCGCGCGCAGCGCTTCGAGATATTGTTTGTCTTCGCCGAATGCACCGTACTCGTTTTCGAGTTGCACCGCAACGATGGGACCGCCGCGCGCCGCGGTGAGCGGTGCGAGCTCTTCGCCCAACCGGCCGAACCAGCGGCGTACTGCGGCAAGATAACGCGGATCCGTGGAACGAATGCGCACGCCGTCGCGCAGCAGCCACGCCGGCAGGCCGCCGAACTCCCACTCCGCGCAAACATACGGGCCGGGACGCAAAACGACGCGCAAACCGGCGGCATCAGCTATCCGGACGAATGCCGCGACGTCGCGACGCCCGTCGAAGCGGAAAACGCCTTCGGTCTCTTCGTGAACGTTCCAAAACACGTAGGTCGAGACGGCATCGATACCGATCGCGCGCGCCATCTCGAGCCGTGCGCGCCAGTACTCGTACGGAATGCGCGGATAGTGCAGTTCGCCGCAGAACCGGACGTTTACGCCTATCACAACGCGCGCAAGCGGGCAGCGGCCGCTTCCGGAGTAACGTCGCGCTGCGGCTGCGCCAGCAGCTCGTATCCGACCATGAACTTGCGAACGCTCGCGGAGCGCAGCAGCGGCGGATAATAATGCGCGTGCAGATGGCGCCGCTGATGCCACCCCATCGAGTACGGAAACGGCACGCCGAACAGCTTGTCATACCGCTGCACAAGCGCTTGCATCGCGCTCGCCATCGCATCCCGCTCGGCATCATCACATTCGTGCAGCGCCGGCCGGTGCGTTCGCGGGATGAGCAGCGTTTCGAACGGCCAGACGGCCCAAAACGGCACGACGGCGCAGACGTTGTCGTCGGCATAGACGATGCGTTCTCCGGCTGCGATCTCGGCTTCAACGTACGCGCAAAGCACGCAACGGCCGTCGTGCGACTGCGCGTACGCATCGAAGCCGGCGTCTTCGCGCACCAACTCGTTCGGAACGCTTGCGTTTGCCCATATTTGGCTGTGCGGATGCGGGTTGCTGGCGCCCATCATCGCGCCGCGGTTTTCAAACACGGTCACGCTCGAGATGCCGGGCTGCGCGAGCAGGGCTTGCGACTCGTGCGCCCACGCATCGACGACGCAGCGAATTGCGGCGCGATCCATCGTGCCGATGTCCCGATCGTGACGCGGCGTAAAGCACAGCACGCGGCAGCGTCCGGCCTCCGCGCGAGCCGTGAAGAGATCGCCCGTCAGCGGCGCTGCCTGTAGACCCGGAAGCAATGCCGCAAAGTCATTGTCGAAGACAAAGGTGCGCTCGTACTGCGGATTGTGCTCGCCGTTTGCGCGTACGTTTCCCGGACAAAGATAGCACTGCGGATCGTATTCGGGCAGATGCTGCGTACCCGGCGCTTCGTGCGCGCCTTGCCACGGCCGGTCGAGGCGCTGCGGCGATATCAACACCCACTCTTGCGTCAGCGGGTTGTAGCGGCGGTGCGGTGCGCTAAACAGATCGTTCATCGCAAACCGTTGCGCCTGACGCCGGAGTGCCGTCGTAGATGTTCGGCGAGATGCCGGTCCGCTCGTGATACGCGCGCGCAAGGCTGCGGCAAAACTCGTCCCCACGATCGCGCGCGACCGCGCTGACCGTGCAACCGCCGAAGCCGCCGCCCGTCATGCGCGATCCGAACGCGCCGCACTCGCGCGCCAACTCCGCCATCATATCCAGCGCGCCGCTGCTGACCTCGTAATCCTCGCGCAAACTTTCGTGCGAAGCGTTCATCAGCGCGCCGAACGCGGCCGCGTCGTCGTCGCGCAGCGCTTTCGCGGCGCGTTCGACGCGATCGTTTTCGGTCACGACGTGACGCGCGCGGCGGTACAACTCGTGCGGCAGCAGACGTTCTATCTCGCCGAGTTGGTCGGGGCGCACGTCGCGCAGAGCGGTGACGCCCGGCATCGCTTTCGCAAGAACGGCCACCGCCTGTTCGCACTCGGCGCGCCGCGTGTTGTACGCGCCCTCGTTCAGCGAGCGGCGCTGCATCGTGTCGGCGACGACGATCGCGATCTCTTCCGGCACCGGTATTAGACTCCACTCGAGTGTGCGCGTATCGAGCAGCAGCGCGTTGCCGGCTTGCGAAAACAACACTGCGGCCTGATCCATGATGCCGCTATTGGTACCGGTATGTTCGTTCTCGGCGCGCTGCGCGAGCTGCGCGAGAGCCGGCGGCGCGAGATACAGGTCGGCCCCGTGCACCAGCGCAAGAGCCAAGGCGATCTCGAACGATGCCGACGAACTCAGCCCCGCTCCCGCCGGGACCGTCGATTCGACGCAGACGCTTCCGCCGTTGACGCGAATGCCGGTATTGCCGAGCTCGATAAGGACGCCGCGTGCGTAGTCCTTCCAATCGCCGCTGCGCGTTTGCGGAAGTGCATCGAGATCGAAGGCCGCCTCGCCGAAGGGCGTCGCGATCCGCAGCGTACGATCGGCGGACGGTTCGGTCCGCACGGTGGTGGATGCCGCAATGGCGCACGGCAGAACAAAACCGCCGTTATAGTCGGTGTGCTCGCCGATGAGATTGACGCGCCCCGGCGCGCGCGCCAGCGCCGCCCTCACCGCTCGGGCGCGTAAAATTGGTCTACGATATGACCCGAATCTCTCGCCACGAAAAAGACTTCGTAGTACTTGCCGTGCGGTCCCGTAATGGTGACGGCAACCTTTTCGCGGCCGTCTGCGGCACGGCGCACCCACAGCACGCGCGTACCTGACATGGGCGACACGATCTTGGACTCCGGCGCATCGAACACGTTGCCGTGAATGACGCCGTTCAAATAGGCTCCGACCACGCGGCGCGCGCGCTGTTCGTACGGATCTGCGCGATGCCGCCGCGGATGATGCGGTACGAGCGCAACGCGGCGCACGCGAAGGTGCGGTTTCGTACGATGCACCGCAATTTTTTTCACGGGCGCTTGCGAAGCGGCTTTCACCGGTTTCGGTGCAACCGCAACATGCCGGACAGTGTGTTTCTTCAGCGCAGGCTTCAA
>DASSRQ010000348.1:0-10643 GCA_035701665.1 Vulcanimicrobiaceae bacterium
CGGCCCAGTGCGTTAGCGCCGGATTCGGTAAACCAAAGCGCTCCGTCGGTGCCGATGGTAATCATCAGCGGCCCGGCGTTTGACGCGGCCAGCGGATACTCGGTAAATGCACCGCCCGTCGTCATCTTCGCGACTTTGCCCGTTCCGGATTCGGTAACCCACAGATTGTGGTCGGGTCCGGTGACGATGCCGAACGGCGCGCTCGCATCCGGCAACGCGAACTGATTTAGGATGACGCCGGCGGGCGATATCTTGAAAACACTCGACTGGATCGCACCCGATCCGCCCGGTACGCCGGTGTAATTGGCAGTCACATAGAGATTGCCGTCGGGTCCGGCCGCGATGGCATTTGCAACGTACGTCACACCGGTTGCGGGATCACCCAGCCGCACGAACGCTTTGGAGTGCCCCGACGTATCGAACGCTTCGACGAACGCCGAAAACTCCGGACACGATTCGGTGCAGCCCGTCATCCAGATGTTCCCGTCCGGTCCGCGGATGATCTTCGTGAACGGACTGCCGCAGCACGTTCCGAGATCCGCGGACACAGTCGTCGCGCCTGACGCATTTGTCTGCATCAAAAACGATTCGTCTTCGGGCGATCCGGTTGCGACCGTCCAGATCGAACTGCCGACATAGCCGATCGCGTTGCTGCCCGCGAAAAATCCGGACGGCTCGGAAAACATCTGAAACGTTCCGTCCGGCAGCAGTTCGCCGCCGCCGACGTTGCTCGAATCGAACAAATGAAAGTTGGCAAACCACGGATTGCCGCCGGGACCCATGGTGATATCGGCGGGGACGATACCGGCCGGCGTTGCGTACTCGGTAAACATAGCCGGAAAACCCTCGACGGTGTACGCGTTGGAACCGCCCGCGTTCGTCGTCGACGGAATCGCAGCCGTACCGCTGCCGCCGCCGCTGGAACACGAAACCACCGCTAGGCTGAGGGCGGTGAGATAAACGATCGAACGAACGAAAGTGCGCATGCCCGGCACCTCCTACGATCCCAGCGTAAATCCGGTGCCACCAGACTCCTAGGGACTTGCGGGCATACACTTTAGGCTTTTCTGGGGCATCGTGCGTGCTAGCGAACGGACTAAAACGCGCACGGGCGCGGGGTCTTTCGGAAGCGCCTTGTCATCGCTCGCGCAGGCACGGATGCCGGCGGTGCGAGCGATGCAGTTCGCAGCGCCCTTCGACAGGCTCAGGGTGACACAGCTGCGGATGGAAAAAACAAGCCGCGGTTCAGTGGAGAGACCCCAGGCCCGCAGTCGTTTTAGTGTGCGAGCCCTATTTTACGACGCCGCCGAGTGCAATGTTCGCGGTGCGCAGAGCGGAGACGGCGGTAACCTCTACGCCGCCGTCGATCGACAGGCAAAGGTTCGATGCCGAGTTGACCGCTGCCGGTTTCGGAATCATCTTTGCCGTGACGCCGGCATCTTTGAGCGCCTTCGTGGCGATCATCGTGTCGGCGTTACTCGAGAAGAACAAAATGACGTCAGCCATTCGTTACCTCTTATTTCGCTGCGGCGCCGTGCACCAATTTGTCCAGGCCGGAAGCAACGTCGTTTAGTTCTGCAACGCGCGTGACCGCCTGCTGCAGACGGTTGCTCATCTCTTGCGAGAGCGTGTCGATGACGATGATGTCGCCGTGCAGCTCTTCGTTGACCGCTTTGAGTTCCGCAACCTTCGGTGAAGCGTTTTCGCCGAGTTCGCTGATGAGTTGTCCCGCGCGCTCGACCGCCGAACGCGTCGCTGCGACGTGGTCACCCGACACTTCGCCGCCGACGATCGCAACGCCGAGTTCTTTCGCCGCGGCGCTAACTTGTTCGCTGCGCTTGGCGAGCGCGTTGGAGACGCGTTCCACGATCGGCACGGCGATTGCCAGCGCCAGCACCATGGCGAGCAGGCCCCACAGCACGAACGTCTGCGTCATGTGGTTGATAATCGTGGTGATCTGCGACATCGGCGTGCCGTACCAGAGTGCGCCGATCACGTTGTTCTGATCGTCGCGGATCGGGCTGATGCGCGCGAGGTACTCCGTGCCGCCTTCATCGTCGGATCCGACGTAATCGGTTCCCGTGGAGACTTTTTGCGCGTTGTACGCCGGCACTTGCGCGTCGATGTGACGCGTCTGATCTTTCTCGCTGATGGTGCCCGAAACGATGGCGTCGCCGTCTAGAATCGCAACCGAACCGCCGAGCGCCGTCGTGCTGGAGTCGACCAAATCGTAGTAGTGGTTCATCAAAACGCCGCCGTAGATGGCGCCGAGCGTGCGTTCCGATGCGTCGCTCATCGGCGCCGCGGCGATGATCGCCAGACCGTTCTTCACGGTCTCGGCCGTCTTGCCCGAAGCATCTTTAACGTCGGTCGTGACCTGCGCCGCAAGGCCTTCGCCCGCCAGGTCGTTCGCCGGTACCAACGCCGCGCTGCTGACGGTCTCGCCTTCGAGCGCGCGCTGGACGTATTTGTTGCCGGAAAGCGAGCCCGGCGCGGCGCCGTTCGCGCGCGCGATAACCTTGCCCTTATTGTCGACGATCGTCAGGAACGAAAGGCCCGACGTGCGCGCGATATTCGAGAGTTGGTCTTGCAGCGCCGACGCGTTGCCGGCCTGCAGATTCTTTCGAAGCGCGTCGGAGACGGCATCTTGCGCGATCAGCAGGCGGACTTGATCCTTGCGTCCGTCCCAATAGCCGTTGAACGCGCTCGATCCGCTGCTCACCTGCGACTTGCCCATGTCGGTCAAGTCACGCGAGAGCGTGAGGCGCGCCGCAACGACGCTGATGATGAAGAAGACGATGATGGCACCGATGATGGTGCCGAGCAGTCGGACGCGCAGGCTCATACCGTTTCCCTTTCAGAGTCGGTTTCGTTCACTTTGAATTGTGCCAGGCGGCTGTCGATCCGTCCGGCCGATTCGTTCATCTCATTGACGGACGCCAGCATGCGCTGGGCGGCGTCGGTGACTTCCTTGTTCACGTAGGTCAGCACCTCAACGGACGAAGCGTTCTGCTGCGAGATCTCCGCAATGTTGCGGAACGCGGCATTCACTTCACCGGAGTGCAGCGACATCGTCTGCGTGCTCTGAACGTTGAGCTGCACGGACCGCGTGATCTCTTCGATAGAGCGGATCACTTGGTACGAGTTGCTGCTCATCGCGCGCGCAACCGACGAGATCTCGGCGATCTGCTGGTTTGCGCCGAACACGGCCTCGACGATCGAACGCAGCGCGCCCGATGCGGAGTTCGTGCTGTTCACGCCTTCTTCGACGCGTTCGGTAAGCCGTTCCATAGCGGCGACGACTTCGTTGATGACGTTCTGCGTCGATTGAATGTGCGAGGCGATCTCTTTCGTTGCCTGAACGCTGCCGTCGGCAAGCTTCCGGATCTCGGTTGCGACGACGGCGAAGCCGCGGCCGTGCTCGCCGGCGCGCGCCGCTTCGATGGCGGCGTTGAGCGCGAGCAGGTTCGTCTGCTCGGCGATGCGATCGATGACTTTGACGATGTCGCCGATCTGATCCGAGTTCGAACCGAGCTGCGCGATGTCGTTGCCCAGTTCCGTAATCGTCGTCCGGATCGTATCCATGCCTTCGACGATCGTGTGAATCGCCGTGTCGCCTTGTTCGGCGGTCTGCGAGGTCTGCGTCGAGATCGACGAGAGGGAATCGACTTGCGCCGTGACCTGTTCGATGGACGTGGCCATGTTGGTGACGGCGAG
Source organism: Vulcanimicrobiaceae bacterium (assembly GCA_035701665.1). GTDB lineage: Bacteria > Vulcanimicrobiota > Vulcanimicrobiia > Vulcanimicrobiales > Vulcanimicrobiaceae > DASSRQ01. The sequence goes on from DASSRQ010000348.1 coordinate 3,718, forward strand.
CGAGGTCTCGTCGAGGCTGCGCGTCTGTTCCTCGGCGGCGGCGGCGATGGCGTTGATCGTCTCGGTCAGCTGCGCGACTTTCTGCGTGGCGTTCTCGACGATGCGAGATTGCTCGTTGATGCCGTCGTCGAGCTGCCCTTGCGCAACCGATGCGCCTTCGATCACCGCGAGTGCGGTGGAAGCGGTCGTCGAAAGTTCGTCGCCTTGCGTACCGAGCTGCGAGGCGTTCGAATGAAGATTTCCGAGAAACTCGCGCATTCCGAAGATGAGCTTGTTCAGCGCGATCGCCAGCTCGGAGAGCGCATTGTCCGATACCGCAAGATTTTTGGTGAAGTCACCCTGGGAGACTTCGCGGATACCGGATGCAAGCGCCGAGATAGAGCCCTGCAGCCCTTCAGCGCGCGGAAGCGCCACGCGGCTGGAACCGAACAGTGCCGGAAACGCGCCGTCGTCGTCCGACGCGGCCTGCGGCTCGGCGGCAAAAAGTTGCGCGATAGCGGCGCCGAGGACTGCCAGCAGAATGGCCGAGCCGGTCGCGCCGTGCAGATGCTGCTTGGAGCGAACGCCGAAATCGATGGCGCCGGCGGCAACCGCCAGCAGCGTGCCCACCGGGGCGCCGACCAGCGCCGCCGTAAGCGTGACTACCGCGAGCAGGACGAGCTCGAATGCGGCGTACTTCGCGCCGTACCAAGCCAGGATGAAGCACGCCAAAGCCGCCGCCACTGCTAGAGCGGCGCGGGGAACCGGTCCTAAACGGGCCCGCCATGCTGCGAAACGAGACTGGATCAAACGAACACCTCACGGCCAATCAAATGACGGGCCATACAGAGACTTACGGCCGGACGATATGATTTTTTTAGTATTAGCCACCGGTTGCTTGAACGCTTGCCGGGGCGGCCGGGGCGGGTCTAGCTGCGGGCGCGGCTCCGCCGGTCGCAGACGTCGCAGAAGTACGGCATCTTGTTATCCGTCTCGAAGATCGAGTTCGAATAATACATCGCGCAGCGCGCGTTGTAGCAGTGCTTCAAACCGGCGGCGTGGCCGAGTTCGTGCACGGCTTCTTTCAGCGTTCGCTGGAACAACACGTTCGGATCCGGATCTTCGCCGTAGAATTCGCTGCGCAGACGATGCAGCGAGATCGCCGCGACGCGCCGCTGCTCGTCGGCATCGCCGAAGATGTAGCGGTGCGATGTCTTATAGAGATCGTAGTCGGTAACGGCAAGTAAAATACCGTCGCCGTCGGGATACGCGCGCATCATGCGCGCGGTCAATGTCGAGACGAAAAGTTGTCCGCGCGTGCTGTTGAGCGCCGACTGCGGAACGGCGAGTGCGCGTTCGACTTGCGCGTGATAGAGAAAGCGCTCTTCCAAACACAGACCCAAACGCGAAAGAAACGCCGAGTCTATCGCATTAACCGGAACGATGCGTAAGAGCGTGTCCATCCTGGGGTGGTTTTTTTCGACGCGGGATAGAAGGCGCCCCGCATGATCCTCGGAATCGGCATGGACCTCGCCGAGGTCGCGCGGTACGACTTCGACGCACCGAAGCGCGAATGGTTCGCGCGAAAAATTTACACAGAGGAAGAGTGGGCGTACGCGTTCCGTAAACGGAACTGGCAGGAGCGGCTCGCCGGCTTCTACGCTGCGAAGGAAGCGGTGCGCAAGGCGTTCGGGCATGCGATCCCGTGGCGGCAGATCGGCGTCACGCACGCGCCGAGCGGCAAACCGGCCATCGAGCTCTCCGGAAAGGCGGCGCGTTTGATCGAAGCGCGCGGCGTCGGCACGATCCACCTTACGATTACGCACACGGCCACGATGGCGGCGGCCGTCGTAGTGCTCGAGAGCGCGTGATCGTTCTTACACCCGCGCAGATGCGCGACGCAGACGCGCAAGCGTGCGCTGTCGTGGGCGACGACACGCTCATGCAGGCAGCCGGCCGCGCTGTGGCCGCGGCGATGCGGGACCGCGCGAAGGGACGGCGCGCGATCGCGTTTGCGGGCAGCGGTAACAACGGCGGCGATGCGTTCGCTGCCCTTGCCGAACTGAGCGGCTTCGAATGCACGATCTACGCACAGCCGGCAGGCGAACCGTCGCGGGCACGCAAAGCCGCGGAGCAGCGTGCTCGCGCTGCGGGCGTGCGGGTGGAGCCGTTTCCGCAAACGCCTGACGATGCGGCGATGGCGCTGCGCGAGGCAGACGTCGTCGCAGTCGGATTGGCCGGCACGGCGGCGCGTTATCCGCTGCCCGAAGCGTTCGCCAACGTCGTGCGCGCGGTTAACGATTCGAACGTGCCGGCTATTGCCATCGATATTCCGCCGGGCGTCGACGGGGAGACGGGCGCCGTGCACGAGCCCGCGCTGCGCGCCGCAGAAACGGTTACGCTCGGCGCGATGAAGAGCGGTTTGCTGCTGTGCGAAGATGCGTCGTTGGCCGGCAGCGTGAGCGTTGCCGACATCGGCATGCCGCCCGAAACGCTGCGCTCGCAGCAACCCTTGTATGCCGCACTGACCGATGGCGAACTTCACGCGCTGTTACCGCGTCGCGCATCGAACAGCGATAAGCGCAGCGCAGGCGCACCGTTCATCGTAGCGGGGTCGGAGCAGTTTCCCGGCGCAGCCGTCCTGTGCGCGATGGGCTCGGCGCGGGCAGGAGCCGGCTACGTAACGGTCGCGACGCCGTCGGCGGCTGCGCATGCCTTGCGCATGCACTTGATCGAACAAGTGGTCGTGACCATCGATCCGTCGCACGAACCCGGTGCCGTCGTGGACGATCTGCTCGAGATGAGTGCGCGCTGTTCGTCGCTTGCCATCGGCCCCGGACTCGGCCTGGACGATCGCACCGGCGAGATCGTCCGCGGACTGCTGAAACGCACCACGCTTCCCGCAGTCGCCGATGCGAGCGCCTTGTTCCATCTTTCAAAGCATCTCGGCGATTTGCGCGGAAAGCAGCTCGTTCTGACGCCGCACGCGGGAGAGTTTGCAAGGCTATCGGGGCGTGGAACGGTGTTGCCCGGTACGCGCGCGCAGCGATTGCGCGAATTCGTGGATCGCACCGGTATCACGACCTTGCTCAAGGGCGATCGCACGCTGATTTACGACGGAAGCACGATGCACGTCAACACGACCGGAACGCCTGCGCTCGCGACTGCGGGAACCGGAGACGTGCTTACCGGCATCATCGCGACGCTGCTTTCTCAAGGACTTTCCGTTACCGATGCAGCGCGCGCAGGCGCGCACTGGCACGGTCTTGCTGCGCGTTCGGCCGAACGGCAGCGCGTCCGCGGCGTTATCGCGCGCGACGTCTACGAGGCGCTCGGACCTAGTGTGAGTGGCTGAGTTGCACGACGGCGCCGCCGGCGATCCGCCAGCGTTCGTCGCGCTTTAGCCAGAATCGCGTAAACAGCAGTTCGACATCCGTTTCGTTCGCCGTCAGCTCGACGCGCACGGTAACGATCGCAGCATCGCCGAGATCGCGCACCGCCAGATCGAACGTCTCGTACCGCGAGAACTTCACGGCACCTGCGGGTTGATGCGCCGCGATCACGTCGGCCTTTCCGAAGACGCGTCCGTCCTGTGCGACGAAGGAGAATCCGTCGTCGATCAGTTCGGCGAACAACTCGGGATCGAGAACGCGTTCTGCTTGCGTGAGACGTTCTTCGAGTTCGCGAATCTGCGTTTCAGTGTTCGATGTCACCGTGGTCCTCGTCGTAGATTTGGCGGGCGCGTTTGTCAAACGGTTTGACCAGCGGCCGGTAGTTCAGCATGCTGTACATCCCGCGGACCACGCCCGATTGCGCGCCTTTCGCGGGTCTGACGATATACGTTACCAATCCGGCAACGCCCAGCGCCAGTACGCCCAAACCGGTGAGCAGATAGATGTCCATTTACGGAGCCTTATCGTCGAAAAAGTAAAGCTGCGGGTCGATGCGCCCGTCCGTTATCCGCAGTATTCCATAGGAGTACCGCGGCTGACGGCGTTTGTCGGTCGGCGAGCCCGGATTGAACAGCAGCCGCCCCTCGCGCCATTCGCACAGCGGAATGTGGGAATGGCCGAACAGCACGGCGTGCACGTCGTCGTTTGCAAATTGCGCGAACGCGTGGTCGGGCGTGCGCTCGCGGCGCGGTGCGCCGTGACCGTGCACGACGCCGATTCGCAGATCTCCGAACGTCAAGATCTTCTTTTCGCCGAACCGGCGCACGAGATCCCACGAGTCGTTGTTGCCCGCGACGCCCTCCATCGGGGCAATCGCTTCGATCTCCGGAACGATCGACGCGTCGAGCATGTCCCCGCAGTGAACGATCGCATCGACCTTCGCCTCGAGCATACCGTCGACAACCGCGCGCGGAAGCGAGCGCGCCATGTGCGGCATATGCGTGTCGGAAAGCACTCCGAGCGTGAGGTTCATAACAAGTCTCGCAGCGAGTCTTCGTCTAAGATGGTGATGCCGAGTTCTTGCGCCTTGGTGAGTTTGCTGCCCGCTTCGTCACCCGCGACCACGTAATCCGTCTTCTTCGACACCGACCCCGTCACTTTGCCGCCCGCATTGACGATGAGTTCGCTCGCCTGCTCGCGCGTGAGCGTCGGCAGCGTGCCCGTTAAGACGAACGTTTTTCCGGTGAATGCGCCTTGCACTTTTACGCGCTTCGGCGCCGTCATATCCACGCCGGCTGCAGCGAGCCGCGCGATCATCTCCAGGTTGGCGGGCTGCTGAAAGAACAAGTGCACGCTCGACGCGACTTCCGGACCAATGCCCTCGCTATTTTTGAGTTCTTCGGTCGTGGCTTGCGCGATGGCATCCATGCTGCCGAAGTCGCCGGCGAGAATCTGCGCCGTCTGCGACCCGACGAACCGGATGCCCAGGCCGGCGAGCAAACGCGCGAGTCCGCGCGACTTCGATCCCTCGATGTTGCTCAGGATGTTCGCGACGGTTTTATCGCCCATCCGCGGCAGCGCTGCGAGTTTGTTCGCATCGAGTTCGTAGATGTCCGCGATAGTCCGGACCAGTCCGGAGTCGGTCAATTGCTGCGCGAGCACGTCGCCGACCCCTTCGATATCCATGGCGCCGCGCGAACAAAAGTGACGCACGCGTTCGACGACTTGCGCCGGGCACGCGGCATTCGTGCAGCGCGACATCGCTTCACCTTCGGGACGATCGACGTCGGCGCCGCATACCGGGCAACGGTCCGGCATCGAAAACTCCCGCAGTTTTCCTTTGCGCAGCGAGAGCACGGGCCCGACGACGCGCGGAATCACGTCGCCCGCACGAACGACCAGCACCGTATCGCCCGCGCGAATGTCGTTGCTGCGAATGTATTCGGCGTTATGCAGCGTCGCGTTCTGCACGGTGACGCCGCCGATCTTTACGGGTTCGAGCACCGCGTTCGGATTGAGCGTTCCCGTGCGTCCGACGGTAATCGTAATATCGAGCAGTTTCGTCGTCGCTTCGCGCGGCTTGAACTTGAATGCGATGGCCCAGCGCGGGTCGCGGCCGGCGGCGCCCAAGCGCTCCTGCACTTGCAGGCTGTCTGCCTTGACCACGACGCCGTCGATCTCGTAATCGAGCGTGTCGCGCTGTTCTTCCCACGTCTTGCAATACGCGATGACGTCGTCGATCGTCTCACAGCGTTTGACGTTGGGGTTGACCGGAAAGCCGAGTGCTTTGAGGTGCTGGAGCGACTCCCACTGCGTGCCCGTCTGCGCGCCGTCGAGCGAATAGCCGAAGAACGACAGTTTGCGCTCGCGCGTCAGTTTCGGATCCAGCTGCCGGACGCCGCCCGCAGCGGCATTGCGCGGATTCGCAAAGAGCGCGAGCCCTTCGCTTTCGCGGCGTTTGTTGAGCGCCTCGAAGTCGCTCTTTTTGAGATAGACCTCGCCGCGGGCTTCGACGCTGACGGGTTCGCGCAGACGCAGCGGGATCGCATCGATCGTGCGCAGATTCGGCGTCACATCTTCGCCGGTACGTCCGTCGCCGCGCGTCCCGCCGCGTTCGAAGACGCCGTCGCGATAATGCAGTGCGATCGCAAGGCCGTCGATCTTCAACTCGACGGTGTACGAGACGGCTTCACCCGCCAGTTTGCGAACCCGGTCGTCGAATGCGCGCAGCTCGGCATCGTCGAATGCGTTGCCCAAGCTGAGCATCGGCTTCTCGTGCACGAACGGTGCAAACTCGCGGGAAGGCGCGGCGCCGACGCGCTGCGTCGGCGAATCCGGCGTGCGCAGTTCCGGATAATGCGACTCGAGATCGATCAGCTCGCGCAGCAGCTCGTCGTACTCGGCATCGGCGATCTGCGGATCGTCGAGCACGTAGTAGCGGTAGTTCGCGTCATCGAGCTGTTTGCGCAGCTCGGCTGCGCGCGCGGGCGGCTTGAGTGGGGTCACGCGGACGGCCGCTTCGAACGCCCGTCGGACATGATCTGGATCGGATAGCCGTCGGGATCGCCGATGATCGCGACGCGCCCGAACGGCTCGTCGTACGGATCTTGAAAGACCGGAACGTTAAAAGAGGCGCAGTCGGCGGCGAACCGGTCGACGTTATCGACGCGGAACCCGAGTTGCAGCGATCCGGGGCGAACGGCGACCAACTCGGTCTTTGGATGGAGCACGAGCGTCGCGCCGCCGCCGAGTTCGAACTCGATCCAATGCGGCGAACGGTCGCTCTTGAGCTTCAGTCCTAGTATGTCGCGGTAAAACGCCTGCGACCGCTCGAGGTCGGCGCAGACCAGCATCGCTACCCAGAATGTGGACACGCCGGACGGATACTCTGCCCGTTCGCCTCAGACCTCGACGGCTACCCGGCCGCCTTTCGCAAGGTCGTCCAAGACCCGCAGGTTCTCGCGTTCGAGCGCGGCCAACGCTTCCTGGTCCGGCAGATGATGCCCGACGGCTCGTTCGTCTTTGAGCACGGGAACTAAATATCTGCCCGTAAAC
>DASSRQ010000349.1:0-5905 GCA_035701665.1 Vulcanimicrobiaceae bacterium
GCGAGTTCGAACGGTTCGACATCGAGTTCTGCGAACAACCGATCCCCGCCGGCCATCCCGAGCAACTGAAATACGTTCGCGAGCACTCGAAGATCCCGATCGTCACCGACGAAGATTCGCTGACCGCGCGCGACCTGCCGAAACTGTACGGCTGCGTCGACGGCGTGAACGTCAAACTCGCGAAGACCGGCGGCATCCGCGGCGCACTCAAAATGATTCACACCGCGCGCGCGCTCGGAATGAAAATCATGCTCGGATGCATGGTCGAGTCGCAGATCTCGGCAAGCGCTGCCGCGCACATCTCACCCCTGGTCGATTGGGCCGATATCGACGGACCGTTCCTTGTAAAAGAAGATCCGTACGACGGCATTAGCTACGACCACGGCAAGATCGTGCTGCCGGACGGTCCGGGGCTGGGCGTTCGCGAGAAGAGCGCCGTTGGCTAAACGCGGCAGCAAGCGACGTGCGCTCGCGCTTGTAGCAGGCCTCATGCTGCTTCCTGGATGGCAGGCAACGCCATCCTCGACGCCGTCACCGGCACCGCTTACACCCGCGGCGCTCGCGTATGACGAGATCGTACTGACAACCGTACGCGATACACATGGCACGTACTTCTACCAGGACGCGCCCCCGGGCAGTTTCGACGAGCGGTATGCGCTGTTGCAAAAACGTGCCCAAGAAACGCCGCACGATTTAACTGCCGGAACTCTTTTCCAATTCGCGCGGTTCGGGACGCTTCATCGTTCCTGCGGACAATTTCAAGGCGAACCCACTTGTCTCGTGGGTGACGCCCGGACAAATAAGTTCTATCTGCTCAACGCCGCGAACAAGACGTACGTCCGCTTTGGACCTCAAGCTCTTTCATGGTTAGCGCGGAACGCTAAAAGAACCGGATACGGTTTGCCGGCCGGAGATTTGTTTGAAAAATTAGTCTCGCGCAAATTGAGGGTCCAGAGGAACGCCGGAAAAATAACAACGAGCGGCGTCGAGGCGCGCGGCGAACGGGTAACGATGCAATACGAGTCAGAATTTGCACTCCCGATTAAGGGTCTTCGTGGAGTTCGCGACCACGGAAACGTCGTAACGTTGATTTATCGTGCAGCCGCATTGCAAGAGAGCTGCCCGCAATATGCGATAACCTTTGACGAGCCCGCATTTACCTTTTGTGACGGCAAGCCGGAACCGAATCCGTTTGTGACGTACGAGCGCGTCGAATCCGAGAACGGAAACGGCGGCAATACCCATATCTCTGTGTTAATGCGCGGCAATTTGCGCGCTTTAACCAATGCCGATGCCTCGTTCTTTTCGCTTCCCGGCGGTTATCGCAATCTCTGCCGCGGATTAAAAAAACCAAATTCAATGGAAACGCTGTACTGTTTCTAAGATGAAGCGCCGCTACCTGATTCTTGCCAGCGACCTGTTCGCCGAAAACGCGAAGACCGCGCACGGCGTCATCGCGTACGGGCAAGATGAAACCGTCGCTGTCGTCGACCCGTCGTGCGCCGGCAAGTCGGTCCGCGACGTCGTTCCGTATTTGCAGAGCGGCGCGCCTATCGTAGCAAGCGTGCGTGAAGGACTGCAGTATCGTCCGACATCGCTGCTGATCGGCATGGCGCCCAAAGGCGGGAAACTTCCGGAGCCGCTGCGGCGCGAAATCCTCGATGCTATCGGCGCGGGACTCGAGATCGTCAGCGGATTGCACGACATGCTCGGCGAGGACGCCGAGTTTGCGGAAGCGGCAACCCGCAGCGGTGCGGCAATTTGGGACGTGCGCAAGCCGCCGGAAACGCCGATCTTCTCCGGAGCCGCCTACGATGTCAAACAACCGATCGTGCTTGCCGTCGGCAACGACTGTGCCGTCGGTAAGATGACGGTGATGCTCGAACTTGCAAAGGCTGCCGCACGCCAAGGCACACGCGCGGAGTTCGTACCGACGGGGCAGACCGGCATTATGATCGCCGGGTGGGGAATCGCCGTGGATCGCGTTATCTCCGATTTCGCGCCGGGCGCGTGCGAACAGCTCGTGCTCGAAGCGGCTTCGCGTAATCCCGACTGCATCTTAGTCGAAGGTCAGGGCAGCATCAACCATCCCGCGTACGCGCCGGTGACGCTCTCGCTGCTCTTCGGAAGTACGCCGGACGCGTTGCTGCTGGTCGTCGATCCCGCACGTACGTCCATCGAATCGTACAAAACGCCGATCCTTCAGTACGAACGGCTAATCGAAGTGTACGAATCGACGTGCGCCCTGCTGAAACCCGCATCCGTTATCGGAATCGCACTCAACACGCGGCGGCTTACGGAAGAACAGGCACGCGCCGCCATCGTTGAAGCACGCGATCGCACGGGATTGCCCGCCGACGACGTCGTGCGCTTCGGTCCGGATAATCTTTGGAGCGCGATCGCTCCCGCCTTGCACAAACGCCAACCGCTCGATACGGAGATACACGCATGATCTCGCGCCGCCTTAGCGCCGTCGCTGCCGCACTGCTGCTGTTCGCATCCGCATGCACGAAAGGGGGAGCCCCCGCGCCCGGTTCGCCCGGCGGCAATGCATGGACGCAGCACGGCGTTCTCCGCGTCGGTTATGTCGACGAACCCGACAGCCTCAATCCGCTGTTCGCTCACACGGACACGACGGATCAAATCGCCGGCTTCATCTACTCGGCGTTCATGCGCTACGACGACAACGGCAACTTCATTCCCGATCTCGCCACGGAAGTTCCCACGTATGCCAACGGCGGCATCAGTAAAGACGGCAAGACGCTGACCTTCCATCTGCGCCGCAATGCGAAATGGTCGGATGGGCAGCCCCTGACCATGAAGGATTGGCTCTTTACGTATCGGGCCGTGATGAACCCCAATAACAACACGAAGACGCGTTATGGATGGGATGAGATCGCGTCGGCAACGGCGCCCGATCCGTACACGCTGATCGTGCGTCTCAAGAAAGTCGACGGCTCGATCCTGGGCATGTTTGCCGGCGCCGGCGGAGCGGCGTATCCGCCGCTGCCCGAGCATCTGTTAGGCAAACTTCCCGATATCAATAAAGCGGCGTTTAACGAACATCCGCTTTCGAGCGGTCCGTTCGTGCTGCAGGAATGGAACCACGGCTCCTCGCTGGTCTTCGTGCCGAACCAGTATTACTTCCGCGGCAAGCCCAAACTGCACAAAATCGTTTGGAAAGTCATTCCCAACGTCAACACGCTCTTCGAGCAGCTGCAGACGCACGAAATCGACGTGTACGTCAGTATCGACGAAAATCACATTCCGATGCTTTCGAACGTGCGGGGCATCACGGTCGTCAAAAAACTCATTGCAAACTGGCGTCACATGGGCATCAATACGAGCCGCCCGCAGCTGCACGATCCGCGCGTACGTCTTGCGCTCGTCGAATTGGTCGATTGGAAGCGCATGAACGATACCGTGTATCACGGCTACAACCAACTCGCGGTTAGCGACGTGTATCCGAACCTGTGGGCCGCGCCGTCCATTCCACCGTACCCCTACGACCCCGAGGGCGCAAAGAAACTGCTCGCGCAAGCCGGTTGGACGATGGGTCCGGACAACGTGCTGCACAACGGACCGCTCGCGATGCACATCACGATCTCCACAAACACCGAGAAACAAGAGAACCAACAGGCGGAAGTGCAGTTACAGCAGGCGTTGCGGCCGTACGGGTTCGACCTGCAGATTCGCAACTATCCGACGAGCTTGCTCTTCTCGCAGCAAGGCCCACTTTATCAAGGGCACTACGATCTGGAGTGGTCGGTGGAGACGAACGGACCGGACCCCGACAATCGCGGACTTTGGGGCGGCAAATTTATCCCGCCCAACGGCGGAAATACGACGTGGCTCAACGATCCGGTCGTCGACAAATACGCCGATCTGGCAGTCTCGACGTTCGATCAGACCAAGCGTAAGGCGTACTACCAGAAAGAGGAAGAACGCCTCCACGAGCTCGTGCCCTCACAGTTCTTCTATTGGCAGACCGAATACACGGCAATTAATAGCGACCTGAAGAACTTCAAATCCGCCGCCTTCATTCAAGACACGTGGAACTCATGGGAGTGGGACATCTAGTTGCTCAGCATGAAGCTCGCCGTCGATGAGGCGGCGCGGTTCGAGTTCGAGCCGACGCGCGAAGGCGTCGTCAGTTGGAACACGTTTACGGAGCGCGGGACGATCGAGTTCCGAATTCTCCGCTCGGGGAAAGCGCAGAGCTCGTGGCTCAAATACGCGCAGTGGAACGCCGGCGGCCGCCATTCGTTTAGTCCGCAGAGCGACAGCGAAGGCGTCAGGGTCGACACCGACGTTCTGCGCGCGTCGGAACCGTTCGACGGTTTAGACGTACGCGCGGACGGCGTTGAATTTCGATCCGTTTCGTTTGCATCGCCCGCGCATCTGCATCCGTCGCTGCCGTATCTCGGAACCGCGAAGATCCTCGACGTGCCCGCGCGTTCGCAGTACGTAGTCGAAGGCGAGCGCGGGTGGTGCAGTCCGACGTCGCTCTCGATGCTGCATGCATACCACGGCATCGACTATTCGGTGCAAGAAACGGCGCGGCACGTCTTCGACTCCGCGTACAACGGCACCGGAAACTGGGCGTTCAACATGGCGTTCAGCGGTGCGCTCGGTCTTCGCGCTGCGGTCGTCTATCTGCGCAATCTCGATCACGCGCAGCGGCTCATCGAGGCCGGCATTCCCATCGCGATCTCGTACAGTTGGAAGGGCGACGAACTGCCCGGCGCGCCCATCGAACACTCAGACGGCCATCTTGCCGTGCTGACCGGCTTTACGTCCAACGGCGACTGCGCGATCAACGATCCGGCAGCGCCGCAGGTCCGGGTCGTGTATCCGCGCGCATCGGTCGAACGGATATGGCAGCGTAACAGCGGCGTCGCGTACGCTGTAGCGCCGGTCGGCTTGGACTTCGTTCGCATCGTCAACGCCTGATGCAGCCCCACGAACGCGTCACGCATAAGCTCGACCCGGGCGCACCGCTGCACATCGTTTTAGTCGAGCCGGAGATTCCGCCGAACACCGGCAACGTCGCGCGGCTCTGCGCGGCAACCGGCGCTCAGCTGCATCTGGTCGAGCCGCTCGGCTTCCGGATCGACGACCGCGAACTCAAGCGCGCAGGATTGGATTACTGGGAGCATCTGCACGTCGCAATGTACGCTTCGCTCGACGCGTTCTTGGAAGCGACCGCGCAGCAGCGCCGCTGGTTCTTTTCGACGCGGGGGACGATGACGTACGCCGACGCGCCGTTCGAACGCGGCGACATGCTCGTCTTCGGACGCGAGACCAAAGGCCTGCCGCAAAACGTGCTCGAGCATTTTCCCGATCGCGCGTTGCGCATTCCCCAACGTCCCGGTACGGTGCGCAGCATCAATCTCTCGACGGCCGTCGGCGTAACGGCGTATGCGGCGCTTGCGCGTCTCGGTTTCCCGGGAATGCAATGAGCGAAGCCCGTTCGTTCGATGCGGTTCAACGCGCCGTTATCCGCTGCAGGCGTTGTCCCGAGCTGCGCGTGTACTGCGAGCAGGTTGCAGCCGAGAAGAAAAAAGCGTACCGGGATTGGACCTATTGGGGAAAGCCGGTGCCGGCATTCGGCACCGCATCGGCGCGCGTTGTATTAGTCGGACTTGCGCCGGGAGCCCACGGCAGCAACCGCACGGGACGCATGTTCACGGGCGATGCATCCGGCGACTTTCTTTATCCCGCGCTGTTCCGCGCCGGCTTTGCGACGCAGCCGACCGCGCTGTCGCGCGAAGACGGTTTGCAACTGAAAGATTGTGCGATAACGGCCGCCGTGCGCTGCGCACCGCCGCAGAACAAACCGACGCCGGGCGAGATCGAACGCTGCTTTCCGTACCTTGCGGAAGAGTTCGAGCTGTTTACAAAG
>DASSRQ010000350.1:0-4713 GCA_035701665.1 Vulcanimicrobiaceae bacterium
CGAGCGGATTGAGTTCCGTTACGCGGCGCGCCGCGACGACGGCTTTCTTTTCACCGATATCGGACGTCGCGAAAATTGTCTGCCGCTGCAAGTTGCTTTCGTCAACGGCGTCGTCGTCCATCACGCCGATGCGTCCGACGCCTGCCGCGGCAAGATACTGCAGCACCGGCGATCCCAAACCGCCCGCACCGACGCACAGCACGCGCGCGTTCGCGAGCCGCTCTTGCCCTTCGAGGCCCACTTGCGGGATCAAGAGATGGCGGCTGTAACGCCGCAGCCCGCGGGCAGACGTTAGCGCGGGTGCCGTTCGTTCAGCCATTGCAGCACGGCGGTACGGGCATTCTCGCCCGCGTAGGTGTGATCGCTTTCGATCGTGACGAACGTCTTTGGTTCCGGCGCACGGTGGTACAGGTCTTCGACGCTGCGCGGACTGACCATCGCGTCGCGCGACGCCGCCACGTACAACTGCGGGCGTCCGGCCAGGAGCGGCAGCGCTTCCTCAAAGCGTGCGGTCGAGTGTGCAACCAGATCGGGCAGCGCAAGCCCGTCGACGTACGACGAGCGAAAATCCGTTGCACCCGCTTTCTGCAGCGCATCGAGGGCGCTCGGGCGCCCGTACCCCGTCGTGATGCTGACGACGCCGGCGATCCCGGAGTCGTGCGCCGCGCAAAAAAGCGCGGTCATCGCGCCCATGCTGTGTCCCATGGTATAAACCGCATCGCCGCTGCGCTTGGCCTCGGCAATTACCGAACCCATCGCATCGACAAGGTCGTCGATGCCGCGAAGCGTTCCGCCGCTCGATCCGAGTTTGTGTCCCGGAAAATCCAGACTGAGAACGCGATATCCGTGACTGGCCAAAAACGAACACAGAAAATCGAGATTGTGTTTCGAACTCGAATACCCGTGTCCGGCAACGATGGTAACGCTGCGCGCGCGGCGCGGTTCGTATTCCAGAACCGCGACGGGGTTATGCTCGGCCTGAAGGTGTTTGAGTGTGACAGTCATTCTCGCGCCACGAGCTTTCGCCGCTCGCGTAGTGTTCTTTCTTCCAGATCGGCGCGCGCGCTTTGAGTTCGTCGATGACGTACTCGCACGCGTCGAACGCCGTTTTGCGGTGCGGTGATGCGACCGCGACGACAACGGCAACCTCGCCGATCGCTAAATCGCCCGTACGATGCTGAACGGCGATGCGGCATTCACCGAAGCGTTCGCGCGCTTCCGCCGCTATGCGTTCGAACTCGGAAACCGCCATTGCGTCGTGCGCTTCGTACTGCAGCCCCGTGACGGGTCGCAAGTCGTCGGACATCGAGCGCACGATTCCCGCGAAGGTCACGCATGCGCCGCACTCCGCGGTCGTGACTCGAGCGGCAAGCACTTGCGGATCGATCGCGTCGCGCGTGATCGAAAACATCAGCCGCCGCCGGCAGGCGGCAGCAGCGCGATCTCGTCGTCCTGGGCGAGCGGCTCCGCCTTCATCACCACCCGGCCATTACGCGCAATGCGCGTCGAGTCCGCTAACGGTGCAAGCGCCGGCGCAGCCGTAACGAGCCTTTGCCATAAGTCGTCCGTACCGGAGCCGGCGGAAAGTTCGATCTCGCTGCGCGTCCACCCGAGTATCTCGGCTACGCGTGCGAACGCCAGCACGCGCACGCGCATTATGCCGGCTTTTTCTGCTGGCGGTGCGTGCGCAGGACGTATTGCTCGATCGCCATCGCCACGCCGTCTTCATCGTTGGTGCCGGTGACGAATTGCACGCTTTGCCGCACTTCGGGGAGCGCGTTGCCCATCGCGATGCCCATCTTCGCCCACCGCAGCATCGGCACGTCGTTGCGGGAATCGCCGATAGCCATAACGCGCTCCGGCAGAATCTGAAAATCCGCGCACAACCGCGCGAGCGCGTGCTGTTTGGTCGCTTCGCGGCTCGTCACCGCGACTTCGGTAAAATCGAGCCACGTTTCGTGCTTAAAGTGCAGCGGCAGATCGCCGAACTCGCGCAGCATCGCATCGACGGCGGTTTGTCCCAAGATCCGGATGAACGTCGGCGCCGTGTGCATGACGTCGGAGAAACTGGCAACCTCGCGCCATGTCGGTCCGCGCATGTCTTGCATGTACAGTTCGTGGCCTTTGATGCGGTAGAACAGCTCTTCCGAGTACAGCGCCATCGTAAGATTGTTCTTTTCAGCGAACTCGACCATGGGCTTGGCGTACTGCAGCGGCACGGGGATGTGGCCCAGCGTTTTGTTCGCCAGGAAATCTTTGGTCAGCGCACCGTGGCAGCAGATGACGGGAAGGTTCAGGCCCAACTCCCGGCTGATTCGGATCGGCGTATCGACGCCGCGGCCGGTGACGAGAACGACCCGGATGCCCAAATCCAGCGCGGTCCGGATGGCGCGGCGGTTGCGGGGTGAGACGTGTTCCTGAGAGTTGAGCAGGGTACCGTCGAGGTCCAGGGCGATGAGGTCGAACGTGGGCATCACGCTTATGGTATACCCCGCCGTCAAGCCAGGGGCTTGGCGCTACCTTCCTTCACGGGTGAGCCGAAAGCCCATCTCGAAACGTTCATAGGAATGATGAAGATCCACGCGCCCCTCGCGGCGGTCCTGGCAGCCTCTCTGGGCGGCAACGCGCTGGCCCAGCCGGCCTCGCATTGCAGCCGCGAGACGCTGATGGTCAAAGGCACCCCGGTCGTCGCCTCCATTTGCGTAACGCAGGCCGGCCCCCCGAGCGGTCACGACCTGCCCGTCCGTGTGGACCAAACGTTCTCGGGCCCCAGGGGCTCGGTCTCGATGCAGAGCACGCTGCGCTTCATCGCGGGCGAGTCCGACTCGCGCGTCCTTGAGGACGTCCCGCTCGACCGGCTCGGCCTGGACGGCACCCTGCACCTGACGCTGCTCCTACGGAGCGGCGGCGTCCGAATCGACGCCGCGATGCTCACGCCGGGCGCCGTCACGGTTAAGTAGCGCAACCCTCCGTCCGCTTTCGGGTATTTTAGAGGGAAATGCGGCGTCGTTATATCGCGTTCGGCATGTCAAAAATCCCCGACGGTTGTTGTCGGCTCGGATAGGAGTCAGTATTTTCGCATGGCCTGTACGGCGTATGCCCCCAACTTGACGGCTCAAGACCAAGCGCGCTTCCTGTACGAAGCGATCCCGCCCGGGCTCTTCAAAGTAGAGAACGAGAGCGAACGGATCCCGTGGCGCGTAAGTCCGGAGCCGTTCTCACTCTCCGCCGCACAACTAGCGCGGATCGAGCAAATCGGCCAAGACCTTCTGCTCTTCTACCGGGCGTTGAACTCGCTGTACAACCGCAGCGTGCGCGGAACGGCGCCGGCGTTTATCGCCGAGTATCTGGACATCGGAAAACCCGAGCACATCATCCGCTTGGCGCGCCAGAACCGGTTTAAGCAAGAGATTCCGCTGGTTATCCGGCCGGATCTCATTCTGACCGACGACGGCTTTACGGCCAGCGAACTCGACAGCGTGCCGGGCGGCATGGGTTTCGTGGGAGCGATGGCCGAGGCGTACTGCAAACTCGGGATCGAAAGCATCGGCGGTCCGAGCGGTATTCCGGAAGGCTTCGCCGCGATGTTGAAAGCGGCGACGGGCAAAGACAACCCCACGGTCGCGATCGTCGTCTCCGAAGAGTCTGCCGATTACCGCGCGGAGCTGCGCTGGCTCTCCGACAAGCTGCAGCGCGACGGATTACTCACCGCGCACGTCTGCGCGCCGCAAGATCTGACGTTCACCGAAGAAGCGATGTTCGTGCGTCTGGCGGAGGGCCGCGAAGAAAAGATCGATGCGATCTACCGCAACTTCGAACTCTTCGATCTGCTGAACGTTCCGAAGAACGAGCTCATGCTTTACGCCGCGCGGCACAACCGCGTGAAGCTCACGCCGCCGCCGAAGGCGCATCTGGAAGAGAAACTCTCGTTTGCGCTGTTCCATCACTTTGCTTTAGAGAAACTCTGGCAAGCGGAGATGGGCAAAGACGCGTTCGCGCGGCTCAAAACGATCTTTCCGCAAACGTGGGTGCTCGATCCGCGTCCGATTCCGCCGCAAGCATCCGTCGAAGGATTGACCGCCGCAGGCGTGCCGGTCAACGACTGGATGCAGCTTGCCGAACTAGGCAAGAGCGAGCGCGACTACGTGATCAAACCGTCCGGTTTCTCGGAACTCGCGTGGGGTTCGCGCGGCGTACGAGTCGCAAACGATCTTCCGAAGGAAGAATGGTCCGCAACGATCGCCGAAGCACTGCGCGAGTTCGAAAAAACGCCGCGCATCCTGCAGCGTTTCCACAAAGGCAAACGCGTCCGCCAATCTTACTACGACACAAAATCCCAAGAAATCCGCAACTTCGACGGCCGCGTACGGTTGTGTCCTTACTATTTCGTCGTAGGCGACACGGTGCAACTCGGCGGCATCCTCGCAACCGTCGCACCGGCCGACAAACGTTTGATCCACGGCATGACAGACGCAGTAATGGCGCCCAGCTTCGTTTCATCTGATTCGCCGGCCTAGAAGCCGAACGGGGCGGCGGGGTCTCTCCGCTGGACCGCTGGCTGTTTTTCCCATCCGCCGCCCCGTCCGGCTTTACGGCCATCTCACTGCGTGCATCGCAGCGCGCACAACAAGTGAATGTTACGCGCGCAAGTGTCAACAACGCCGATTTTTTTTTAGCGTAATGCTTGCCGTAAACTCGCGTAAAGATTGCGGG
>DASSRQ010000351.1:0-14470 GCA_035701665.1 Vulcanimicrobiaceae bacterium
GTCGCGGCCGTTTTGCATCGCAACGCCGGTGTTCGTGCGCTGCGCGACGATGCAGTGCTTGATGCTCGGTGTGCTCGCCATCGCCGTGTCGCAGTTGGCTTTCAGCGGAACGGTCGCGCCGCGGCGGCGGCCTTCGTCGGCAGTGATCAGGGCGACGCATTCCGCGTCGTTCACGCGATCGACGATGGCATCCGGCGAAAAGCCGCCGAAGATCACCGAATGTGCGGCGCCGATGCGCGCGCATGCCAGCATCGCTACCGGCAATTCGGGAATCATCGGCATGTAGATCGCGACGCGATCGCCGCGCTTGATCCCCAATTTGCGGAGGCCGTTGGCGAATCTGCACACGTCGTCCAGCAACTGCTTGTAGGTGATCGTCCAGCGGTCGCCCGGTTCGCCTTCATAGTAGTAGGCGATCTTGTCGCCTTTGCCGGCGTTGACGTGGCGATCCAAACAGTTGACGCTGACGTTCAGCGTGCCGTCGTAAAACCAGCGCGCGAACGGTTCGTTCCATTCCAGCGTCTTGGTGAACGGCTGAATCCAATCGAGTTTGCGCGCCCACGATTCCCAGAACGCGAGATAATCGCGATCGGCGTCCTCGTAGATGCCCGGCTGCGCGTTCGCCTGTGCCGCAAACTCCGGCGGCGGCGCAAATCGGCGGCTTTCCTGTGCAAGCGCTTCGATCGATTCGGCGGTACTCATGCGGGCGAGTTACCGGGAACCGCGCGGCATGCCTGCCGAATCTTCGAGGGGTGAAGATGCTTGCGGTACTGGTGGCCGCCGCTATCGCGGGTACGGGCCTGAAGACGGTGCAGTTCGGCGCACCTCCGCCCGATTTTTCCATCCCCGTAACGGCCGGAGCGCCGACGGTGCTCTCGCATCTGCGCGGCAAGCCGGTCGTCATCAATTTTTGGGCGTCGTGGTGTCCGCCGTGCACGCAAGAGTTGCCGTACTTTCAACGGCTCCAAGACGAGTACGGAACGCGCGTGCGGATCATTACGATCGATTGGAACGAAGACGCGCAAACGGCCCGCACGTACTTGCGCTCGAACCATTACTCGCTGCCGCTCGTGCTGGATAGCGACAGCAAGATCTACGCCGCATACTCGCTCACGAAAGTTCCGGATACGATTGTGTTGGATGCGAACGGCAACGTCACGTATGTCTCCGTCGGCGGCCTGTCCTGGGACGAGTTGGCCGGCGCCGTCGACCCGCTAATGTAGTCTTCGAGACCGGACGGTAGCGTGGGCTGCTGTCCGCCTGGAGAATGGCCGCGGCTTAGCGCCGAGATGGAGCGGCAGCAGGCCGGCTAAGGTCTTGGCACTCCCCCGCCGAGATTGCTAAGATAGTGGCTATGAGCGGCGGACCCGAGCATCCGACCCCCGAGCTGGATAAACGCAAGGCGTTTATCTTGGCCACGGTCGTTTACGAATACATCGCCACGGCAGAGCCGGTGGCCTCGCAGTCGCTCACGCAGAAGTACAATCTCGGCGTCAGTTCCGCGACGGTCCGCAACGAGATGGCCGAACTCGAGGCCGGCGGCTTCCTCGTGCAGCCGCACACCTCGGCCGGCCGCGTTCCGTCCGATGCGGGCTACCGCACGTACGTCGACCAACTGATGCAGCGCGAACAGCTCTCGGTCGAAGACCGCCGCAGGCTGGGCGACGAACTGCGCGATGCGAGCCGCGAACTCGACGAGATCATCGAATCCACGACGCGCGTGCTCGGACGCCTCTCGCAAAATCTCGCATTCGTCACGAAGCCGCAGCACGACACGACCACATTCCGGCACATTCAACTGATTTGGCTCAGCGCGCGTACCGGCGTTGCAATCGTCGTTACGTCGATCGGTGTCTCCGCGCAAACGTTGTTCGAACTGCTCGCCGACGTCACGCCCGACGATCTGACGCGTTTGTCGAATGCGTTGAATGCGCGGCTCGGAAACCGCACGCTGCGCGATATCGGCGAGAAAGACGTAGCGGCGGCGACGACCGAGTTGAACTTGGGCGACGACGTCAAGGACGCGGTCGTTTCGGCGCTGCGTACCGCAGCGTCCAGCGAGCAGCCGGTCATCAGTTCTTCGGGCACGCAGCACCTGCTGGATCAGCCCGAGTTTCAAGACCTGCGCAAGCTCCGCTCGATTCTGCGCATCGTGGAAGAGCAGAAGACGCTGTACGATTTGGTCGCCGACTCGATGACGCTCGAAGCGCCCGCAGCAAAAATTGGGCATGAACTCGGCGTGGAAGAGATGACCGACTTCAGCATCGTAACGGTGCCGTACCGCTTCGGCCCGCATGCCGTCGGCATGCTTTCGATTCTCGGCCCGCGGCGGATGCCGTACGGCCGCTTGATGGCGCTCGCATCGGGTACCGCACAAACGCTCTCTCAACGATTGGACGACGTCGGAATCAAGTGACCAAGGACTTTTACGAAACTCTCGGCGTTGGCCGCAGCGCAAACGCCGATGAGATCAAGCGCGCCTATCGTGCCCTGGCGCGCAAACATCATCCCGACGTCGCGGAGAACAAAGCCGAGGCCGAGCACCGCTTCAAAGAGATCAACGAAGCGTACGAAGTGCTCTCGGATCCGCGCAAGCGCGAACAGTACGATCGCTTCGGCACCGTCGGTAACGGCGCTGGAGCGCCGGGCGGTTTCGGCGACTTCGGTTTCGGCGGCGCGAACTTCGGCGGGCCGGGCGGCTTCGGCGATATCTTCGACATCTTTTTCGGCGACCGCATGGGCGGTACGCAAGCGCAGGCGCGGCGTTCGGGCCCGGCGCGCGGATCGGATCTGCGGTACGATCTCGAGATCTCGCTCGAAGAAGCGTTTGCGGGAACCTCGCGCGAGATTCAGTTCAACCATTTGGCGCAGTGTCAAACGTGTTCGGGCAGCGGTGCATCGCCCGGAACGCTGATCGTGCCGTGCGATCGCTGCCAAGGCAGCGGCGTGATGCGCACCGTGCGGCAGACGCCGCTCGGTCAATTCGTTACGCAGGCGGCGTGTACGAACTGCAACGGCGAAGGCCAAGTGATCCAGCGTCCGTGCGAGGGCTGCGGCGGCCGCGGACGGCGCGAAGTCGAGCGCAAACTCAGCGTCAAAGTTCCGGCAGGCGTCGACGACGGCAGCCGCATCCGCATCACCGGAAACGGCGAAGCGGGCATTCGCGGCGGTCCGGCCGGCGATTTGTTCGTCTATTTGAGCGTTTCGCCGCATCCGTTGTTCAAACGCAACGGCGTGGATACGTACGTCGACGTGCCGATCACGTTTCCGCAAGCGGCGCTCGGCGCGCAGATCGAAGTGCCTTCGCTCGAAGGTCCGCTGCTCATGAACGTTGCCGCCGGAACGCAAAGCAATACGACGCTGCGCATGCGCGGACACGGCATGCCGAACATTCGCGGCGCGCAGCGCGGCGATCATATCGTCACCGTGCACGTCGTGGTTCCGTCGAAGGTGAACAAACGCCAGCGGGAACTGCTCGAAGAGTACGCGCGCGTCGCCAGCGAGCGCGACGATCGCTCGTTCTTCGACAAAGTAAAGGACGCGTTCAAGCCTGAGTAAGCCGCGCTTTTTCATCGAAGGGATCTTCGCCGAAGGCGACCGGGTCGAGATCGCCGGTGCCGACGCGCATAAGATTCTTTCGGTGCTGCGCATGCGCGCCGGCGATCATATCGAAGCGATCGATTCGGCCGCGCGCACATTCGATGCGCGCATTCATGTCGAAGGCAAAACCGTTCATGCCGAACTGATCTCGGCGTATCCGCAAACGGACGAACCGGTCGTGCACGTCACGCTAGCGCAGGCCGTTCCGAAGGCGCAGAAGATGGACTTTATCGTCGAGAAGTGCACGGAACTCGGCGCGAGCGCGTTCGTGCCGTTTCTTTCCGAACGCACGATCTCGGACGGCGTGAGCGAGAACAAACTCGAGCGCTGGAAACGCATTGCGAAAACCGCGGCGATGCAATGCGCTCGCGAGACCGTTCCTACCGTCGCCGAGCCCCTTGCCTTCAAAGATCTGGCGCTGACGTTTCCGGAGTACGACTGCGTGCTGTTTCCGTGGGAACTGGCGCCGCGCGTTCCGGTGCGCGAACGGCTGGAGCAGGCCCTGACGGGTGCGGCCAGAGTGCTCGTGCTGATCGGTCCGGAAGGCGGGTTCTCGCATGCCGAGGCCGCGCTCGCCCAGGACGCCGGCGCCCAGATCGTCTGGCTCGGCCCGCGCATTTTGCGGACGGAGACGGCGGGAATGACCGTCCTGGCGTTCGTCAACCTCCTGACAGGCGGGTAAGAACACGCTGATGGCTACGCTTTTAGAAGAGGTTACGCCCGGCACCCCGGTCGTCGACCGGACGGGTGAGTCCCTGGGTGAGGTCCGGGCGGTTTACGGCTCGGGCGAGGGCCGGCTTGCCGAGTTCGTGCTGGTGTTTTGGACGGCGCGCGGCGCGGAAGCACTGGTGCCCGCGGACGACGTCGAGTCGGTCTCGGGCGGCCGCGTTACGCTGATGGGGTCCGCGGCTTCATACGAAAGTCTGGCGGCATTCGATCCGTCCGCAAACCCGCAGCTGCACCGCCTCTAAAACCGCAACAAGTACGCGCGGGCTTGTCGAGGCCCAAATGGTCCACTTGTCGTATAGCACTCGATTGGCATGGACAAGTTGAAGTTCTCGATCGTCATTCCGACCTATAACGAAGCCGGCGGCATCGAACGCCTCCTTCGTTCGTTGGGAGACCTGTTTAAAACGCACGGCCTCGACGGCGAGATCATCGTTGTTGACGACAACTCCCCCGACGGAACGGGCGACATCGTCGACAAGCTTGCGCAAGAGCTGCCCGTACGCTGTCTGCATCGCGCCGGAAAGCTCGGTCTTTCCAGCGGCGTGATCGAAGGCTGGCGCTTCGCGCGTCCGGAGTCCACCGCAATCGGCGTGATGGATGCGGATTTCAGCCACGACATCGAGATTCTGCCCGCCATGGTGCGCGCGCTCGAAGATGGCTACGGTCTCGCCGTCGGCAGCCGTTACGTCCAAGGCGGCGGCATTACGAATTGGCCGATGAAGCGCATCGTGACCTCGAAAGTTGCGTGCATGCTGGCGCAGCCGCTCACGCGCATCAAAGATATTACGAGCGGGTATCTGCTCGTGCGCCGCGATGCGATCGAAGGCGTCGAACTCGATCCGATCGGGTTCAAGATCGGATTGGAAGTGATCGCGAAAGGCCACTACGGCAAAGCGATCGAGATTCCGTACGTGTTTACGGATCGCATCGCCGGCGAATCGAAGCTGAACGAAAAAGAGATCTTCAACTATCTCAAGCAGCTGCGTAAACTCTACGCGGCGCGCTTGATGCCGGCCAAGGCGGGATCGAAGCGCTAATGCCGATGCCCGACTGGCTTCGCCACCGTTCGAAGGAGCAGCCGACCGAAGACGCCGCGCTGTGGACCAAGTGTCCGAAGTGCGGCGAAGTGCTGTACCGCCGCGATCTCTCGGCGAATCAATGGGTGTGTCCGCGCTGCTCGCATCACTTTCGCATGTCGGCGTACGATCGCATCAGCTCGCTGGTCGACGGCGACTTCACCGAGATCGGCAGCGATATTCTGCCGGCCGATCCGCTGGGCTGGGTCGATAAAAAGAGCTACCCCGCAAAGCTGAATGCCGACCGCGAAAAATCGTCGCTGACCGAAGGCGTCGTGTGCGGCATCGGGACGATCGAAGGGCATCGCACGGCGCTGGGCGTGATGGATTTCCACTTCCGCGGCGGCACGATGGGATCGGTCGTCGGCGAACGCATCACGATGCTGCTGGAAGCGGCGCTCGCGCAGAAAGTGCCGTGCATTCTGTTTACGGCGAGCGGCGGTGCGCGCATGGAAGAAGGCATGCTCGCATTGATGCAGATGGCCAAGACCACGTCGGCCGTCGCGCGCTTCATGGAAGACGGCAACTTTTTCGTAACGGTGCTGACCGACCCGACGACGGGCGGTGTTTCGGCATCGTTTGCATTTCAGTCCGACATCATTCTTGCCGAACCTAAAGCAATGATCGGATTTTCGGGCCGGCGCGTCATCGAACAAACGATCCGTCAGAAGCTGCCCGATCAATTCCAAACGGCCGAGTTTCTGCTGGATAAAGGGCACATCGACGCCGTCGTGCATCGCCATCAGCTCAAAGGGGCGCTTACGCGCTTACTGGAATACGCTGCTGCGGGCAAAGCCAACGTGCAGCGCACGCGGGGAGCGACCAGCGCATGAACAATCCGATCATGGAGCGCGAGCGCGGATTGCTCGAGCTCGAAAAACGTATCGAAGAGCTGCGCGCCGCCAATGCCTCGCAGCCGGTCGACATGTCCGCCGAGATCCGCGCGCTCGAAGCCAAGTACGCCGAGATCCAGCGCGAGATCTTCGGGCAGATGTCGCCGTGGGAAAAAGTGCACATGGCGCGGCACCCCAAACGGCCGACCGCCATGGATTATATCTCGCAGTTCGAGCAGTTCGACGAGCTGCACGGCGACCGCCATTCGCGCGACGATCAAGCCATCGTCGGCGGCCTTGCGAAACTGCACGGCCGCAGCGTCGTGGTCATCGGCGAACAGCGCGGACGCGACACGAAAGAGAACGTCAAACGCAACTTCGGCATGCCGTATCCGGAAGGGTACCGCAAGGCGGAGCGCTTTATCAAACTCGCCGGCCGCTTGGGTCTGCCGGTCGTCACGTTCATCGATACCAAAGGCGCCGATCCGTCGGCCATGAGCGAAGAACACGCGCAGTCGGAAGCGATTGCCGAGTGCTTGTACGCGTTTTCGATCGCGCCGGTGCCGATCGTGGCAACGGTAATCGGCGAGGGCGGCAGCGGCGGCGCATTGGCGCTGAGCATCGCCGACCGGATTCTGATGCTCGAGAACAGCTACTATTCGGTTGCTAGCCCGGAGGGCTGCGCAGCGATCCTGTGGAGCGACGCCGGCAAGGCCGATGAAGCCGCCGCGCGACTCAAGCTCACCGCAAACGATCTCGTCGGCTTCGGTATCGTCGACGAAATGATCCCCGAACCGCTCGGCGGCGCGCACCGCGATACAGCGGGAACGATCGCAGCTGTGCTGAATTCTATTGAGTTAGCGCTCGGCGATCTTGCATCCATGCCGCCGGAGCGTCTGCGGGAGGCTCGTTATCTGAAGTACCGGCGAATAGGACAGTGGGTGTCGTGACGCTGCTTCGGCGGCTGGTCCTGGTCGTAGCCGCCATCGCGGTCTTCACTTTAGTGTCCCTTCAATTCGCTCATATCGTCGACGAGAACATCGCAATGGCGAACTCGTTGTCGTCGGTGCAGCAAGATATCTCCGCACTCAAATTGCGCCGCCGCGCCGAAGAGCGCGAGATCCGGCGTTTGAACGACCCCGAAGGCGCCATTCCCGAGATCCACGACCGGCTGCGCCTAACGCGCCCGGACGAAGCGCTGATTTACGTCAAACCCGCCCCGTCGCATCCGCCGCAGTGAGCGATCTCTACCGCGGCTCCGTCATCAACATCAACGCGTACGGCGCGACCGTTCGGCTTGAAGACGGGCGGCTCGCCGGCGTGCCGCAAGGCGACGTCGAGCGGCACCGCACCGAGTACGAACGCGGCCTGACCGGCCACAAAGACCTCGAGTTCGAGATCCGCCCGCAAGGCCGCCGGTTGACGGCACTCCTCGCGCCGCAGCTGCACGACGACAAACTCGAAGAACAGATCGCCGGCTATCTGAAAGAGACCGAAGCGTGGGAGCCGTCCGAAGGACCGCCCGCGCACGAACGTCACTTCTTGCAAAAGAAGAAGCGCGCCGCGCTGTTTGAATCCCGCCACGCCGAATAAGCTCGCCGCCGTCGTTTCGATCGGCACGAACTCGACCCGCGCGCTCGTTGCCGACCTCTCGGACGAGCCGCGCATCGTGCTCGCGCGATCGGCCGGAACCAGAATCGGCGAAGGCCTGAAAGAGACCGGGAAACTCGATGCGCAGGCGATGGCGCGCACGCTCGACGCGGTGCGCGATCACGTGCGCGCGATTCGCGAACATACAACCGATATCTGCGCGATGGCGACGTCGGCATTGCGCCGCGCGAGCAACGGCGACGAGTTTGCAAAGAACGTCGCGCAGCTTACCGGCGCGCAGCTCGAGATCGTAAGCGGCGAAGAAGAAGCGCGGCGATCGTTTTTGGGCGCGGTGAGCGGCATACACGAATCCGGAACGTTCGGCGTTCTGGACGTCGGCGGCGGCAGCAGCGAGTACGCGCTGGGAACGCACGATCGGATCGAGCGCGTCGTTTCGTGCGAGATCGGTGCTGTCCGGTTGACGGAAGCGGTGCCCGAACTCGACGGTACGCGCGGAGCGATCGCAGCGGAATCTATCGAAAAAGCGCACGCGATAGCGCGCGAACACTTGGCGCCGATCCGCGAGTTTGCAAAAGCCGGCCGTCTCGTGTTTGTCGGCGGTACGGCAACGACGGCTTGCGCGGTGCAGCGCGGCAACCGCGATCCGTTCGTTTATGCGCAGCTCACGCGCGACGATGCAGCCGCCCTAGCCGGGCGCTTACGGGCGCTACCGCTGGAGCGGCGCAAGACGCTGCCCGGCATGAATCCGCAGCGCGCCGACATCATGTTGGCGGGCTTGCTGCTGCTCGATGAAGTGTTCGCGGCAGCGGGCGCTCGCGAAGCCGCGGTTTCAACCAACGACTTGCTGCTGGGTACGCTGCTGCTGCGCAGGCAGTAATAGCCCTTCGCCGGACGGAACCATCCGGCTATGTCAGACGAAGTGTACCGTGCCGTCCTCGACGCGCGCCGCGCCTGGAACGATTATCTCGACGCGACCGACGAAGACGAAGACGAAGTGTACGAAGCGTACCTGGAAGCGGCTTCCGACGCCGTTCCGCTCGTCGGCGGTCTGTTGGAACTTTGCGTCGAGGCCAATTTGATTGCGATCTCGGCGCGCGACCGCGAAGAACGCTACGTCGATCTGGCGGCGACGAATGCGCGCGTGCATGCCGATGCGATCATCGAGATCGTCGGCGATATCGTGCTCGGACATTCGGACGAACTGCCGTCGTTCGAACGGCGGCAAGTGCAGTTGGACGACGAAGAGACGCGCTTCAACCGCGCGCGCGAGATGTTCCGCGAGATGAATAAGCCGAACGTAAGCCGCGCAGTCGACGAACTGCGCGGCCTACGCGACGAGCTGCTCCGCAGCGGTCAGGAGACGTTCGCCAGCCGGATCTCGCACGTGCTGAGCCTGCTGCAGATCTCGCCGCCGCGCCTGAGCGACTAAGCGCGCGGAATTCCGGTCGACTCTTTTCCGGGAACCGGCTGCTCTTGCGTGGCCGGTTCCGTTTCTAAGTTCTGCGCCTTGTACGCATCGAATCCGCCTTCCAAAACCGCCACTTTTTCGTAGCCCTGCGATTTTAAGCGCGCAGCGATCTGCGCGGCGGAATCGTCGTCGTCGCCGTACACCACGACCCGGCCTTCGTGCGGCAGCGGCAGCGCAAGGCGCTCTTCCGTCAGCAGCGCTTTCGGATCGTAGCGCAGCGCGCCGCGAATCTGCTCTTTGCCGGGCCGGCTGCGCACGTCGAGCGTCGGCATCGTCGCGGTGTCGATCTCTTGCGGGCTAACCCGTTCGATGGATGATTCGCTCACGGTTACCGGCTTTTCTTACGCGAGGATTTCTTGCGCGGAACTTTTGCGCCGGCGCGACGCGCTTCCGACAATCCGATCGCAATCGCTTGTTTGCGGCTCGTCACTTTTTTGCCGCTGCGGCCCGATTTCAGCTTGCCTTCTTTCATCTCGCGCATCGAACGCTCGACTTTCTTACCGGCTTTCGGCCCGTACTTGCGTCCGCCCGTCGATTTCTTACGACCCGCCGTCGATTTCTTACGTCCGCCGGTTGATTTCTTGCGTCCGCCCGTTGCCTTCTTGCGTCCGCCGGTTGATTTCTTGCGAGCGCCCGTTGCCTTCTTACGTCCGCCCGTCGCCTTCTTGCGTCCGCCGGTTGATTTCTTGCGTCCGCCCGTTGCCTTCTTACGTCCAGCGGTTGACTTCTTGCGTGAACTCGTCGATTTTTTGCGCGTGGATTTCTTACGTCCGCCTCGGGATGCTGCCATAGAAGCTCCTCTCTCTACGAACTTCACCATGTGGCCATCGGGATCGTACAGAAACGCGATGTTGCTGCGATCGAAGATATCGAAAAAACGATCCCACGAGACACGTTCGAGATTCTGCTCGGGCTCGCCGAAATCGATGCGCAGCACACCGGTTCCACTTACTACCGACGGCGCTCCGTCATGAGATTCGACCCAATCGCGAATCTCGTCGTGATCCGTCGTGCTATGTGCTGTAGCCATACGGGTGTCTTACCCGCTTTTATTCGGATACGATACCCGCGCGGTCGGTGAGCGCATGCAGCCACGATCCGGCGTAAACGTCTGTCTCGCTGTCCACTAGCTGACGGCTGCGAAGGCGCAAAACCGCGCGCGCGTGGCTGCCGCGGCCCGCTCGCTTAGAGACGCGAAAATCGTGTGTGAGTGCACTTACGATGAATAAACCGCGCCCGGATTCGCTGAGCAGATCGGGCGGCAAAATCGAGATATGGCGGAATCCGGGGCCGTTGTCCAGCACGTGCAGCACGGGGTCGGCACCGCTCCAATCGACGATCACTTCGACGTGTCCGGACGCGTAGCGTACCGTGTTGCTGACGAGCTCGCCGAAGACGAGTTCCGCGGTCGCTACGTCGTCGATGTCGGCGCCGCGCTCGCGGAACGCCCGTGCGAAATCGCCGCGCGCTTCGGATGCCGCGCCCATATCGCACGTATCGAACTGCCAGCGCTGCAAGCGGCGGCGTTCGTCCGGCTCGTGCGCGCTATCGATCACATTGACGACAAGTACCGCAACGTCGTCGCGGGCGGCGCCGTCGGCGGTGACGCGATCCGCGATCGTTTTTGCCGGGCGCGGCTCGTCGAAGATTGCCGGTCCGGCGAGGATATCGCGCAGGCGCCGTTCTCCGATGTCGGGCGCGCGATCGATCTCGGTCAGTCCGTCGGTGTACAGCACCAGCGAACTGCCGGCGTCGAGATGGACGCTGACGCTGCCGGAGTTCGTTCCGTTCGAACGCAGACCGAGCGGAAGACCCGGGGCATTTAATGTATCGATCGTTCCGTCGGGCCGGCGCAGCAGCGGCGGCGGGTGACCGGCGGATGCGTAGTTGAGCGTGTTGGTAATCGTATCGAAGACGCCGACGAACGCCGTTACGAATTTGTCCGGGTGTTCCAAGCGCAACGCGCGGTCTGCCGCGTCCAGCATCAGCGCCGGATCGGCGTGGACCTGCGCGATGCCGCGGATGATCTGGCGCATGTTGCCCATCGTCACCGCAGCGCCGAGTCCGCTGCCTGCGACGTCGCCGATAGAAACGACGATTCGTCCGTCAACCAAGCGCACGGCGTCGTACCAATCGCCGCCGACCTGCGCTTCTTCGCGTCCCGGTGCGTAAAACGCGTCCAGCGCTAAACCGGGCGCCTTCGGCATCTTGGCCGGAAGCGATGCTTCCTGGAACGATTCGGCCGCACGATGTTCGCGTTCGAACAAGCGCGCTTTGTGGATGGCAAGACCCGCGCGGCGCCCAAGTTCTTCGAGCATCGGCATGTCGTCATCGGTGTAGCGACGGTTCGAATCGCCGTAGAGGACACCGAGCATTCCCAGCGTCTTGCCTTCGGCGGTAAGCGGAACCGCGATTACGGAATGCATGCCGAGTTCGGCGTACATTCTCAGTTCCTCGTCGTCGCCGATGGCCGGCGCGGCGATCTCCAGCGGAACGTCGAATAAAATTTGGCTTTGCCCCGTCCTAATGACGAACGGGCTGCCGTGATCGGCCTCGGGATTCAAGTGCGTCCGCCCGACGAACTGCTGCGCGATGCGATCTTTTTCGGGATCGTGATGCGCGATAGCGACGGTTTTGATGCGGCCGTCTTCCGTGCGCAGATCGATTTGACACCAATCCGCGATCCGCGGAACCGTGAAGCGGGCCACGGCGGCGAGCGTCGTTTCGAGATCGAGTTGGCGCGAGAAGATCTCCGATGCGCGCGCCAAAAAATCGCGTTCGCGCGCCGCGTTGCGTTGGTCGTGCACGTCCACGCTCGTAGCGGTCCATCGGACAACGTTGCCGTCACCATCGCGCATGGGAACGGCGCGTCCGGTAAACCAGCGGTACGTTCCATCGTGACGGCGCAGCCGGTAGTCTCCGGCAAACGGTTCGCCGGCGGCAACCGCTGCCGCCCAGCGTTCGCTCGTCTTTTCAACGTCGTCGGGATGCAAGAACGAGACCCATCCGCGGCCGAACGCCGCTTCGATGTCGACGCCGGTGTAATGTTTGAACTCATCGCTCAAGAACGTAATGCCGCCGGTAGCGTCGCTCTCGGAAACGATGTACGGCATGGAAGCGGCGAGCGTCCGGAAACGTTCTTCGCTCGCGCGCAGATCGAGCGTTGCGCGGCGGCGGATCTCCGCCGCATTGATCTGCGCGTACACCCGCGCCAGCAGCTCCTCGGCGGAGAACGGTTTGACGACGTAGTCGTCGGCGCCGCTGCGCAGGCCTTCGAGCGCAGACTCTTCACCCGCGCGCGCGGAGAGCATGACGAACGGCGTCCCCGCGAGGCGGCTGTCGGCGCGAACGGCTTGGAGAAACTCGAAGCCGTCCATCTCGGGCATCATGACGTCGCTGACGATGAGATCGAACGCGCCGGCTTGCGCCGCTTCCAATGCTTGCCGTCCGTTGTTGACGGCGGTGACGTCGTAATGGCGCGAAAGAATGCCGCTCACGTACTCGCGCAAATCGGCGTTGTCGTCTGCAAGAAGAATACGCGGGGCATTTGAGGGCGCGTTGCCTACTTCGGCACGGCTCGTATCGCGCGGCGAGATCATGGTCGCATCGACGTCGGCAAGGTATTGGTCGATGGCGCTGACGTACTGATTCGATTCGCCGGCGACGATCTTCGACGCGTCGAGGTGGCTGCTGCCGAAGGGGACGGTGACGTAAAACGTCGTGCCTTCGCCCACGCGGCTTTCCGCGCGTACGGAGCCGCCGTGCAGTTCGGCAAGGTCGTGCACGAGCGCCAGGCCGATGCCGCTGCCTTCGTGCGAGCGGGACTTGGCGCCGCGGATGCGGTGGAACCGTTCGAACAGATTCGGCAGATCTTGTTCGGCGATGCCGACACCCGTGTCGCTCACCGCAAGCTGCGCGCCGGCCGGCGTGCTGCGAAGCGTAATGGTAATCGAGCCGTCGTGCGTAAACTTCAACGCGTTCGAGAGCAGATTGAGCAAAATGCGTTCCCACATCGAGCGATCGACGTAGACGGGTTCTTCGAGATCGCATTCGACCTCGAACGTTAAGCCGGTGGACTCGATGGCCGAGCGGAAGCTGCTGGCCACGTCGCGCGTAAGCGCGGCGAGATCTGTCTTTGCGAACGACGCGTCGTTTCGCCCGGCTTCCAAACGCGAGAACTCGAGCAGCGTGTTCACGAGTTTCAGCAAGCGCAGCGAGTTGCGGCGGGCGGTCTGCACGAGCGGGCGGTACCGATCGTCTTCGATTTGCGAGAGTTGCTCCAGCGGGCCGAGCATCAGTGTAAGCGGGGTGCGAAACTCGTGGCTCACGTTGGAGAAGAAGGTTGTCTTCGCGCGATCCATCTCGGCAAGCATCTCGAGACGCCGCTGCTCTTCTTCGGCGGCGTGCGCGTTTTGAATCGCGGTGCCGATACTCGAGGCGATCAAATCGAAGAACGAGCTGTACTTGAGATCGAGCGGACAGGTCGGATTGACGCCCGCGACAAGCACGCCGTACGGATTCGCCTGCGCGCCGGTCGTTAGCGGTAACGCGAGAGCATCGGTGACGCGGCGGTCCGCCGAACCCTTCGGAACGTCCGGCAAGCCTTGCAGCGAGATGCGCTGCGCGCGTCCGGTTGCAAATGCCTCCTGCAGCTGTACTTGCAGGCGGCCGTGTTCGTCGAACGCGGAGCTTCGCGCTTGCAATTTGAAGCGATCGCCGTCGAATAAGTAGATCAGCGAGAAGGGAATGTCGTCGGCGTTTTTGCCGAGCGTTTGTGCAGCCGTAACGCAAGCGGCTTCGGTCGATTTCTGAACGAGCGAGTTTGCGGCAAGTTCGGAAAGTGTATGTAAACGCCGGGCGCCGACGACTTTATCGGTGACGTCGGTGGACGGACAAAACAGACCGCCCACGCCGCCCGACTCGTCGCGAATCGGGCTGTAGGAAAACGAGTAGAACGTCTCTTCGATCGAGTCGCCGCGGCTCATGAAGAGCTGCACGTCGTCTACGAAGCTCGCCTCGCCGCGGTCGAACACTTTTCGCGCGAGCGGATCGCAGACGTCCCAGATCTCTGCCCACACTTCGCTTGCCGGCCGGCCGAGTGCCCAAGGATGTTTGGCTAGACCGAGCACGTGCACGTAGGCGTCATTGTAGAA
>DASSRQ010000352.1:0-5191 GCA_035701665.1 Vulcanimicrobiaceae bacterium
CGCGCATCTGCTCGAGCGCGTGCTCGACGCGTGCTTCGAACAAACCGCGCAAGGCGCATACGAAGTCGTGCTCGTCAATGACGGCTCGACGGACGCAACGCCCGAAGTGATCGCGCGCGCGCAGGCACGCGCAACCGTCCCGTTCACCGTCATCAATCAGCAGAACGCTGGATTGGCGGCAGGCCGCAACGCGGGCATCGCTCGTACAACCGGCGAGCGGATCATCTTTATCGACGACGACGTCCTGCCGATTCCCACGTTCGTTGCCGAACATCTGCGGTCGCACGACCGGTATCCGCAGCGTGTCGTACGCGGCGGCGCGATCAACGTCGAGAGTTTCGAAGACCTTCCGCCGCCGGTATGGACGATCAAGAATTATAGCGGCAACTTTTTCTGGACGACCAACGTGTCGGTGCCGCTCGAGACGATCCGCGCTATCGGCGGCTTCAACGAGTCGTTTGCCGAGTACGGATGGGAAGATATCGACGTCGGATTGCGGTTGCGGTTCTCCGGCGTCAAAGCAACGTTTAACAAAAACGCGCTCGCATATCACTGGAAACCGCGCCCGGTTCGCAGAGACGTGCCGAAAATGATCAGGCAGGCGCAAGCGCAGGCGCGCACGGCCGTGCAGTTGTTCCAGATGCATCCGCATTGGCGCACGTGGCTGGCGACCGGCGACTATCCGGCCGCGCGTACGCTGCACAGTTGGATCGATCGCGCTACGCGCGATGACAAAACCGAGCAGGCCGCGCTTAGCGGCGAGGGCGCGCTAACCGACAAAGAACTGCGCGCCGCGCGCCGGCTGGCTTCGCGCGCTTACTATCAAGAATTGAACCGTGCGCGTACTGCTCGTACGAACGGATAGAATCGGCGATCTGATCCTGTCGACGCCCGCCATTGCAACGGTGCGCGCGTCGTTTCCGGACGCGCATATCGTTATGGCCTGCAGTTCGTACAACGCCATCGTCATGCAGCGCAATACCGACGTCGACGAGGTCGTCGAGTACCGCGACGGGATCCATCCGAAAGAATTCGGCGGGCAGTTTCGCGGCGCCGATCTTGCCGTGGCGCTCGCACCGCGCAGCGTCGATCTGCAGATCGCGGGCGCCTCGCGCGCAAAGATTCGCGTCGGCTATACGTACGTTCGCCGCTGGCTCGCACGGTTGACGTTGCCTGCATACGTCAACAGGCGCATGATCTCCGAAGCCGACCCGGCGCTTTCGGAAAAGAATCCCCACCGCCACGTGCGGCACGAAGTCAATCAGTTGCTCGATCTCGTCGCGCTCGGCGGCGCGAAAGACCGGCGTGAAGCGCTTCGGCTCGACGTCACCGACGAAGACCGGGCGGCGATCGCCTTTTTGCCCTCGCGGCCGTTGGTCGTGCATTTGGGGCTGCGCTGGTTCTCCGAAGGAAGCACGTTGGACTCGACGCTGCAGCTGCTCAACATGCTGCGCCGCTTCGAACTGCCAATCGTCGTCACGTACGCGCCGGAATGCGAGCGGTACGTGCGCGCGTTTTCCGATACGCGCGCGGCCGATGTGCTGCTGGGCGGACTGCCGTTTCACCGCTGGGCCGCGGTCTTCGAGCGGGCGCGTGCCGTCGTGACCGTCGATACGGGTGCGACGCATGTCGCAAGCGCTATGCGCAGGCCTACGGTAGTCGTGTTCGAACACCGCTACTTCCGGCTGAACTCGCAGGAATGGGCGCCGTATGGCGTGCCGTGCGCGCTGGTTCGCAAGCCGGCAGGCGAATCGCCCGCGGAACTCGCGGCGCTGCGCCAAGAAATCGTCGACTCCGTAAGCCGCCTGATTGATGCTTGAACTTTCCGTCGTCATTCCGACGTACAACCGCCTGGACACTCTCGTGCACGTCGTGCCGTCACTGCTCGCGCAAAGCGTGCCGGCGGATTCGTTCGAGCTGCTGATCTGTGACTCGAACTCGAACGACGGCACGGCGGAGTATCTGGCGAAGGTGCATGCGGAGCATCCGAACGTTCGCCATCTTCCGGGTTCGTACACCGGACGCGCAATGGCGCGCAACGCGGGTATCGCGCAGGCGCAGGGCAGTGTCGTGCTGTTCAACGATTCGGACATCATCGCGGATCCCGGATTGATCGAAGCGCACCTCAAGCATCATCGCGAGCAGCGGAACATCGCCGTCGTCGGATGGGAAGTGCAGGTCGCAAACTTGGAGCAGTACGCGTTCAAGCGCGATCATCCGGACGAGCGCGGCTCGCTGCATCCCGCATCGCGCAAGAAGCTCAGCTGGCTGTATTTTTTGACCGGCAATGCGTCGGTACGCCGCGACGATCTGCTTCGCGTCGGTTCGTTCGACGAGTCGTTCACGGGGTACGGGCACGAAGACTTGGAGCTCGGGTATCGCTTAGAGCGCGCGGGCATCACGATTTTGTACGAACCCGCAGCAATCAATTATCACTGTCAGGACGTTCCGCACGGCGATCAAGTCGAGAAGATGAAATTGGCGGGGCGTTCGACGGTGCGCTTTTACCGCAAGCATCCGCACTTTGCCGTGATGGCCAATCTCGGAATGACGCCGGTTTCGCTCGGCTTGCACAGCCTGCTCACCAAGATGCCGTGGGCATTGGGCTATTTCGACAAACGCGCCGGGAACTCGAAGTTTGCGCGCGATCTGCTGCAGCAATATTACTACATATCCGGTATCAAAAACGCTCTCGGAGAGAAACAACCAGATGGACCAGACCGCTAAACGTTCGTGCGGCGCGCTGCGCGCGCAAGACGCAGGCAGCCGCGTGGAACTCAACGGCTGGATCAACCGGCGCCGCGATCACGGCGGCTTGATCTTCATCGATCTGCGCGACCGCGACGGCATAACGCAGATCGTCGTCGATCCGCAGCATCCGTCGTTCAAAGAAGCCGAACATCTGCGTCACGAGGACGTCGTGCGCATTGCCGGGCAAGTGCGTAACCGTCCGGCAGGCACCGAGAACGACAGGCTGCCGACGGGAGCGGTTGAAGTCGGCGTCGACGAACTCGAGATTCTCAACCGTTCGCTGGTGCCGCCGTTCCCGGTGAACACCGACGACGACGTGGACGTCGATCTGCGTCTCGAATACCGCTATTTGGATCTGCGCCGTCCGCGTCTTCAGCGCAACATCGCGATCCGGCACAAGATCACCAAAGCGCTGCGCGATTATTTCGACGAGCGCGGTTTTCTCGAGATCGAGACGCCGATGCTCATCAAATCGACGCCCGAAGGCGCGCGCGACTATCTGGTGCCCAGCCGTCTGTACAACGGATCGTTCTACGCGCTGCCGCAATCGCCGCAGATTCTCAAGCAGATCTTGATGATCTCCGGGTTCGGCCGCTACATGCAGATCGCGCGATGCATGCGCGACGAAGATCAGCGTGCCGACCGTCAGCCCGAGTTCACGCAGATCGATGTCGAGATGTCGTTTGCGACGCAGGATGAAGTCCTCGAACTCATGGAGTCCGGAATCCGCTATACGTGGAAAAAGGTGCTGGACGTCGACCTCGCGCCGTTCCCGCGTTTCAGTCACGCCGATGTAATGCAGCGCTACGGCAGCGACAAGCCCGATCTGCGTTTCGGTCTGGAACTGCAGAAGGTCAACGATGTCTTTGCCGGCACCGAGTTCGTCGTTTTCAAATCCGTCATCGACAGCAACGGATCGATTCTCGCGCTGCGCTATCCGGGCGGTGCGACGCTCTCGCGCCGCGACTTCGATGCGCTCACCGAACTTGCGAAACAGAACGGCGCCAAAGGCCTGGTCTGGGTCGCACTCGGTGCCGACGGCGTAAAGAGTTCCGCCGCAAAGTTTTTAGACGACGCCGCGATCGCGCAGCTGCGCGAACGTACGCAGTCCGAAACCGGCGATGCCATGCTGCTGTTCGCCGACGAAACGAGCGCGGCGCTGAACGTCGCGGGCAAAATGCGCCTCGAAGTGGGCGAACGCTGCGGCCTGCGCGATCCGGCGAAGTTCGCATTTGCATGGGTGACCGATTTTCCGCTCTTCGAAAAAGACGAAGAGACCGGACAGCCGGCGCCGGCGCACCATCCGTTCACCGCTCCGAATCCGGGTCAATGGGACCTGATCGATACCAATCCGCTTTCGATGCGCGCGCAGCACTACGACATGGTGCTCAACGGGTACGAATTGGGCAGCGGATCGATCCGTATTCACAAGCCCGAGTTCCAACGCAAGATCTTCGCGATGCTCGGCATGACGGCCGAACAAATCGAAGAGCGGTTCGGTTTCTTCATCCGTGCGCTCGACTACGGTGCGCCGCCGCACGGCGGTATGGCGCTGGGCATCGATCGCATCGTCATGCTCGCGGTGGGCGAGACAAGCATCCGCGACGTCATCGCTTTCCCGAAGAATCAGCTGGCCCGCGACGTGATGATGGATGCGCCCTCAGGCGTCCCGGACCGTCTGCTGCGTGACCTTGGCTTGACTTCGCGTCCGCAATAGCCGATACAAGGGGAATGGTCACCGCCGCGTTCGTCTTCGCATCCCTCGCCGCTCAGGCTGCGGGCGGGCGTTCGTGCGGCGTTCAAACGGTGAACAGCCGCGGCGCGCTCGTGCGCGTCTACTTTGCCAAGAACGGCGCCGTGCAGCGCTACGAACTCGCGCGCAGCACCAATAATCCGGAGAACGACCACGACGCGCTGGTCGATCTGCAAACAAAGTTCGGCCCGGAAGACGTCAACGCGCCGGCGCTGCGCATCGTACAGTTCCGCGACAACGGCAGCGGCATGCGCGTACCGGTCAAAGCGGTCGATTCGTGCGGCCGCGTTATCTCACTTCAATAAGCGTTCGCGCGCGCTCGAAGATGCGGTCGAACATCGGCGCCGTAAGTTTGCCCGTGTTGGTGTTTTGCCGGCTCGGATGGAACGACGAAATCAGCGTGACGGCGCGTTTGCCGTTTTTTGCTTCCAGCTCGGCACCATGACCGAACGCCCAGCCGCGCGTTTCCAAGGTAAAGCCGGACGCGCGCAATGCGGCGATCGCCGCTTTCGTTCCGATCGCGCCTAATCCAACGACGACGCGCATCTTTGTAAACAGCTCGAACTCTTCCGCAAGGTACGGAAAGCAGCGTTCGATCTCGCCCGGCGTCGGTTTGTTCTGCGGCGGTGCGCAGCGCACGGCGGCCGTTATCGCACAATCTTTCAGTTGCAAACCGTCTTCGCGCGA
>DASSRQ010000353.1:0-7513 GCA_035701665.1 Vulcanimicrobiaceae bacterium
ACGCCCGCCGCCATGACGGTGTGCACGGCGTTACCGAGCGGATCGAACACGGCGGCAAACTCGTCGGGAATCGCCGGGTCGAGCTTCCACACGTTCGTCTCGGGCATCGAGATGTAATCCGCAAACGCGCCGTCGCGATCGACGCCGATAATCTCGACTTTTTCGCAGATGTGCGCTTCGCCGGTGCGACAAAGGAAGCACGTTCCGTCGGCGATGTGTCCTTCGGCCGACACGCGATCGCCCACGGCAACCATGCGTACGGCATCGCCGACCGCGGCAACGCGGCCCATAAACTCGTGGCCGATAGTCAGCGGCGGCTTGATGCGCGCCTGCGCCCACTTATCCCAGGCATAGATGTGAGCGTCGGTGCCGCAGACACCCGCCTTCTCGACGGCGATAAGCACGTCGGACGGGCCGATAGCCGGCACGGGAATCTCTTGGCGGACAAAGCCGGGGCCCGCCTCGGTTTTGCGCAGCGCGCGCATAGTCTTGGGAAGCATAACGGGCCCGTCTATTCTAGACGGACCCGTTATGTCTTGCGAGCTAGGAGTTAACGCGGGTTAGCGATTGGTCTCGTGGACTTTCATCGACGAAACAGCGATGTAACCGAGTTTCTCGAGATCTTCTTTGTCGTTGGTGACGTAGCTGATGAACGCCTCAGCCGCCGAGTTGTTCTTGCCTTTGGTGAAGATGTGCTCGTACGACCAAATCGGGTATTTGCCGCTGCGGATGTTCTCAACGTTCGGCTCGATGCCGTTGATCTTCACGGCGACGACCGGCTTGTTTTCGACGTAGCTGCGCGAGACGTACGTCACCGCGCCCGGCGTACCGGCAACCATCGTGACGACGGCGCCCGAGCTGTCTTCGGTCAGGCCGCCTTCGGCGATCTTCGAGACGCCCATGATCGTCGCGTTGAACACGGCGCGCGTTCCCGACGTGCGCGGACGGTTGATGACGACGATCTGCTGATCTTTGCCGCCGACCTGGTTCCAGTTGGTGATGCGTCCGGCGAAGATGTCGCGGATCTGCGACGACTTCAGGTTCGAGACGCCGGCCGAAGGATTCACGGCAATCGTGAAGCCGACGACGGCAACTTTGTGGTCCACGAGGCCCGCGTTGCCCGGAGCAACGACGTCCGAGTCACCGAGGTCTGCCGCGCCCGACGACGCCTGCGCGATACCGACGAACGATCCGCCGCCCGAAACGGAGATCTTCACGTCCGAATGCGCCGTTTGGTAACGCGTCGCGGCTTGTTTAACCAGCGGAAGCAGCGCGGTCGATCCGACGGCAGTGAGCTGCGTGTCGGCAAGCGCCGCCATGGGCAGTGCAAGCGCTCCCAGCGCAAGTGCTGCAATCATACGTTTCATTAGAAGTCAAACTCCAATTGGGTGCGGTTGTATTTAAAGACCGGCAATCCGCCGAATGCGGGGAACGTGTCGCGTTCCGCGTACCGGTGCCGGATCGAGAAACCGTGGTAGGCGCCCTTTGCGGGGACTTTGCTGAAGAAATAGGTGCCGTCGATGTTGGTTTCTTGCGTCGGCGCGTAACCCGTCACGTTGTTGCCGTACTGGTACCAAGCGTGTGCGAGAATGATGCGAACTTGTTTTTGATCCAAGTTGATCGTGCTGCCGACCTTGACGCCGCTGCCGGCGCTGCGGCGATCGGCCATACCCTGGCTGATCGTCGTCGTGAACAGTTGATCCGTTGCGTACGAATCGGTGTACGGGCTGGCCCAGCCGCCGTAATAGACCGTTGCCGGTCCGCCCGAGATGCCGGGCGTGCTGCTGAAGCAGTTCGGCGTGCCGCCTGCGGGCAAGAAGTAGCTCAGCGGCGATGCGGGGCCCGTTCCGCTGATGAGGTGGTTCGTACCGCACTTCACGCCGGTGGGCAGCGTGATGTTGTCGGACTTCTGCGGAATGTCGTTGAAGCCGAGCGTCAGATCGACGTTCTTCCACGGCGTTGCACCGAGTTGCACGCCGAACACCTGGCTGTTGATTTTACCGGCGAGCGCGGTACCCGTGTTCGATTCCGTTCCGCCTTGGAATGCGATGAACGGTTTAGCATACGCCTTCCACGAGTACTTCGCGTCGAACCACAGCGCGTTCGCGATGTTGTTGAATGCATACAGATACCCGTTGGCACTCAGCGGACCCGACGCGTACCCCAGACGTCCGTAGAGAAAGCCGTTGTTGTCGACCCAGCTCTTTGACGGAATCCCGGTCGTGCCCTGACCGCCCGCGTCCGGATACGATCCGTTCTGCGTGATCAGCGTGCTCTTCACGAAATCCGACTGCACGCGATCTTCCCAGCTGATGTAATCGCCGGCTTCAATCTGCCACGATTTGTCGAGATTGAACAGCGCATCGCCGCCGCGGAACGAAACCGGTTTCAGGCGCGAATCCGATGCGTTGGCCCACGGCGTGTTGATAACGCGCTGGCCGACCCACACG
This sequence comes from Vulcanimicrobiaceae bacterium, assembly GCA_035701665.1. Taxonomy (GTDB): domain Bacteria; phylum Vulcanimicrobiota; class Vulcanimicrobiia; order Vulcanimicrobiales; family Vulcanimicrobiaceae; genus DASSRQ01. The sequence continues at coordinate 2,451 of DASSRQ010000353.1, forward strand.
GTCGCTGCCGGATTTTTATACTGCAGATAGCCTTCGTACATCGTGCTCAGACGGTACGCCGGAAGCGTGTCGTCGTAGGCAACCGGCTGCGGAATCGCAAGCGCGTTGAACGTCTTGGTCTTACAGTTACCGGCGGTGATATGCGATGCGGGATCGTCGCAGTTGTTGAACGGGTTGGCGTACAGGTAGGTCGCGCCTACGGCGAAACCGCTGCCGAGATCCAACTGGCCGTGCAGATTGACGGCCGTGTTGAACGCCGCCTGATTGATACGGCCGGGGCCGTTCGTACGCGTGAAATAATACGATCGAAGAAATCCGCTGTAAGTAAAAGCCGGTGCCGATACGGACGGCTTCGGTGACGGACTTGCTTGAGCGATGAGCTTCGGTGTTGCCGATGTTGCCGCCGAAGCCACGCCGCCCGCAAGCAGCACGATAGCCGAGCCCATAAGCGCCCGGGTGAAAGTTTTATACATGGGGGCATTGTACGGAATGGCGATTAAGGCGCGTTTAAGTCCGCCTTAACCTTTGATAGTTAGACGTTAGCCGTACCGGCCCGTGATGTAGTCTTCCGTGCGCTTGTCTTTGGGTTTGAAGAAGATGTCGCGCGTCTCGCCGACTTCCACCAGCTCGCCCATCAGGAAGAACGCCGTAAAGTCCGAGATACGCGCCGCCTGCTGCATCGAGTGCGTTACGATGACGACGGTGTAGTCTTTTTTGAGCTCGCCGATCAGGTCTTCGATCTTGCTCGTCGCGATCGGGTCGAGCGCCGATGCGGGCTCGTCCATCAAAATCACTTCGGGTTCGACGGCAAGCACGCGGGCGATGCACAAACGCTGCTGCTGTCCGCCCGAAAGATCGAGCGCCGAACGGTCGAGGCGGTCTTTGACTTCATCCCACAGCGCCGCGTGACGCAGGCTGCGTTCGGCGATCTCCATCAGCTGCTTGCGTCCGCGCACGCCGTGAATCTTCGGGCCGTACACGACGTTTTCGAAGATCGACTTCGGAAACGGATTCGGACGCTGGAAGACCATGCCGATGCGGTGGCGGATGTTGACCGGATCGATGTTCGGGTCGTAGATATCCTCGCCGTCCAGCGTCACCTGCCCGTCGACGCGCACGTTGGGCGTCAGGTCGTGCATGCGGTTGAGCGCGCGGATAAACGTGGATTTGCCGCATCCGGACGGACCGATGAGTGCGGTAACGTGATTCTCGGGAACTTCGAGCGACGCACTTTTGATCGCCTGAAAGTTTCCGTAGTACACGTCGAGCGACTGCACGCTCAACTTAGCCTGCACGGGTTTAGGCGGCACGGAGACGTCGGGCGGAGCCTGCATATCGATGATCATTTACCTGTCAGACGTTTGGAGAGCGCACCACCCAGGACGCGAGCGCTGATATTAAAGATAAGCACCATTGCCAGCAGGACGAGCGCGGACCCGTTGCCGACTTGCGCCGCATCCGGGACGAGTCCTTCGGAGTGAACGTACCACAGGTGCACCGAGAGGGTTTCGGCTTGATGGAACAGGCTGAAATCGTAGGCGGAGTTGCCGGCGCTCACGCTCGTACCCGCAGTGAAAATCAGCGCCGCGGTTTCGCCGAAGATACGTCCGGCGATTAAGACGACGCCCGTGGTCAACGGAGCGATCGCGCTCGGGAGCACGACGCGCGTGATCGTTTGCCACTTCGTCGCGCCCAGCGCCATCGAGCCTTCGCGGAACGCGTTGGGAACGCTGGCGAGCGCTTCTTGGGTGACGCGCATGAGCGCGGGCAGATTCAAGATCGTCAGCGTCAGAGCGCCGCCGATCGCCGTAAACTTCCAATGCAGCGTCGTCACGAAGATCAGCAAGCCGAACAAGCCCATGACGATCGACGGAATCGTCGAAAGCGACTCCGCGCAGAATTGGACGACGTTGGTAAACAAGCCGCCGCGCGCGTACTCTTGCAGATAGATGCCGCCGGCAACCGCGATGGGCGTCGTGAAGAGCAGCGTGAGAATCAGAATGTAAAACGAGTTGAAGATCTCGGGGCCGATACCGCCGCCGACGTCCACCTCGCTCGGCGGCGAGGTCAAGAAGTGCCACGATACGTGCGGCGCGCCCAGATACAAAATGTAGCCGATGAAGAACGCCAGCAGCACCAGCACGGCAATCGCGGCGGCCCACAACGCGCCGGTCATGAACTTGTCGAAGTTGCGGCGCCGTGCGAAGTGTTCGGCGCTGCCGATGGTTCGAACGCGCGCGGTTGAAACTACCGCCATTATGCGCGTCTCCTAAGCGCAAAACGTACGCCCAAAATGAGCAGCATCGATATCAGCAGCAGCAAGAACGCCAGCGTGAAGAGCGAGTGGTACAGCACGGTGCCTTCTTGCGCGCTGCCCATATCGGTCACGATCTCGGTGGTCAGCGCGGCCGTGGGCGAAAGCAAGCCTTTGGGCAGCACCGGACTGTTACCGATGACCATCTGCACGGCAAGCGCTTCACCGATGGCGCGCGCGATACCGAGGATCACCGCAACGGTTAAACCGCTGCGCGCCGCCGGCAGCATCACGTTCCAAATCGTCTGCCAGCGCGTCGCGCCGAGCGCCATCGAACCTTCGCGCAGCGTCGGCTGCACCGCGTACAGCGCATCTTCGGAGAGCGATATCACGGTCGGCAGAATCATGATCGAAAGCACGATGCCCGCGGTAATCAACCCGAACCCGGTCAGACTGCCGGTGAGATGACGGATCAGCGGAGCGAGCAGCGTGAGGCCAAGCCAGCCGTAAACGACCGACGGAATGCCGACGAGAATCTCGATCGCCGGCTTCATCAACGCGGACAAACGCTTCGGTGCGAGCTGCGAGAGAAAGATGCCGACGGCAACGCCGAACGGGCCGCCGACCAAGATCGCAAACAGCGTGATCGAAATCGAACCGACGATGAATACCAGCGCGCCGGGCTTGTTCGGATCGCCCGTCCAATCGGCGTTGAACAAAAAGTGCAGCGGGCTGACGTGATCCTTAAAGAACGTCTGCAGCCCCATCATCGCGAGATAGACGATCAGCGCCGCCATTGCAGCGATCACGAAAATGCTTGCAGCTAGAAGAAAGAACGAAGCGATTCGTTCTTGGGCGTGCGCGATGGATGGTCGTCTGCCGGCGATCAAAGCCTCTCCATGGTACGGGTAGCTGCGTAAGCCTATCTTAAGTGAATCTTAAGGAATATTAAGACGGGATACTCACGACCGGGATGCGCACCGTGAACGTCGTCCCGCGCCCCAAACGCGACTCGACGTCAACCGAGCCGCCGTGTGCTTCGGCAATCTGCTTGACGATGGCGAGTCCGAGGCCCGCGCCGCTTCCGCTGCGCTCAGTTCGCGTGCGCGAGCGGTCGACGACGTAGAAGCGCTCGAAGACGTACGGCAAGTCGCGGTACGGGATGCCGATGCCGGTATCGCTCACGCGGATCGTGGCAAAGCCGTCTTCGACGTCCAGCGTAACGCCGACCGTGCCGCCCTCGCTCGTGTAGCGCAGCCCGTTGTCGATCAGGTTCACGAAGATCTGCGCGATGCGGTCGCGGTCCGCTTCCACGATAGCCGGGCGCTCCGAGCGCAGCTCGAGATTGACGCCGCGCGCCGAGGCTTGCGGTTGGAACGACGCGACGATTGGGCGCGCCGCTTCCTCCAAGTCGAACTCCTCGATCTGCAGCACGAGCTTTCCGGAGTCCGCGCGCGCTTGTTCGAGCATGCGCTGCACCAGCGCCGCCAGGCGATCCACCTGCGCGAGCGCCTGCGGCAGAAAAATGCGCTGCGCTTCTTCTTCGCCCGATTCGTGCACCGTTTCGAGCATCAGTTTGATCGACGAAAGCGGCGTGCGCAGTTCGTGCGAGACGTTGCTCAAAAACTCTTGGCGCGCGCGCTCCAGTGCGAGCACTTCGGTTTGGTCTTCTGCGAGCACCAGTACGCCGCGCACCTCGCCCGCGTTATCGTCTTCATCGCCTTCGGGTTCGGTCACGAGCGGATAGACGTTGACCGCGTAGGAGCGGCTCACGTTCTTTCCCGCGACGATCATCGCGCTCGCCGGACGGTCGCCCTGCAGCGCCCCGTTCGCCCGGTTTTCGAGATCGATGTTCGGAACGGCCTGAATCAAATGCACGCCGCGGATGCGCTTGTTGTCGAATCCGAAGATCGCACCCGACGCACGGTTTGCAAACCGGATGCGCAAGTCTCGGTCGAGCATGACGACGCCGAGCGGCAATGCGCGAACGAGCGCGTCGAAACGCTGGTCGGATGCCGGCGCGGCCGGAACGGCAGGCTGCAAGGTTTGTTCCACACGGGCGCGGCGCCGCAGGAGCAGCCATGCAAGAAGAACGCCAAACAGAAATGCCGCGAGCGAGAAGCCTGCGGCTGCTGCGGTCACTCTTTAAACATGTACCCGCGGCTGCGCACCGTGATGATGTGCCGCGGATTGCGCGAGTCTTCTTCGATCTTTTCGCGCAGCCAGCGAATGTGCACGCTCACGGTTTGCTGTTCGCCTTCGAAGTCGTAACCCCACACCTTATCGAGCAAGGTTTGCCGCGTCACGACGCGTCCCGCGTTCTCCATCAGCACGCGCAGCAGCGCGAACTCTTTGGGTGCGAGCGAGACGTCTTTACCGCGCACCGTCAGATGCTGGCGCGACGGATCGAGCACGATGCCGCCGAGCGAGAGCGCGCGATCGTGATCGTTCGACGGAACCGGAACCGGCCGGCGAAGCCGCGCCTTCACGCGCGCGAGAAACTCGTGCAGCGCGAACGGTTTCGTCACGTAATCGTCGGCGCCGAGTTCCAGCGCGAGCACTTTGTCGATCTCCTGATCTTTTGCGGTCAGCATGATGATCGGGACCGAACTGGTTTTGCGGATCTCTTTGCAAGCTTCGATGCCGTCCACGACGGGCAGCATGATGTCGAGCACGATCAGATCGGGCTCTTCGCGCTGCGCCATGGCTACGGCGGTTCGTCCATCGCTTGCGGTCACGACGGCATAGCCGCTGCGCTCCAGATTATACCGGAGGGTTTGCAAGATAGCAGCCTCATCGTCAACCACCA
>DASSRQ010000354.1:0-3557 GCA_035701665.1 Vulcanimicrobiaceae bacterium
GGTGCGCGCGCCGCATGAGATGACGGTTGCGGCGGGCGGCAGCGCCGGAAAAACGATCGGACGGTATGCGAACCGGATCGCGCGCGGAGAGCTGCCGCTGGACGGAACGGTGTATTCGTTGTTGACGAACGAGAACGGTAATACGCTGCACGGCGGTCCCGACGGGTTTTCGAAGCGCGAGTGGGCGCTCGGCCGCGACGCGTCCGGACGGTCGGCAAAGTTTTCGTTAGTCAGCGATGACGGCGATCAAGGTTTTCCGGGGCGGCTGGAGGCGCACGTCATGTATTCGTGGAGCGATGAAGACGAGCTGACGATTTCATATTTGGCTACCGTGTCGGAGAAGCCGACGGTGGTCAATTTTACGAATCACGTGTATTTCAATCTGCGCGGCGACGAAAGTTCTGTTGCGGAGTACGTGTTGCAGGTGAACGCGTCGGAGTATGTGGTGGTCGATTCGGATCTGATTCCGACGGGCGAGATTGCACCGGTCGCAGGAACCGGACTGGATTTCCGCCAGCCGGAGCCGCTGGGCGAACGCGCTATCGACCGGAACTTTGCCATTGACGGATGGGACGGTTCGCTGCGTTTGGTTGGGCAGTTGTCGGATCCGCGCAGCGGGTACGGCATCGATGTCTCGACGACTCTGCCGGGCTTTCAACTGTATACCGGTAAGCCGGGTGCGGTCGCGATGGAGATGCAGCACTTTCCCGATGCGCCGCATCACGACAATTTTCCATCGACGGTGTTGCGCCCGGGCGAACGGTTTGAAGCAGCGATCGTTTACCGGTTTACCGGTTCGCGGTGACGGACGACGAGTTGCGGGCCGAGCTGGTCCGGCTTGCCGAGATTGGACTTGCGGATAAGAGCGATATTGTCGTTCTGCTTCGTGAGATGTCTGCTATCGTTTACCGCCTTCCGGAGTTCGACGAAGACGATCGGTTCAACACGATCATCGCGGTCGAAAGTGAGATGGACGGTATGCCCACCGGCGCGTTACGCGATCACTATGCTGATGCTCTGCGCCGGCGGTACGACGATCTGCTGGAACTGATGATGGACGAACAAGGCAAAGCGGATCTCGACGAGCAGTTCAACGATATCATTGCGCGGTACAAGAAACTGTAGTCTAAGGCGTCATCTCTTCGGGCGGAATTTCGCGTAGCGAGATTGCGTCGGGAAGCGGGTCTGCCTCTTCGAACGCTGCTTGCAGCGACTGCGCGACCTTGAAGTCTTTTTCACGCTTTACGAGACAGATGAGCCCGCCGGGGCCGTGCGCCAGTGCGACTGCCTGCCAGCCGTCCGCGGAGAGTTCGTTCAGACGGGCGCAAAAGCGTTCGTCCGCAGCGCCTGTGACAAGTTGGTGTTCGAATTGGATGTGTGCCACGGGGACCGTGTACCCGTGAAGCAACATGGACATCGCGTAACCGGCCGCCAGCGTAGCGGTGTGGATGCAGTGCGATCGCGCATCGCATCGAACGGCCGCAAGACATTGAAGAAGTGAATGCCACCCATGTGTCATAGGTGTCCGGCATGCTCGGGGCGTGAAGCGAATCGAACGCGTGCGCCTCTATCCGACGAACCACCAACGGCAACGCTTAGCGTTTATGCTCGATGTCACTCGCGAACTTTACAACGCCCTGCTCGAAGAACGGCGTGAGGCGTATCGGCGCCGCAAGATCCGCGTTAGCGCCAAAGAGCAATACGCCGAAATCACCGCGCTGCGCGATCGTTCCACCGGCCTCGACGGCCGGCTGGCGGCGGTGTATCGCGAGAGCGAAGATGCAGTATTGCACCGTTTGGACCTAGCCTTCGCTGCGTTTTTCCGCCGGATCGCCCGTGGCGAGACGCCTGGTTATCCCCGCTTCAAACCGTCTGCGCGATGGGCACAGTTGGAGTTTCCGCATGGAGCCCGGGCCTTAAAATTCAATGCTGCGCAGACGAAGATTGTGGTGCCGGGCATCGGCGCCGTCCGCCTGCGCAAGGGCCGCAGCGTACCTGCGTTCGGCCGGGCGTGGTTGGTACGCAAGAACGAGCGGTGGTATGCGTGCTTCGAGTGCGAACGTGACGTGATGCCGCGGCCGGCCTGCGGCAAAACAGTGGGAGTTGACCGCGGCGTGCACGTTCTGGCGGCAACCTCCGATGGGGCGCTCATTGACAACAAGGCGTTCGGCGAACGGAATCAGCGACGCATTGCGCGCCATCAGCGCGCTTTGGAAGAACGAACCGAGCGTGACGCTGCAGGCCGGGTGGTCAACCGCCGCGACCCGGTGCGGATGGCTGCAGTGTTACGGTTAGCACGGGCGAAAGAACGCGAAGCAAACCGCCGGCGGGACTATTTGCACAAGCAGGCCCGGGCGATCGTGGAGCGCGCGGACGTGATCGCGTTAGAACGCTTGAATCTGCGCGCGATGACGCGCAGCGCAAAAGGAACGGTCGAGCATCCGGGTCGCAACGTGCGCGCGAAAGCGGCGTTGAACCGGAGGATGCTCGATGCGGGTTTTGGTCAGCTACACCGGTTACTCGCCGAGAAAGTGGAAGAAACTGCTCGGCGCGTGGTGTTGGTTGACGCACGTTTTTCGTCGCAAGAGTGTTCGCGGTGCGGACACATCGCGGCGAAGAGCCGCCGGAGAAGGCGTTTTGAGTGCGTGCGCTGTGGCTTTTGCTGCCACGCGGACGTGAACGCAGCGTTGGTGATTCGGCGGCGAGCGCAGTTGAGCGCTCTGAGGATGCCGGATACCGGTGCGGAGCCGGTTACGCAGCAAAAGCGTAAAGCATTCACAACGAATGGTTATTTCGCTTTCCGGCGACCTGGAGTGTTCGCGCCAAGCAGAAGTCGCGCAGACACTGCGCCGCGCAGCGAAACGCGCTCAGGTCGTTCTGGACCTGAGCGACGTCCGCTATGTGGATTCGAGCTTCGTAGCGACGATGATTCGCTTGCGTAAGCTGCGCGAGGCGAAAGGGCTGCCTCCGCAGCACATCGCCGGCGCGCATTCGATGGTGACGCTTGTGTTGGATATTTTCCATCTGCGCAATGCGTGGCCGATGTTCGATAAGGTAGACGACGCTATCAGCGCATTCTGGCGCTGAATTACGTCACCACGGCAGAGCTGTAGCTCGTTCCGCGGCGCTCTTCGCTGCTCCGCAGATCGTAGCGGTCGAGGTTCATCACTTTAACCCATGCGGTAACGAAGTCGTCAACGAATTTGCGTCCGGCATCCGCGCTTGCGTACACTTCGCCGATTGCGCGCAGTTCGGAGTTGGAACCGAAGATGAGATCGATTCGCCTGCCGGTCCATTGCTTTTCGCCTGTCGTGCGATCGGTGCGTTCGTACAGCTCGCTATCACCGTCCGTTGCCTTCCATTCGCCGCTCATATCCAAAAGATTGACGAAGAAGTCGTTGGTCAGTACTCCGGGCCGTTTCGTAAAGACGCCGTGCTGCGAACCGTCGGCGTTCGCACCGAGGACACGCATGCCGCCCAGCAGCACCGTCATCTCGGGCGCGGTCAGCGTCATGAGCTGCGCTTTATCCACGAGCATCATTTCCGGAGGCAGTTCC
>DASSRQ010000355.1:0-4060 GCA_035701665.1 Vulcanimicrobiaceae bacterium
GCGCCGGACCTTGCAAACTTCATCGCCGAAGGAATCCGGCAGCGCCTGAGCGCTCCACCTAGAGAACTATCGATCTATACGGCCGGTCCGACGGTCGGCGCAAACGTCGGTCCCGGCGCCGCCGGCGTTTTTTTTACGGAAGAGTAGCGCGCAGATCTTCCCGCAAAAATACGGCGACCGCGCCCAATAAAGCGATCGCTCCCACAATGGCGAGCGCTCCGAGCCGCTCGCCGAAGATCGCAAGCGCCAGCAATGCCGCCGCAACCGGTTCCAGCAGCGACGTAAACGCCACCGCGCTCGGCGAAAACCAGCGCAGCGCTGCGTTCAGCGCGGTGTGACCGACGAGCTGCGAAACGAGCGCCATGCCGAGGATGCCGAGCCACGCGCGCACATCGTTCAACGCGGGCGGCGCTTGATGTGCGAGGGCGGCGGCGAGAATCAGCACGACGGCCGACGCCGAATACGTACGCGTAACGATCGCGCGCGTTCCGTACTTGTGCCGGACGGTTCGCACGATGAGAAAATACGCGCCGATGGCGATCGCGCCGGCGACGGCGAGCAGTGCGCCGAGCGTTTCGTGCCCCGCAACCGGCGGGCGCGCCCAGGAGTCGCGCACGACATAGTACATGCCGGCGCCGCCGAGGGCCATCGCGCCGAGTGAAGCCGGCGACAGCATTCGCTTGAACGCGACGGCATCGTAAAGCGCCGTCCAAACCGGCGTCGTCGCGACGAGCAGCGTCGAGACCGCGACGCCCGTGTACTCGAGCGACCAGATCCAGAGTGCGAAATGCGCCGCCAAGGCGATTCCGGCGCACGCGAAACGCAGTGTGTCACCGCGAACGGGCCTTGCGCCGCCGGCGGGCGACGCCGCCGGCCGGCGAAAGGCCGTGCCGGCGATCAGCAAGACCGCGGCCGCGATGCCCATGCGTGAAGCCGAGACGCCGAGTGCGCCCGCGCCTCCGAGCGCAAAGCGCGCAAAGATTGCGGCGGCGCCGACCGCAATTTGAGCTAGGAGCAGGATGCCGTATCTCACCGCGCATGCCTTTGCCCCAAAGGGCGCGAACTCCGCGGCATGAGCGCAGAATGGGTCACCGCCGTTGCAACGGCGGGCACGTTTGTCGTTATCGCCGCTTCCGCGATTGCCGCCCTGCTGCAACTGCGCCATACGCGCGGCAGCAATCAAATCGTCGCGTTGACCGAATGCCGCGAAACGCTTGAATCGAACGAGTTTCAAGATGCGCGCGCGTTTTTGACGCTGCGCGTTCCGGAACTGATGCGCGACCCGGAGATGCAAAAAAGGCTTTCGGAGCCGTATTTTCCGGCAGAGCTGCGGCCCGCAGGCAACGTCGCAAACTTTTTCGAGTCGATGGGCGCGTTCGTACGCTTCAACATCATCGATCGCCGCATCGCGTGCGACCTGTGGTGCGGCGTCGTTGTGTCGTGTTGGAACGGTATGCTGCCCATTACGAGCGTCCGGCGCCGGCTAGACCCCGGAATATGGGAGAACTTCGAGTATCTGGCCGCACTGTCGGAAGAGTTTATGGAACGCAACCCCACGTCGTATCCACCCGGGATGCGGCGCATGCCGATGCCGGACTAGATGGGAGGCTGGACGATGCTGGAGATTCTCAACACGGCCGCCGCTATCGGCACGTTCGTCGTAATCACGGCGACGGCCGTTGCAGCGGTCTTTCAACTCCGCCACATGCGCGCGGCGAATCAATTACAAGGCCTGCTCACGGTTTTAGCGCGAGTAGAAGACTCCGGCATTAATGCGTGGTTCACCGAGACGCAGCGGCAACTGCCCGGGATGTTGAGTGACCCGGAGTACGTACGCAGTCTACTGGATTTTACGTTCGATCGGAACGTCGCTTGGCTGCAACTCGGCAACTCTTACGATTGGATTGGCAGCCTTGTCAAAAACGGATTGATCTCGGAGTCGGCTTTCCTGGACGTCTACACGTTTCGCGTCATACAGGCGTGGGAGCTGCTGAAGCCGATCGTCGTGATCGGGCGCCGTAACGCAACGGCCGCGCTGTGGGACAGCTTTGAGTATCTGTTCGTTCGCGCACAGCAATGGCGCACGCAATACCCCGAGGGAACGTATCCCGAAGGAGTCGAGCGAGCACCATTGCCGGCGTTTGAAGAGATCCTTCCGAACCTACGCTAAGCTCGACTACGCTGCGGGTTGCTGTTTTTCTCGATACATGAGGAAAACGAAAGCCACGAACGCGAGTTCCGCGACGGCGAGCACGGCGAAAGCCTGAAAGAAGTCCATTCCCTTGGAGAGCCGCATCGCGAATGGAAATAAGGCATCGAAAACCCAAAGCAATGCCAGCGCTCCATCGCCGAGGAGTTGGTAGCGCGTTGGCTTTGCACGAAGGTTGCCGGCGAATCGCAGTAACCAAAACGCGGCCATTCCGACGAAAACAGCTTCTTGCCAGTCGTTCGCGAATGCCGGCGTCGCACGTGGCTGTTTCATAGCCAGGATCCAGCCCGTTATCAAATAGACGTAGCCGCCCAGCATCAGCGCGCCCGCAAACAAACGCGTTCTAACGTTCACACGCTTCAACGCGGCTTTATCCCACGTTGAAATGCCCAAAACCAAGTAGGGGATGTACGCTAGTCCGACAGCGCCGGCTCCAAGCCACGCCGTCCATGCCGGAAGGTGCACCGCTAGGGTTCCGCTTTGCGAATCTGTTTCAAGCCGAACGAATCGGCGAGCAGTACCAGCGCCCCAACACCCATTGCGCAGAGCAATACGAAGCCGATGGCCGTATCGATCAACCGAGGCAATGCCCAACGGTCCGCGCCTGCCCAATGGAGTAAAAGTCCGCCGGTCAACGCGAGCATAATTACCGACCCGATCGGCCTGCCGGCGCCGCCGCTTTTGAACAAATATACGCCGAGGCGTGCGATGCCGTAAATGACGGCGCAGATCCACACGATGGATAACGCCCATTGCACAAACGAAAAGAAGGCCGAAACGAAAGAATGCATCGGTGCTCCTCTAACGCCCTCACCCGCTACGGACGTCCATTAGCGTACATTGTTCTGTTTAGCAGGCAAGCGTACCTGGATGTGCGTTATCGCCTCGGCAGGCTCGGCGGCGCTTCGACCGGCTCAGCATGACACGGTTGAAAGGCCGAGCCCGACGCGCGGTAGTAGTCTAATCGAACGCGGGAGCTATTGCTGCTGAGAGGTGCCGGAGCTAGGCACGACCGCCGTAACCTGAACCGGATAATGCCGGCGTAGGAAGGACACCATGGCCAAGATTTACGCAACCGGAAGCATTCCGTCCATTCGCGTTCCCATGCGCGCCATCGAACTGACGAATGGCGAGACGCATGTTGTGTACGACACTAGCGGTCCGTACACGGACTCGGACGTCGCGACCGACGTTCGCAGCGGCCTTGCCGCGATCCGCGAACAGTGGATTCTCGATCGCAACGATACGGAAGAGCTCGATAAGCCGACTTCGATCTACCGCCGCGGCCGCGAGGCGATGCCGGAGTTAGAGCCGGTGCGTTTCAGCGCTTCGCGCAAGCCGCGCCGCGCAAAGCCGGGCGCCAACGTCACGCAGATGCACTATGCGCGCAAAGGCATCGTGACGCCGGAGATGGAGTTCATCGCGATCCGTGAAGGGCTGGAGCCGGAGTTCGTTCGCGACGAAGTCGCGTGCGGCCGCGCCATCATTCCATCCAACATCAACCATCCGGAAAGCGAGCCGATGATCATCGGCCGCAACTTTCTGGTGAAGATCAACGCCAATATCGGCAATTCTGCGGTCACGTCGACCATTGAAGAAGAAGTCGAGAAGATGACGTGGGCGACGCGATGGGGCGCCGACACCGTCATGGATCTCTCGACCGGCAAAAACATTCACGAAACGCGCGAGTGGATTCTGCGAAACTCGCCGGTGCCTATCGGAACCGTTCCGATCTATCAGGCGCTCGAAAAAGTGAACGGCAAAGCGGAAGACCTCACGTGGGAGCTGTACCGCGACACGCTGATCGAACAAGCCGAGCAGGGCGTGGACTATTTCACGATTCATGCCGGC
>DASSRQ010000356.1:0-14537 GCA_035701665.1 Vulcanimicrobiaceae bacterium
CCGGAACGACATCGGCAAAAACGCCGTCCACAAACGACGTGTATTGCGCGACGTCGGACGGAACGGGCACATTTATTTTCACCGAAATCGGCTCGGCGGGAACGGCAGCTGCGAATCCATGTGCCGCATCTCCGGCGCCGACGCCGATGCCGGGCGGCAACGTGTTCGATATGAGCGCGTGGAGTTTCGTCGAGGGCAATCCGATGCAGTCAAATCCGGGCCCGGCATCCGGTTACTGTCAAACCGCGATCTTCAATATGGCGGCGTCCGGTCCGGGCCAGCTCGTCGAGATTCCGAACGCGGGCACGACGGGGTGGTTCAGCGATTTCTACTTGTGGAAGGCCACGATGGTCGACATCGCGCGCGGCATGGCGCTTCAGGACGTTCTGCATCCCGCGAGCACATGGAATACCGCAACGGGTCCCGCGTTCAGTTCGTATTTCAAAGATCCGGTCTTCGATCAGTGGGCGTACATTCTGCATAAAGACATGTATGCGAATAAGGCGTACGCGCTGCAATATGACGAGTTGGGCGGACTCTCGACGTCGTTTACGCCCGATGTATCTGGCCGCACAACGCTGGACATCACGGTGCAGCAGATTCCAACCGGCGGTCCTACGGCGCTTCCGTCGCCCGCTGCAACTGCGCCATGGCCGGTTCCCCCGCCTTTGCCTTGTCCGACGCCAACGCCGGCGCCGTAGACAACTCGATGCGTTGGTTCTGACAGCAGCCCGAGTGAAATAGAAAAAGACCCGCGTGAAGCGGGTCTTTTCTATTTTGCTGGGGCGGCTGGACTCGAACCAACGCATGCCAGAGTCAAAGTCTGGTGCCTTACCAACTTGGCTACGCCCCAATAGTTTCGCTTTGTTAAAACGCCTCGACAGGCTCGGCCGCCCTTCGACATGCTCAGGGTGACACCTAGCAGCTGAGGGTGGCAACTACAACGAGAACGTCTCGCCGTGCGAAGCCATCCTACTGTAGCGCAGCGCCGCTCGCAACCATACGACCAAAAGCACGGCATCCAGCGCGAGCGCCAGGAAGTACACGATAATCGTAACGGTCGGATTCGCGAAGAACGATATCAGCAGCGGCCACAACAGCGCGCCGAACGCAATGAGCGCCCAACGATTGCCGAACGCGACAGCCTGCTTCACTTGCGTCCGGTACCAAGACGAAGCCGGCTCGCGCTGAGCAAACTGCTCGTAAAGCGCGGCCGGCCAAAAGAGGTAGCCTAGGGAAGCGCGGCGGTGCTCCGCCTGCGCGCGATCTTCTTGCGGAGGGGTCGTCGTCAGCGGGCGGCGATAACGCGCTTGGCGCCCAGGTAACGGGCCGACCAATACGAGTCCGAGAGATGGCTGACCATCACGCCGTGGCTCGAGCTGGCGTGGACGAACTGTCCGTTGCCGAGGTAGATGCCGACATGCGACGGGCCGGGCTCGTACGTCTGGAAGAACACCAGGTCGCCCGGACGCATGCTGCCCTTGATGCGGTTACCCGCATAGTACTGCGCATCGGCCGTACGCGGAATCGCGATGCCGAGCATGGCGAACACGTGCTGCGTGTAGCCCGAGCAGTCGAATCCGTACGAACTCGTGCCGCCGAAGACATACGGCGTGCCCAGGAACCGCAGGGCGGCATGGGTCAGGTTCGCGGCGATAGTGGTGGTGCGGGCCAGGATGCGGCTCGCGAAGCGGCTCAGGCCGCGCGGCGCAGCCGTGTGGTGTGCCGCAGAAACTTGTTGCTCGTGAACGAGCTGCGCGGTCCATTGTGCGACGTCGGGACTCTCGACTGCAACTCCGGGTCCGTCTTGCTGCGCGGCCGTGCTGGTGACAGCCGTGGCGGTGGCGGCGGTTGCGGTGGGGGCTGCCAGCGCAAATGCGCTAGAGCCGGCGATGGAAAACGCCAGTACCGCGGTGGCAAAAAGATAACGCAAAAACTGCTCCTCTTTCAGAACACTTACGGGGTTAGTTGACGGGTTCGGGCGCGAAAGTCGCCCTAGGACCGACCGGTCCATTCACCCCACCGGAATATCCCCCGCTCTCAGAAATCTGAGATTCAGTGATTTTATGGCAGGCTTGTCGCCCCAGGCTAGTAAGCCAGCGGCGATGCTCGCGGGGTTTAACGCCCACGAGACTTTACCTTCTATCGGCCGGGCTTCTACGAAACTGTAGCTGCCTGGCTTATCCGTTCGGCAAGTCCGTTGGCCAGAGCCTCGATTCTTGCCTGATCGTCGCCTTCGACCATAACACGGATCAGCGGCTCCGTCCCCGACGGACGTATCAGGAGCCGTCCCGTCCCCGTTAAGTTTTCCTCGACCTCTTTAACGGCCGCTTGGATGTCCGGGTGCTGGAGTACTTCCTTGCGCGCCGTGCGCACGTTTACGAGTACTTGCGGATAGATCGTCATCTCGGCCGCCATGTCGTGCAAGCGTTCTTTGCGGCGCACGATCGTGCTGAACAGCGAGATAGCGGTCATCGGGCCGTCGCCCGTCGTGTTGTTGCGCAAATCGATGATGTGACCGGATTGCTCTCCTCCGATCGCGTAGCCGCCTTCGCGCATGCGTTCGAGCACGTAGCGGTCGCCCACCGGCGCGCGAAGCAGCTTGATTTGATGCGCGGCCAGCGCTTTTTCAAGACCGATGTTGCTCATCACCGTCGCGACGAGTGTGTCGCCTGCCAGTTCACCGCGTTCGTGCAGGTCGCGCGCCAGCACGAGCATGACGTGATCGCCGTTCAACGCGACGCCTTCTTCGTCCACGAACATGGCGCGGTCCGCATCGCCGTCAAAAGCCACGCCGACAACGTTGCGTTCGCCCGAAGCAATCAACTCGCGCACGCGCGTTTGCAGCGGCCGCAGATCCGTCGCGCCGCATTGCACGTTGATACGCGCGCCGTCGGCCTCGCAGTTGATCTCGTGCACGGTCGCGCCGAGTTTGCGCATCGCGTATGGTGCGTACGCGTAAGCGGCGCCGCACGCACCGTCCACGACGATCGTGAGCGAGCTCAGATCTTCCGCGCGCGCGTATAGTTCTTCGTAGTAATGTTTCCCCAAGTTCTGCGCGATCGCGGCGACGCCGATCTCCGTGCCGGTCGGCCGCGGCAGATCGCTCGAATTGATAAGGGCTTCGATCTCTTCTTCTATCGCATCTGAAAGCTTGAAGCCGTCCGGTCCGAAAAACTTGATGCCGTTGTCGGCGATCGGATTGTGCGAGGCGCTGATCATCACGCCGGCAGCCGCATTCGTGCGCACCGTGATCGTCGCGACGGCGGGCGTCGGCACGATCCCGACGCTGACTACATCGCGCCCGACCGAAGTGATGCCGGCAGTGATCGCGGCTTCGAGCATCGTCCCCGACAAACGCGTATCGCGCCCGATGACGATCGGGCGGTGGCGATCGCTCGTGCGCGCCAGCACGGTGGCGCCGGCGCGCCCGACCGCAAAGGCTAGCTCGGGCGTAAGTTCGCTGTTGGCGACGCCGCGGACGCCGTCGGTTCCAAATATCTCGCTCATGGTGCGTGCGTGGCGTTGGTCGCAGGCAAGAACTGCGCCTGCACGCGCACCAGATCCGGAACGACCCGGACGTCGGTCAACTCTTGTCCGTTGGAGTCGACGGCCACCGGACGGATCATGCGGTCGAAGCGGCTCTTGGACGTATCGAGCGGCATCTCGACGCGCACGCTGGCGACCTGCGAGAGGTCCATCGAGGGCCCGAACACTTGCACCGCCGCCGGCGATACCTTCGAGTCGCTCACGACGACGTTCGGCTGCCCTGCGTAGTGAATGCCGACTGCGAATTGCTTCTGCTCGATCTTTTCGATCGAAAGCGTAACGGAGCCCGGACTCAGCGATTGAATGGCGACGCTCGGGGCCACGATCTGCACGGGAACGTTAAACACGCCCGCGCCGCGGTTCGAAAGGTCGAGCACAGCTTTGATCTGATCGGCTTTAACCGGCGGATCGCCGCGCTTAGGCTCGATCGTAATGGACTCGACCTTATCAGTGAATTTGACCAAATAGCCGTTCGGGACGTTAATCGCGGCGATCGGTACGGTGAACTGCTGGGTAAACTTCGCCGAGATAAACGGATTGCTCGCAAAACGGAAATACGCCCATCCCAAGATAGCTAAAGCCAGCGCGAGCATCTTCAGGCCGGCGTTGTGGCGGATACGAGCGACCATTACGCTTGTTCGGCCTTCTTCTCAGCCGGCTGCGCGGGCCGCACCAGACGCGTACGCAGATGCGCGACGATGTCTCCGGGAAGCACGCGCGGTTCGCGGCGCGGACGCGTCATCGCGAGCAGCACGCGGAACAACCGGTTCTCTTCCTCGATGGGACGCGAAATTTTTCCCTCACGCGCAACGCTGATACCGCCCGTCTCTTCGGAGACGACGACGATCACCGCATCCGTTTGTTCGGATAATCCGAGCGCGGCGCGGTGACGCGTGCCCAAGCGGCGTTCCGCCAGCGACTGCTCCGCAAGCGGCAAGAAACAGCCCGCGGCTTCGATCAGATTCTCGCGCACGATGACGGCGCCGTCGTGCAACGGCGAACGCGGTACGAAGAGCGAAAGCAGCAGCTCGGCACTGAGCTCGGCATTTAAGGTGGTGCCGCTCTCCACGAACTCTTTCAAGCCGGTCTGCTGTTCGATGACGATCAAGCCGCCGTACTTGTTTCGCGAAAGCAGAAACGCCGTTTTCGCGACCGTCGCGATCGCTTTGTCTTCGCCGCGCGCGCTGCCGGCTTCGCCTTCTTGAAAGCGCCAAAAGCCGCCGCGTCCGAGCGATTCGAGCGCGCGCCGCAGCTCGGGCTGGAACACGATCGGCAGCGTCACCGCGGCGCCGACGACGATGATCTGTAGAATCGCGCCCAGCAGCAATAAGTGCAGCAAATTGGCAATGCCGAGCAACGCAACGAGCACCAGCACGCCCGTGATCATCTGAACGGCGCGCGTGCCCCGGATCAGCAGTAAGAAGTAATACACCAGAACGCTCGTGGCAACGATGTCCAGAACGTCGGTCAACCCGAGATACTGCGTAAGGTTATTCCACACGGGCACGGTCCAGCAATGATTCGAGAATGCGATCCGTGACGATCTCGGGCGTTTGTAACCCCGCTGCGGCAATTGCCGCGAGCGTTTCTTCGGGCATCGGCGCGAGCACCGTCGTTATAAACGTCCCGTGCCAGCGATGCAGTTCGGCATTGACTGCCGCAAGGATCAACTGCGGCAGCGTACGCGGCGACGATTCGACGATGAGCGTTTTGCCGTCGATCTCTGCTGCCAATATTCCGGATGGGCCGCCCGGTCCGCACAACATCGCATGCAAATGCGGCAAGGCATCCGCAGGCCGGGGTTCAATTGCAAGCACCGTAATGGCTTCGTCGTACCACTGCGCATCGATCGCCGCGGCAACCTCGGCCGGATCCACCGAATCCGGACCCTGTACCAGCGCATATGCGCGGCCGAACGCCGGCGCAGACACGGCGGCACGCACGCCTTCAAACGAAGCGAGCGTTGCGATGCGCCGGTCCGTCGCTTCGTCTGATGCCTTAAAACGTACGGTGCGAGCCCAGGACACGATGCCTGCATCGTTAGCCGCGTGACCCAAACCTTCCCGGCGCGCGTCGTTTCCGTCGGCAAGAATGCCGCATGGGTCGTTCTCGACTCGGAGACGCAGGCGCGCGTGGCGGACCTGAAGCGTGCGAGCGGCGGCGAAAAGCGCGAGATGCTCGTCCCGGGCGATCGCGTGAGCGTTCATCTGCTCGAAGATGGACGGGCGAAGGTCGACTCCGTCGAGCCGCGCGATTTTGTCTTGCAGCGGCGCACGGTCGAAGGCCGCGCAAAAACGATGGCGGCGAACGTCGATACGATCGTAACGGTGACGCCGCTGGCGGATCCGCCGCCGCGCTCGCTGATTCTCGATCAGCTGCTCGCGTTTGCCGAGCTCGAGTCCATCGATGCACTGCTGCTCTTCACCAAACCGGATCTGGCTACCGCAGAGCAAGCCGGGCAGTTGACTGCGGTGTATAACGCGCTCGGCTACCGCACGCTGATAGCCAATCCGAAACGCGGCGAAGGCGTGGCCGAACTGCAGACGGCGCTCGAGGGGCGTCGCGCACTGCTGGCGGGCGTCTCCGGCGCGGGCAAGAGTTCCACGTTCAAAGCGCTGGGCGGCGAGGCAACGGTCGGCGAGGTTTCGCGGCGCGGACTCGGACGCCAGACGACATCGGCTGCACGTCTGGTGCGCCTGAACGATGGCTTCCTAATCGACAGCCCCGGCGTGGCGGAGTTCGGTCTCGGCGCGATTACGCCGCAAGAGCTCGTCGAAGGCTTTCGCGAGATGCGCGACCTCGTGCGCAGCTGCCGCTTCACGGACTGCACGCACCTGCGCGAGCCCGGCTGCGCGGTACGCGCGGCAGCGGCGCAGGGCGCTATCGCGCCCAGCCGCTACGAGTCTTTCCGGAGAATTCTCGGGTTAGGGGACGACGACGCTGCTGGGTGAGCCGATCGTCAGGGCGTACCAGTACGTCTGATTCGCGTTCATCGTGAATGCGAACGGAATCGTAAACTGCGTCTGCGTCGTCGCGTTGTTTGCCGGCAGGTTCACCGGGCCGACGCAGAGGTTCCAGCCGGTCGAGTAGCAGTCAATAGCCAGCGGCGTGCTCGGCGGAATGAAGTACAGCGGAATCTGCGTCTGCACCTGAGTGCCCGCGCCGACATTCACCGTGTTGTTCGTCTTCAGACCGATATACATCAGCGTGTTCGGAAGCGCGGTCGCTCCGGCGGGCGTGCCGTTCTGGATGGTTACCGTCAGGTTCGTGCCGCCGGGAACATTCGAGCCCGGCGCCTGAACCGTCACCGTCCCCGTGAAGCCGTTCGAGGAGGGAAAGGTCACCGCATTGCCCGTGCTCATCGGGGCGGTCGCCGATTGGCTGAACGCCGGAACCGGCGTGGGCGTCGGCGTGGGAGCCGTCGCGAGGTTGAAGAACGCCGGCTGATTGCCGCCGTTTCCGCCGCAAGCAGCAAGCAGTCCGGAACAAGCGAGAACTAAGCCGGATACAAAAATTCTGGGCTTCATCTAAGAAGAGCTCCTGACGTCGGGCGCAAAGGTACCGAGCGTTATCTTGGACCCAGGCCGGACGGCACCCTTGGTCCTAAAGGCTCAAAGCCTAGACCCTGCGTCAGGCTTGTGTTATAGTGTCCCCTGGCTCCGGGCCCTTACGGAGCGTACCTTTCATTTTGGAGTAAGAAGTTAGTGCCCAACATTAAGGCCGCCGAGAAGTGGGTGCGGCAGACCGGTAAGCGCACCAAGCGCAACCTCGACGTCAAGACCCGCCTGAAAACCGTCTATAAGAAGGCCGCCGAAACCGGCGAGGCTACTGCTGTCGTCGGCGTGGAGTCGCAGTTCGACAAGGCCGCGCAGAAGGGCATTATTCACCCGAATAAAGCGGCCCGCAAGAAATCGCGTCTTGCAAAAGCGGCAAAAATTGCCGGCACCGCTCCCGCAGTAGAGACGAAAAAGGCGACCGCTAAGAGCGGACGCGCCAAGAAAAAATCGGCTCGGTAAGCTCCGAAGCCGTCTTTGTCACGCAGCTCGCGCGCGAGCTGCATCGCGCCGGCGTCGCTACCGATCAGCTCGAGCGCACCGTTGGACCCATTGCAAAAACGCTCGGTTTACAAACCGAGATTTTTGCGCTTCCTACGAATCTCACCATCGCAATCGGACCGCGTCATTCGCAGCAGATCATCATGCTGCGGTTGGAACCCGCGCGTCCGAATTTGCGTAAATTAGCGCTGCTGAACGAGATCTTCGACGATCTTCAAGCCGGGAAGATTACGCTCGACTCCGCAACGGCGCTGCTGCGCTCGCTCGACGACCGGTGCCCGCCGCCGCCCGCCATCGCAACGATCTTCGCGCTCGTAGCCGTCGCCACCGGTGTCTGCGCACTGCTCGGCGGCGGAACGCACGAATTGATCGTCTCGGCGATCATCGGTGTCTGCACCGGCATCTTATCGTTCTTCACGACGCGCAACGCGACGATGGATCGACTGTTCACGTTCATCGCTGCTTTCGCCGCGACGATGATCGTCGCGCTGTACTCCCATTTCGTTGCACCGGTCAATCTCTACATCGCGATCGTCGCCGGCGTCGTCGTTTTGCTGCCCGGATACTCGCTCACGCTCGCGCTGCACGAACTGGCGAACAACGATTTGATCGCGGGAACCGCGCGACTGGGCCGCGTGCTGGCCATTCTTTTAGCGCTCGGCTGCGGTGCGATACTGGGATTCGCCGCCGCGGGCGGCACGCTGCTGCAAGCCGCTAACGTGCAGTCGCACCAGCTCGGAACCGGCTACTTAATAGCGGCGATTCTTCTTCTGTCGATCGGCCTGTCGATCGAACTCGACGCGCGACTGCGTGACTATCCGTGGGTCTTTCTCGCAAGCTTCGTCGCGATGGGTACGCAAGTGTACTTCAACCTGACGCCCGCGCATCAGGTGACGCCGTTCGTCGCAGCGCTCGTCTGCGGTCTGGTTGCGAACGGCGCCGCGCGCTATCTGCGCGTGCCGCAGCCGATCATGCAGATTCCGGCGCTGCACGTGCTCGTTCCGGGAGCGCTCAGCTACCAAAGCGTGCTGTGGATCGCCTCGAAGAACTACGGCGACGCGGCGACATTGGCAACGAGCGCCGTACTCTCGGCGATTTTGATCGTCGCCGGCTTGCTGCTCTCGCAGCTGCTCGTGCCGGGTGCGCCGCTTCGCTTTAAGGCCCCGCGCTAACGCCCATGTGCTCTTGCACGGCCGAGTCGTGCAGTTGTTCCAAGAATTGCGCCGCGCGTTTGGATCGCTCGGTGTAGCCTTGCGCCGGCAGAAATGCCGTCACTTGCACGTTCGTCTCGTTTATCGCCGTCATCCGCACGTCTGCCCCGCCGGCGGCTTTCGTCGCGATCGCTTTTAGTTTTGAGAACGAGCCTTTCCACGGCAACGATGCCGTTACCGGGATGACCAGATTCTCGCCGGCGTGCGAGAAGTTGGTGAACACCGACGTGTTCACTTTCGCGTTCGGAATGACGACAAGGTCGTTCTGGGGATCGCGGAGCGTCGTATTGTGCCATTGGATGTCCGCAACGACGCCTTCGGCGAAATCGAAGCGCACGTAGTCGCCCACGCGCAGCTGCTTCGCCGTAATGATCTGGATGCCCGCAAACAGATTCGTGAGCGTATCGTTGAGCGCTAGCGCCACTGCTAAACCGCCCAGGCCGAGCGTGGTAAGCACCGCCTCGATTCTGATGCCGAGCGTGCTGAGCACGGTGAGCAGCCCGACGATGACGATCACGGTTTGGACTAGCGTTGCATACAGTGAGATCGAAAACAGCCGGTGCTCGGTGCGCTGTCCGAGACGTGCGACCCAAACGCCGGCGACACGCGCAAAGATCAGCGTCAGCACGAGCACGATCAGGGCACCGACCGCGCGCCCGGTCAATGCGCCGTCGTGAAACAACAGCGTGCTGTTCACGGATTCACCACGATAACCAGGCGGGTAGCACGATCGGCGCGCGCCAGCGGTTGAATCTCATCGCGTACGGCGCTTCGGAGTATCTCCGGCCGCTCCCCTTTGAGCGCGATCCGGAAGCGCCATTCGTTGTTCAACCGGGCGATGGGATACGGCGCCGGGCCCAGCACGTCGATTCCGGGAAGCGCTTCGAGTTTGCGCGCGTACACCTGCGCCTGCGCGAGCACGGCCTTTCGTTCGCGCCCGATTACACCGGCATACAAAAGCGCGCTTGCCGGCGGAAACTGCGTGCTCCGCCGCTCTTCCAGTTCGTGCAGTGCAAAACCGCGATAGTCGTGATTTGCCGCAAACGTGAGGGCCGGATGCGTTGGCGAGTACGTCTGCACGATTGCCTCGCCGGCGCGCGCCCTTCCGCTTCGTCCGCATACTTGCGTGACAAGTCCAAACGTGCGTTCCGAAGCCCGGAAATCCGGCGCATGCAGACCGATATCCGCGGCGACTACGCCTACGAGCGTGACGGTCGGAAAGTCCAGTCCTTTCGCGACCATCTGCGTGCCGACCAGCACGTCGCCGTTCTCGCCGAACTCGTCCAGCAGCCGCGCGTGATCGCCGATGCGCGTGGTCGTGTCGCTATCCATGCGCACCACGCGCGCAGACGGATACAAGTGCTGCACTTCTTCCGCAACGCGCTCCGTGCCGGCGCCGAACTCGCGAACCGCATCGCTCGAGCAGCGCTCGCACCGCTGCGGTATGCCGCGCTGAAAATCGCAGTAGTGACAGCGCATCGCGCCTTCGCTCCGGTGCAGCGTTAGCGAAACCGAGCAGCGCGGACACTCCGGAACGAAGCCGCATTTGCGGCAAAGCAGAAAGCCGGCGGTACCGCGTCGGTTTACGAACAAGACGGTCTTCTCGCCGCGCTGCATGCGCTCGTCGAGTGCTTGCGCGAGCGCGCTGCTGAAGATCCGTCGGTTTCCCGCCTCGAACTCCTTGCCCATGTCGACGATCGTGACGTGCGGAAGCGGCTGCTGCGTGGCGCGTTCGTGCAATTCGAGCAGCGCGATGCGCCCATCGATTGCGTCTGCGTACGACTCGAGCGACGGGGTCGCACTGCCGAGGACCAGCACACCGTTTTCCAGCCGCATGCGCTCGCGAGCAACGGCGACCGCATGATAACGCGGGACGCTCTCTTGCCGGTACGAGCTCTCGTGCGACTCGTCGACGATCAACAGACGCACATCGCGCAGCGGCGCGAAGACGGCGCTGCGCGCGCCGACAACGACGTCGATCTCGCCTTGCGCGCAGGCCGTCCATGCGTCGAACCGTTCGCGTTCCGAGAGCGCCGAATGCAGTACGGCAACGCGTCCGCCGAAGGCTTGTTCGAAGCGCCGCGCCGTCTGCGGCGTGAGCGAAATCTCCGGAACGAGCACGATCGCGCGGCCGCCTTCTGCCAGCACCCGCGCGATCGCGTGAATGTACACGAACGTCTTGCCGCTGCCGGTAATGCCGTGCAGCAGAATCTCGGCAAACGCGCGTGCCGAAAGCGCTTCGGTAAGTGTATCGATGGCCGCGCGCTGCTCGCCCGTAGGCGTGAAGGTGGGCAACGTCCCGGCGGCGCTGCGGTCGCGCGTGGGCGTTTCTTCCGCCTCGCGCAGCGCGCCGGATTTTACGGCACGCGCAATCGTGGCGTTGGAGAATCCGGCCAGCAGCGCGTCGGCGCGCGGCACACCGGGCTGTTCGTTGACAAACGCGAGCAGATGCTGCATTTTCGGGCCGCGGAGCGTTCCGCTTCCGGGATACAGGACGCGAATGCGATACTCGTGCATGCGCGGATCGACGAACCGGCGCGTGCGCTGCAACTCGCCGCTGCGTACGATCGTACCGATGTGGCGAAGCAGCGCACCGCGATCGCCGGCACGGCGCGCCTCGGGATGTCGCAGCAGTTGCTCCATCCCGAAGCCTTCGCGAAGATCGCCCCAAATCAAATCCACCAGCCGGCCCGGCACCGACGGGTACCGCGTACGAACCGGCACGTCGACCGCCGGAACGAACGAATCCACCGTTCGCGGCACGGCAGCAGCGAGCACGACGGCGCCGAGCGCTTCGCCGAGCGTGCACAAATACTCGTCCGCGACAAACCGCGCGAGCGCCAAACCCATCTCGTCGAAGGCTCGTGGAACGTTCGTAACGCCCGTGAGCGCGCGCAGGGATCGCCCAGGATCGCGCAGTTCGGGCGCAGAGATGACGAAGGCGAGTTGTTCGCGCGAGCCGAGCGGTACGCGCACGACGTCGCCAATCTGCACGTCGTGCTCGCCGGCATCGTACGTCAGCGGCATGTCGAACCGCGACGAACGGATCGCCGCGATCACGTCGACGCAACGGGTCAGCGGAATTCGCGGCCTCCGGGCTGCGTCTGCAGCTGCTGCAGCACGGCTCGCACCGTGCGATCCGGTGCGCGCACGCCGAACTCGACATCGCCTATCGCGCGCGGCAGCACGAAGCGCAGCTTCCCGTTGCGGCGCTTCTTATCGGTCTGCATCGCGCGGAAAACGGCGTCGGGCGCCATCGTCGTAACGCCGGGCATCCGCAAGAGCGTCAGCAGCGTCAGCACGCGCAGATGTTCCTCGCGCGAGAAGCGTCCGGTTCGCAGCGCGAGCAATCCGGCGGCGCGCAGGCCGATGGACACGGCCGCGCCGTGCGAGATGCGAAACCCCGACGCTTGTTCGATGCCGTGCCCGAACGTGTGACCTAAATTGAGGACTTCGCGCAGCCCCTGTTCGGTGCGATCGTCGTTGACGATGGCGACTTTGACTTGCTGCGCGCGCTCCACCAAATCTTCCCAGGGCCAGCGGCGGAACGGATGCGGCGCGAGCGTTTCCAAAGACTCGAACAGATCGTCGCCTTCGATGATGCCGTGTTTGACGACCTCGGCCAATCCTTCGCGCACCTGGCGCAGCGGCAGCGTCTGCAGCGCGTCGATCCATGCAAACACCGCAAGCGGATCGGAAAACGTTCCCGCGAGATTCTTGCCTTGCGGCAGATCGACGCCGGTTTTACCGCCGATTGCCGCATCCACCATCGAGACGAGCGTGGTTGCGACGTGCACGTACGGCACGCCGCGCATAAAGAGCGATGCAGCCATGCCGAAGAGATCGCCCGCGACGCCGCCGCCGATGCCGACGACGACGGTTCCGCGATCCGCGCCCGCGTTTACGAGCGTCTCCAATACCGCCTGCACGGTGCGCATGGTCTTGCGCCGCTCGCCCAGCGCGAATGCAAAGACGCCGGCGTTGCCGCGCAGTCCGCGGACCAGCGAGCGCGCTTGCTGCGCGACGTTTGCGTCGGTCAAGACGATGAAGCGAGCGATGCCCCGGGCGCTCAAGAATCGCCGCAGCGGTTCCCGCACCGGCCCGGCGACGACGATCTCGGTCTGCATCACAGCTGGATGTTTTTGTGGTGCATCCAGGCGACGATCCGGTCGACGATCTGGGCGGTCGTAAGCGCGTCTGCTTCGACGACGAGATCCGCATGTGCGTATCGCGGCATGCGCTGCGCATACAGATCCTTGATCTTTGAAAGGGATGGTGACGGCCCGACCAGCGGGCGCACGCGCTTGCTGCGCCGCAGCCGTCCCAAAATCTGCTCGGGCGTTACTTTGATGAACACGCGGTACGCGCGTTTTTTCAACAGCGCGAGCGATTTATCGTACGTAACGGCGCCGCCGCCCAACGAGATGATTCCCGGCTCTTGCGAGTCCACAATGTCGCTAATCGCTTGGAACTCGTACTCGCGGAACGCCGTTTCGCCCTGTGCGTAAAAGATATCCGCAACCGGACCGTGATCTTTTACGATGAGATCGTCCACGTCGTAAAAGTTCGTCGCGAGCTTGCGCGCCAGTTTCTTGCCGATGGTCGATTTACCGGCGGCCATAAACCCCGTAAGCGCCACGTGCCGCTTCATCGCGCGAACAACTCCTCAGCAGCGGCGTTGCTCCGGCGCAGATTGTCGATCGTCTCTTCGATGGAGTCGCCGCCGTATTTTTCGAGCACCGGCGCCATCAGCGCGAGGCGCACCATCGCCTCTCCGACGACCGCTGCGGCGGGAACGACGCACACGTCGCTGCGCACAATCGAGGCCGGCGCATCCGTACGTTCGTGGAGATTGACCGACGGCAGCGCCTTCATCAGGGTCGGAATCGGCTTCACGCTTACGCGCAGCGTAATGCGCTGCCCATTGCTCATGCCGCCCTCGATGCCGCCCGCGCGGTTGCTGGTGCGCACGACTTCGCCTTCTTCCAGCGCGAACGTATCGTGCGCGGCGGACCCCGGCCGCGCGGCAACGTCCGCTCCCAGACCGACCTCGACCGCTTTGACCGTCTGCATCGCCATGAGTGCGCCCGCCAGGACGCCGTCAAGGCGCGTGTCCGGCTGCCGGTTGCTCCCGATTCCGGCCGGAACGCCGAGTACTTCGACGATGTACTGACCGCCGAGCGTGTCGCCCGCAGCTTTGGCCTTGTCGATTTCGGCGATCATCGCGGCCGACGACTCCGGGTGCGGACAGCGCACGTCGCTCGCTTCGACCGCCTGCGAATCGACCTCGTCCAGCGCCGGAGCCTCGACCGGACCGATGCGGTGAACGTAGGACTGCGTGCGGATACCGAGCGCGCCGAGCACTTCTGCGCAAATTGCGCCGAGCGCCACGCGCATTGCCGTTTCGCGCGCACTCGCGCGTTCGAGAATGTTGCGCAGATCGCGCTGGCGGTACTTGAGGGCGCCGGCATAATCGGCATGACCCGGGCGCGGATTCGTCAGCGGTTTTCCTTGGCCGGTAATCGGATCCATCAACGCGCGGACGTTTTCAAAATCGCGATTGCGGATCAGCACGGCGACCGGCGACCCGAGCGTTTCCGATCCGCGCACGCCCGCGATAAACTCGATCGTATCCTGTTCGATCTTCATACGGCCGCCGCGGCCGTACCCGCCTTGACGCTTTAACAGTTCGGCGTTGATCCGGTCGACATCGAGTTTGAGT
>DASSRQ010000357.1:0-5101 GCA_035701665.1 Vulcanimicrobiaceae bacterium
CAGCGTGACGTCGAGCATCAGCTCGGGGCCGCCGGGTGCGCTGGCACTGATGTCGTAGCGGACGGACTCGCCTTCGAGCGCGCGGCGGAAGAACGACCAACCGCGCTCGAGGTCCGCGCTGCTCAAAAAGATGCGGAAATTTTGCCCGACGAGCGCCTCACGGGGCGCGCCCGCCATCTTGATAGCGGCCTCGTTTAGATCGACGACATCGCCCTCTCGCGACAGCAGGACGATGCTGTCGAGACTGCGCTCGAAAAGTGCCCGGAAGTCGTGTTCTAAATCGTCGTTAGTGAGCCAAGTACTCATATAAGCCGTGGACGCCACCCTCACGCCCGAAGCCCGACTCCCGGTAACCGCCAAACGGCGAAGCCGGATCGAACATGTTGAATGTATTACACCATACCACACCCGCACGCAGATGCTGCGCTACGAACATGTTTTTCGAGCCCTTGTCCGTCCAAATACCGGCCGAGAGACCGTAAGGCGTGTTGTTCGCCTTTTCGATGGCCTCGTCCGGCGTGCGGAAGGTCAGGATCGAGAGCACCGGCCCGAAGATCTCTTCGCGGGCGATTCGGTGCGACTGCTGCACGCCCGTGAAGAACGACGCTGGGAAGAAGAAGCCGCGTTCGGGGAGCTCGCACGACTGCTGAACGAGGGTTGCCCCCTGCTCGATGCCGCTTTGCACGAGTTCCTGAATCTTTTCCAGCTGCATGCGCGAGTTGATAGCGCCGACATCGGTGTTCTTGTCCATCGGATCGCCCAGGCGCAGCGTCTGCAGGCGTTCGGTCAGCCGCACGACCACTTCGTCGTGCACGCTCTCCTCGACTAACAGACGCGAACCGGCGCAGCACACGTGCCCTTGGTTGAAGTAGATGCCGTTGACGATGCCTTCGACGGCTTGGTCGAGCGGCGCGTCGCCGAACACGATGTGCGCGGCCTTGCCGCCCAGCTCGAGCGTCAGGCGTTTGTTCGTACCGGCCAATGCGCGCTGGATCGCTTTGCCGACTTCGGTACTTCCGGTGAACGCGATCTTGTCGACGTCGTCGTGCGACACGAGCGCCGCGCCGGTGCTGCCGTCGCCCGTGACGACGTTCACCACACCCGGCGGCAAGTCGGCCTCACGAATGATCTGCGCGAGCGCAAGTGCGGTCAGGGGCGTCGTTTCGGCCGGCTTGAGCACGACGGTATTGCCGCACGCCAGAGCAGGCGCGAGTTTCCATGCGGCCATCAGCAGCGGGAAGTTCCACGGAACGATCTGCCCGGCAACGCCGATCGGTTCGGGCATTTTCCCCGCGCGAAGCGCGTACTCCAATTTATCGGCCCAGCCCGCGTAATAGAAGAAGTGCGCGGCGGAAAGGGGCACGTCGAAGTCGCGCGACTCTTTGATCGGTTTTCCGCCGTCGAGCGTTTCCAGAACGGCCAACTCGCGCGAACGTTCGGTGATGGCGCGCGCAATGCGGTAAATATACTTCGCGCGATCGGCGGGACGAAGTTTGCGCCAGTACTTATCGTAGGCGCGGCGCGCGGAATGCACCGCCGCATCCACGTCTTTCGCATCGGCTTGCGCTATGCGCGCGAGCGGCTGTTCCGTCGCGGGATTGATCGTTTCAAAAGAAGCGCCGCTTGATGGGCGCGTCCATTTCCCATCGATGAACAGGCCGTACTCCTTGCGGATCTGCGGCTTGGTCGTCTCGGGGGCGGGCGCGTATTCGAAAATAGCCATTAGTCTTTTGGAAAGTAATCGGCGCCGGCGTAGTGGCCGGTGAGTTCTTTTTCGTATTGCATCAGCAAGTCGTCGAGCAGCGAACTGGCGCCGATCCGGAATAAGTGCGGATCGAGCCAGCTCTCTCCAAGCGTTTCCTTCACAATCACAAGGTACGTGAGCGCCTGTTTCGTCGTACGGCATCCGCCGGCAATCTTCAACCCGGCGCGCCGTCCCGTGCGCCTCGCGTAATCGCGAATCGCTTCGCACATCACGACGGCGGTTGGAAAGGTTGCGTTCGTGCCGACTTTGCCGGTGGAGGTTTTGATGAAATCCGCGCCGGCCTCGAGCGCGAGATCGCTGGCTCCGCGAATAGCATCGTACGTTCCCAGCTCGCCGGTTTCAAGGATGACCTTCAAATGAACGTCGCCGCAGACGCGCTTGACGGCGACGATTTCGTCGAACACTTCTTGGAAACGTCCCGACAAATATGCGCCGCGATCGATCACCATGTCGATCTCGTCGGCGCCGGCGTCCAGCGCCGCTTGCGTATCGGCCAGCTTTACCTCCAGCGAACTCAGCCCGCTGGGAAATGCCGTCGCGACCGACGCTACCGCGATATTCGTGCCTGCAAGCGCTTCCTTCGCGACGCTGACAAGCGCGGGATAGACGCAGACTGCGGCTACGCTCGGGAGATCCGCAAGCTGCGGAGCCGGATTACGCGCCTTGGCGCACAAGGAACGAACGCGCCCGGGCGAGTCTTTGCCTTCGAGCGTCGTGAGGTCCATGCACGCCATGGCCAAGCGAATACCAGCTACTTTTGCCGAGGTCTTGATCGAGCGTTTCGCGAGTGCACCCGCACGCGTCTCGAGCATTACGGCATCGACGGCGACCATGGGCGCTGCTATTGGCGAAGAGGTTGCTTGTTTCCGCCTACTGCGAACTCCAACTCGAGCTGCCGCTGCTGTCGTACGAACTGAAGCCGGATTTGCCGTCGCTGTATAGACCGGCGTACACGCGCTCCGTGTGCGATGCGTCGAACATCTTTAGGATCGGCGTGTTGTCGGTCGAGACACCGATGTAAATTTGTTCGGTGCCGCCCGTGTCGCGAATGCGCAAGAAGTCGTCTTCGAGCGAGGTTTGTTCTTTGCCGCTGCTTGTGAACGTGCGCACGAGTCCGGTTTCTTCTGTGGTCAAACCGACGTATAAACGTTCGTTGTTCGAAGGATCCATGAACGAAATCCGCGGCCGTTCGCGCTCCGTCAAACCGAAATACACCGCGTCGCGGTTCGAAGAGTCGCGCATACGGATCACGGGCTGCCGGTGATCGGCGGAGATGTATTCCGCCAAACGCGGCGTGCCGTGCTTGTCGTAAAACCACAAGCCGTCGGCGGAGAGCTTAACGGTGCCCATCGGGCCGGCGAACGAGATGCTGTGCGGCTGGGCAATGGTGCCTGAAACGGCGCCGAGCGCAAGAACGAGCACGAACGCTCCGCCAAGCAGAACCTTGAGCCGCCGCGACTGCCGCTCCAACGCGGTGACACGATCGGACAATGCCTGAAGCAAGGAAGAATCTTCGGACATAAAGGTAGCCTCCTTTGGGAGTCTACCTTTCGTTCGGTTGCTTACAGAGTCCCGCGGCGCTCCTGTTCTTTTTCGATCGAGACGAAGAGCGCTTTGAAGTTGCCCTTGCCGAAGCTGAGCGACCCTTTGCGCTGAATGATCTCGAAGAAGACCGTCGGCCGGTCCTGAAGCGGTTTGGTGAAGATCTGCAGCATGTAGCCCTGGTCGTCGCGATCGACGAGGATGCGCAGATCGCGCAGAATCTGCGTGGCCTCGTCAATGCGGCCCACGCGCGATTCGAGATCGTCGTAGTACGAATCGGGCGTGTCGAGAAACTCGACGCCGTTGGCCTTCAGCGCTTTGATCGTCGCGATGATGTCGTCGGTCCGGATGGCGATGTGCTGGATGCCCGCGCCGCCGTAAAAATCCAGATACTCCTCGATCTGCGATTTCTTCAGTCCTTCGGCGGGTTCGTTAATCGGAAACTTCACGCGGTGATCGGCGTCCGTCATCACCTTCGATTTGAGCGCCGTGTATTCGGTCGAGATATCTTTGTCGTCGAACGAGATCAGCTGCGAGAATCCGAAGACGTTGGCGTAGAAGTCGCCCCATTTATCCATCTCGCCCCAGCCGACGTTGCCGACGCAGTGATCGATGAACTGCAGTTCGGGCTTTTGCGAAGATTCGATACGTTTGCTCTGCGGAACGTACCCCGGCATGAAGACGCCTTTGTACCCGTCGCGCTGAACGAACGTGTGCACCGTATCGCCGTACGCGGCAATCGTCGCACGCACGATGCGGCCGTGTTCGTCGCTCGTCTCTTGCGGCGCGCTCACGCCGCGCGCGCCGCCCGCGAGCGCTTTTTCGTATGCGGCCTTGCAGTCGGAAACGGTGATGGCGACGTCACGCACGCCGTCGCCGTGAGCGGCGACGTGACGCGTGATATCGCTGTCGGCGCCCATCGCACCGGTGATGACGAACCGCAAATTATTTTGCACCAGCACGTACGAAGCGCGGTCTTTAACGCCGGTTTCGGGGCCGGCATACGCCACTTGCTCGAAGCCGAATGCCGAGCAGTAATAGTGCGCGGCCTGCTTTGCGTTGCCGGCGTAAAACTCGACGTAGTCCCAATCGATCTTGGCCAGCGGATTGGCCGGAGGCGTCATCGTTTCCATGGCAGGGCACTTTGAGGAGCGACCGAAGCCGCCCTGTCATGATTCTCGATGCCCTGGTGGATTATGCCGGATTGTTTCCGCCCGCGCAGCTCGACGTGCCGTCGGCGGTGCTCGAGTATCTGCAGGCGCGCGACGGCAGTTATGCTTGGATGCTGGGCCGGTTCATCGCGCGGCAATCGCAGCTCAGCCGCGTGCTGGCTGCGGTTCCAACCGGCGGCCGAATTGCGTTAAGCGTCATTCTCGACGGCGGCATCGGCGATCTCGAATGGGCTGCGGGCTTCCGCCGCGATACGCGTGCAGGCAGCATCGAAGTGCTCGAGATCGCACTCGAACCGGAGAGCATCGATTCGTTTGCAAAAACGCGCGGGGAGCGCGGCCTTGCGGACATTCCGGCTTTTGTCGAGGTACCCGCATCGGCGATTCCCGCGCTCGCGCAGCGCGGTCTCGGTGCGAAGATCCGCTGCGGTGGCCTCAGCGCAGACGCGTATCCGTCTCCGCAAACGGTCGCGTCGTTTATTGCAAGTGCGCATTCCGCCGGCGTGCCGTTCAAAGCGACGGCGGGTCTGCATCATCCCGTCCGTCACTATAACGAGGCAGCCGGCGTAATGATGCATGGCTTCTTGAACCTGCTTGCGGCGGCTGCGCTCGCGCGCACCGGCGC
>DASSRQ010000358.1:0-2318 GCA_035701665.1 Vulcanimicrobiaceae bacterium
TAAAATTGCGCTTCTACGCCGAAGCCGCCCGGCCAGAAACCTACGCTGTGTTCTTCGTGCGAATACGCTTCGCGCGTAGCCCAATCGGGCAACGCCGGGAAACCGCCGGGATGCGGTGGGGCAGGGCGTCCGGAGAAACGGGTAACGGCCATATCGAAACTGCCCCAAAAGAAATGCACGGGGCTGGCTTTTCCTAAGAAGTTTGCACGGAACACCTTCGAGAGACGATCGACCTGTAGCAGGATGCGCCAAAACTTTTCGACTTGGACGGGATCGTAGGACTTGTGCGTGGTGTCTTTGTCGAAGGGAATGCCGTCGGCGATTTCGTTTGGCCGTTTGTCGATGCTCACACGGATATCGAGCGACTGCAGCGTGCTCATCAGCTTGTCGTAAAACGCGGCGACGGTCATCGGTTCGAGGGCAAACGATGCGGTTTCACCGTCGCAGCCATCGACGAGCAGCCGGTTTGCGAGAAAATCGAAGTCGATTTTAAACGTTCGATCGCCCTTGTAAGGCATCGCGGAAGTCGTTAGCCCGCGCGGCGTTACGTAGAGCGTGACGTTCCACCAGTGGTTGACGAGCGGTTCTTGTTTGAGGCGGACCTTGCCGACGATCTGCGTCCAAAGATGCAGCGTGGCTTGCGTGTCGCTCCATTCACTTTGAAGGAGCTGCGGCCAGCGTTCAGTCATGGGCGGGGCTTCGACGGGGTTTCTGGGGGCGCCTCGACGCGCTGGGGGCTACGGCGATAGCGTTGCCATGTCGGAGCGGACTGCGGATGTGAGATCTAGGCTGCCTGCGGGGGCTTTGCCGTCAATGACGTTGTCGTAGCCGCGGGTCTTGGCCAGGCGCTGCGCTTCATACATGATCTGCGAGATCATGCGTTTGCGAACCGCTTCGCGATCGTGTTTCAGCCAGGCGATCTGCGAACGCGTATGGCCGACCGCATCGTCGTTCACGTTGCGCAGGTCTTTCCAGTGCGAGGTGATGTCGTTGCCGGCGCCAGCGAACGCGCTATCCGATGGGATCGAAGCGTTGCGCAGTTGCGTGTACGCGGACTTCATGTCGGCCGGGCCGGCGCCGGATGCGGGAGCCGAAGGAATGGTAAGCGTTTTGGCGCCGGACTGCTGCGAGCGCAGCACGGCGTCGCGCGCGGCGAGGTTGCCGGCTGCACGCGTTTCCAGTTTGCTGCGCATCTGTGCGAGATCGCTTTCCGCTTGCGAACGCACGTGCGCGGAGTACGCGTTGAGCGTTGACGCATCTTGACGGCGCATAGCGGAAAGCGCCGCATCTTCCTGTGCCTGCAGCGTCTGCAACTGCGCTAGAACCGACTTGCGCGCTTCGGGCCGGAGCACGAGCGTCTGCAGTTTTGCGCGAAGCGAAAGGCGTTGCGGCGCATGCTTACGGGCGAGTTCCAGCATGGCGTTTCCTTCGTGTTCGCGCAGCTCTTGCGTTCGCAGAGCGATGGCCTGCTGGACGCGTTCGTTCATGGCGTCGGCGAATGAATTGTACGCTTGCTGTTCTTGCGCCGCGACGGCGTCGCGATACGTTGCCATGTCGCGCTGCGCCGCGCCTTGCATCTGCGAGTTCTGCTGCCGGTACGTTTGTTCGATGTGCTGTTCGATGCCCGTATCCGCGGACGTGGCGTTGGTCTGGACGAATGACGGCTCGTTGGCCGTGACGGCCTTGCCGGAGGCATCGACGCCGTTGCGATAAGCGGCTGCAACACCGCGCGCATCGTTTTGCACGGCGCGCGACGCGTTGTCGATCTGCGCATCGGTGTTGGCAAACTGCGTGTGGAGCGTGCCGTCGAGTGCGGCGATCTGCCGGTCGTACTGCGCGAGCGTTCCATAAAGCGGATGATTTGCGAGCAGCGATTCGGCATCGACGTAGGCCGGGCGCGTCTGTGCGCTGGCCGCGCAGCCGGCAAGAAGGAGAACCAGCAGTCCGATTGTTGCGCGCGTCATTGGAATTTATGCTCGTAGGTCATGGTGAAGCCGTTGGTGCCGAGCAGCGGCATGAGGGCGTTGGCGTTCACCGAGTCGTTGTACCCGAACAGGGTCTGACTCGGCGTGTAGCCGGTGAGCGGCGCCGCGTCGGAACTGTACATCATGAAGTTGAACGCCGTCGAGTTCCCGCGGTGCGCTTCGATGCTGAGGCTGCGCCGCGACGGCGTGCCCATGGTTTGCGAGAAGACGGCGGTGATGTGTTTCCCGAACGCTTTGGCTGCGTTGATGCCGAAGCCGCTGGTAAAGTCGTCGGTCAGGCTGAGATCTTGCAGGCCCATCGCGCTGCCGAGCGATGCGGAGAGCGGTTCGAGC